>NZ_CP031425.1:973128-1297504 GCF_003367705.1 Microbacterium foliorum | reverse complement strand
TCCGTCGTATGCGTCGACCGTGGCCTTGACCGAGTTGCGGATGTAGTTGATGTCGTCGATCGCGAGGGTCGGCGACGGGAGGTTCGAGTCGGCGATCGCCTCCGAGAGGCTCACGTTCTTCGAGTACGGGTACGTGGCGCTGGTCGTGTAGCCGTCGACGATCCAGACGATCTTGCCGTCGACCACGCTGGGGTACGGATCGCTGTCGAGCTCCAGGTACGGCGCGACCTTCTGCACTCGGGTCTTCGGATCGCGGTCGTAGAGGATCTGCGAGTCGTCGTTCACCAGGTTGGAGAAGAGGATCTGCTCGGACTGGAACTTCAGCGCGTAGAGGAGCTTCGTGAAGGTGTTGCCGATCTTCGGCCCACCGTCGCCCTCGAACGTGGTCTTGGTCTCGTTCGAGCCGTCCTTGCCGCGCGGGTAGTCGATCTCGACCGGGTCCGATCCGTCGGGCGACCCGACGATCGAGTACTCGGGCGAGTTCTCGCCGAAGTACACGCGGGGCTCGAAGTTCTCCTGGTCGGTGAGGAATCCCGCGGAGGGGATGCCGCGCTCGAGGAAGACGGGCTCTCCGTCGCTCGTGCGCTGGTTGCCCGCGGCCACCACCAGACCGTAGCCGTGCGTGTAGACCGCGGCGCGGTTGTTCCAGTTGCTGACGTCGACGCCCTCCATGTCGAGGTCGCGCACAGACACCACGGTGTCCTGCATCTTGCCGTCGATCTCGTAGCGGTCGACGTCGAGGTTCTGCTGGAACTGGTAGTACCCGCGGTACTGCTCGAGCTGACGCACCGCGGGGCTGATCACCGCAGGGTCGACGATGCGGATGGATGCCGTCGTCTCGGCGTCCGCGCGCAGCTGCCCCGCCTCGGCGTCGGTCTCGGCCTCGAACGGAGTCGTCTCGAGATTGGCGACCCCGTACGCCTCTTTCGTGCCGTCGATGTTCCGCTGGTAGAACTCCGCCTGGTAGGCGTTCTGGTTCGGGCGCACCTGGAAGGTCGTGACAGCCCACGGGAAGCCGACGCCGACGACGAGCGAGGCGACGATCAGCAGCGCGGTCGCGGCCAGCGGGAAGCGCCAGCGGCCGATGACGGCCGTGACGAAGAAGAGGATCGCGACGATCGCCGCGATGATGGTGAGGATCGCGAGACCGGGGATCGTCGCGTTCACTCCGGTGTAGGCGGGGCCGACGATGCGATCGTCCTGGGCGACGAGGGTCTTGAACCGGTCGAGCCAGAGGCTCGCCGCCTGCACGAGCAGATAGAGACCGGCGAGGATCGCGAGCTGGATGCGCGCGGGCTTGGAGATGCGCAGCTCACCCTGGCCGATGCGCACTGACCCGTAGAGGTACGACACCAGCGCGGTCACGACGAGCGTCAGCAGGAGCACGGCGGACACGAACGCGAGCAGGATCGAGTAGAACGGCATCGCGAACATGTAGAAGCCGGTGTCGACGCCGAACTGCGGGTCGGTGGTGTCGGTGGTGACACCGTTGGCCCACAGCCACACGGTCTTCCACTGGCTGGCCGCGGAGAAGCCGGCGAACAGGCCGAAGAAGATGGGCATGCCCCACATCGCGAGGCGACGGAGCGGTTCGATGACCTCCTGGTACCTGTCCAGCTGCGAGCTCAGGCGCACGTAGACGGGCCGCAGACGGTACGCGAGCTGGATGGCGACGAACAACGGCACCGCCATACCCAGGAAGCCGACGACGAACATCACCGCCGTGGCGAACCATTGAGTGGTGAGCACTCCGGTGAAGCCCACCTGGTCGAACCAGAGAAATTCGGTGTAGAACGATGCGAAGACGAAGAAGGCAGCGATCAGCGCGGCGATGATCGCCAGCGAGATCCCGAAGATTCTTCGCGAGGTTCGAGGAGTGGCCGGGTTCGGTGCGGAAGTCGAGGTCACCCTTCCATCCTAGGCTCGCCTCACTGTGCGGCGGCTGTTCACCCTGTCACGGGGAGGTCACGACATCGCAGGTCGGCAGGGCATCGACGTCGCCGCCGTCGGCGATCACATCGAGAGCCGCAAGTGACTCTTCGAGCGTGGAGGTGCTGACCACCGTGAGCCCGTCGGGGATGTGCCCCACGACCTCATTGCAGTTCGTCGAGGGCGCGAGGAAGTAGTCGGCACCGGCGTCACGCGCGCCGTAGAGCTTCTGACGGATGCCGCCGATCGGTCCCACCGTCCCGTCGGCCTCGATGGTGCCGGTGCCGGCGACGTTCTCCCCGCCGTTGAGCTCGCCCTCGGTGAGCGTGTCGATGATCCCGAGCGCGAACATCATTCCCGCGCTCGGACCGCCGACGTCGTCGAGCTGCAGGGTGACGTCGACCGCGAAGTCGTAGTCGGTGCGCAGAGAGACGCCGATGAGCCAGGTGGTGACATCCCCCTGGGTCTGCGCCTCGGGCGTGACCTCGACGACCCGCTCGTCGCCCGAGCGCTGCACGGTGAGTGCGACGGGGGCACCGCCGGCATCCTGGATCGCCTGCTTCAGCTGCTTCGCGGAACTCACCGCGGCGCCGTCGACCCCGGTGATCACGTCTTCCGCCTCGAGGCTGCCCTCGGCGGGCGAATCGTCGATGACCTGCTGCACCACGACCTCGGCGCCGGTGTCGTATCCGAGCTCATCGAGTGCGGCGGCGGTCGCCTCGTGCTGCGAATCGACCATCAGCGTCGCGTTCTGCTCGTCGCGCTGCTCGGTCGTGACGCCTTCGGGGAACACCGAGTCGATCGGGACGACGGCGCGAGAGGAGTCCGTCCACGCCAGAGCGAGCTCGAACCAGCTGGGCGTGCGCTCGCGGTTGCCCACGACCTGCACGGTCGTGAGATCGAGCGTTCCCGCCGTCTCGTATGTCTTCGCACCGTCGATCTGGATCAGCGGGACCTGCTCGCCGTCGGCGCCGGCAGCGGTGCCGAGGGTGTCGTACACCGGGCCCGGACGCTGGATCACGTAGGGCGTCGGAAGGAAGGTGAGCACGACGAGGGCGATCAGCGCGACGATCAGCGCCCAGACGCCCAGCCCGAGCTTCACAGACCGGGTTCGATCCACAGTTTCCTCCGTCGTTCGCGGGCGGCGTACAGCGATCTGCCCGCGTCGGGGTCTGGCGGCCACTCCGGTGACTAGCGTAGATGCCACGGCTTCAGACGTGCTGAGAGGCGAGCGACATGCCAGACAACGACCCCACCCCCGAGGACTTCGAAGAGTTCCTCCGACGAATGATGGCCGGCCAGGGCGGCGGTGACATCGACCCCGAAGCGCTGCGGAACGCCTTCTCCGGTATGGACGGCATCCAGCTCGACCCGGCGATGATGCAGACGATCATGTCTCAGCTGCAGGGAGCCTTCGGCGGCGATGCGTGGGAGAACGCGCTGCGTCAGGCGCTGCACATCGCCAACCGCGACGGACTCGGCATCACCGAGGGATCGCGTACCTCGCTGGTCGACTCGTTCGCCCTCGCCGATCTGTGGCTGAGCGAGGCGACCACGATCTCCGAGCTCGCCGAGCGGCCCAGGGCGATGACCCGCGGCGAGTGGGTCGAGGCGACCCTCCCCGTGTGGAAGGAGATCGCCGAGCCGGTGTCCACGAGCATCGCGGATGCGCTCACCAGCGCCCTCGACACCCAGGTGCCCGAAGAGATGCGCGAGGTCGTGCAGGGGGCCGGCAAGCTCATGCGCGGACTGGGCGGATCGGTGTTCGCGGCGCAGTTCGGACAGGTGCTCGGCACACTCGCCCTCGAGGTGGTGTCCGGCGGTGATGTCGGCATCCCCGTGCTCCCGGCCGGAACGGCAGCGGTGATTCCGCAGAATCTCAGCGATTTCGGAGACGGACTCGAGATCCCCGAAGACCAGATCATCCTCTACCTCGCCACACGCGAGCTGGCCTACGCGAGGCTCTATCGCCACGCGAAGTGGCTGCACCTGCACGTGATGGCGCAGATCACCGACTTCGCGCGGGGCGTCACGGTCGACGTCGACGCGCTGGAAGACGTCGCGAGCCGACTCGACCCCTCGAACCCCGAAGAGCTGCGGTCGGCGATCGAGGGCGGCGCACTGCTGCCTACGCAGACGGAGGCGCAGGGCGAGGCGCTGGCGCGGCTCGAGAACCTGGTCGCGACGATCGACGGGTGGGTCGACGTCGTCACCGCCCAGGCCACGTCTCGACTCCCCGACGGTGCTCGCATCGCCGAGGCCGCACGACGTCGCCGCGCGGTGGGCGGCCCGGCGGAAGACGCCCTCGGCGCTCTCGTCGGACTCAAGCTCCGCCCGCGCCGGCTGCGCGAGGCGTCGGCCATGTGGCAGGCCGTCACCGACGCGGTCGGCGCCGCCGGACGCGACGCACTGTGGGACTACCCCGACCTGATGCCGACCTCGGAGGACATCGACGACCCGTCCGCACTGGTGGCGCGGCTGCAGGCGACGGCCCGCGGCGAGGAGCCGGCAGCCGACGAGTTCGACGAGGCGCTGGCGCGTCTGCTCGACGGCGACGACTTCTCGTCGGAGAGGAACGCAGAGACGGACGCCTCCGGGACCGACAGCGAGGAGCGCGACGGCGAGGAGCGCGACGGCGAGGAGCGCGACGGCGAGGACCCCGGCGACGGGGGGCCCGGCGACGGGACCGGGGGCGAGCGACCGGTCTGATCCGGCCGTCGGTCCGGTGCGCGCACCGGACCGACACCTCTTCTGCACAGACGCCGAGGGCGACCGATGTTGTCCACCGATCGCCCTCCTGGCGTCCCACGGCACGCGATGATCCCCAGAATCGAGGGATGCCTCCGCTGAGCCCGCAGATCACGACCCGCCTCGACCCCGCCATCCCTCTGCTGTGGCGCGACGGAGAAACCCTGCAGATCGGCATCGAGGGGACTCTGCGGATCCCCGCCTCCGAACCGTGGGTGGAGCGGCTCGTCGCGCGCATGGCGGCCGGGTTCCGCCGCTCGACTTTCGACGTCGTCGCCCATGCAGCCGGCGCACCGCGCGCCGACGCGCGCGAGCTGCTGGCGCGGCTCCAGCCGCTGCTGGTCGACGACGCCCCCTCTCCCCCTGCGGCGTGGGTGGAGAGCATCGACGTCCTCGACGGCCGCTGCGAATACCGGATGCGGGAGGCGCTGATCGACGAGGGCGTGGCCGACGGAGTGCGAGGGGATCCCCGGCACGTCGGCGTCGTGCTCGTGGAGGGGGCGGCCGCGGCGCTGCAGTTCGCGCGCTACCTGCGGGAGGACACCGCACACCTGCCGGTGTCGTGGGAGCGCGGGCGGACGACCGTCGGCCCCGTGATCATCCCCGGCATCTCGCCGTGTCTGAGCTGCCGCGACGCGCACGACAGCGCGAAGGATCCGGCATGGCCGCGCCTGCACGCGCAGCTCATCGCGCGCCCCGCAGGCGCTCTCAGCGCGGCACGCGTCGCCGATGCGGCCACGCTCGTCGCCCGGCTGCTGGCGGCATCCGCGTCACCGGGCGAGTATGCGGTGATCAGCGGCGACGGTCGGCGCGAGTGGCGTTCGGTGACATTTCACGAAGAATGCCGGTGCCGCGTGCCGTCGTCCCCATCTCTGCGAGGAACCGCGACGGCGCTCGTTCCCCTCGCCCCGCGGATCGAGACCAGGAGAGCGCCAGCGTACGCGCGGCTCGCGTGACACCGACGTACGCGAGACGTCGCTCTTCATCGATGGCCTCGAATCCGGTGGCATAAGAGATCGGCAGCGCCCCCTCGGCCCACCCCGCGAGGTGCACGTGCGGCCATTCGAGCCCCTTCGCGGCGTGCAGCGTCGACAGCGTGACGGTGCGCAGGGTCGGCTCATGCTGGTCCTTGGCACGAGCCATCAGCGAATCGCTGAACGTGCGCAGGTTCTCGTCGGGCCCGGCATCCTCCGCGAGCCGGAGGATCGCGCGTCGCGCCTCCCAGCCGTCGCGCTGCGCGCCACCCGCGGCAGGAGGCTCGTCGCTCAGGCCGAGTTCGCGCAGGACACGCTGGACCCCCGGGAGGAACCCCTGCTCGGTGGGAGCGACGGCCGCTGCCCGCAGCGCGAGGATCGCCTGTCGCACCTCGGGCATCGCGAAGAACCGCGTACCGCCCAGCACCGAGGTCGCGACACCCTCGGCGGCGAGCGCCTGCTGCAGCGCGGCGGACTGCGCGTGCGCACGGTAGAGCACGGCGATGTCGGCGGGCGAGGTGCCCGCGGCGATCCGTGCCGACACCGCCGCGGCGATGCCCTCGGCCTCTTCGCGCTCGGAGTCGTACGCGGTGACCGTGGGGGCATCCGCGTTGAAGGTCTCGCGCGCGGGGACGAGCTCGAGCGCACCCGGCCTGCCCTTCATGAGCGCGTTCGCCGCTTCGAGGATCGGCGCCTGCGACCGGTAGTTGGTCTCGAGGCGGACGACCGTCGCATCAGGATGCCGGCGTCCGAACTCGAGCAGAAAACGCTGCTCGGCCCCGGCGAACGAGTAGATAGTCTGGCTGGCATCGCCCACCACGCAGATGTCGCGCCGGTCGCCCAGCCAGAGCTCCAGCAGACGGTTCTGCAACGGCGACACGTCCTGATACTCGTCGACCGTGAAGTGCCGATACTGCTCGTGCACGGAGGCAGCCACTCGGGGCTCCGCCTCCAGCATCCCCGCGCACGCGAGCAGGACGTCCTCGAAATCCAGCTGATGCCGTTCGTCCTTCAGTGCCTCGTAGCGCTGCTGCAGCTCGACCAGCTGCTGCGTGTCGACACCGCTCACCGACCGCCCGAGGCCGGCGTGCGCGTCGACCGACAGCATCGACACCTTGCGCCATTCGATCTCGGAGGCGATGTCGCGCAGTGTGGCGGTGCTCGGGCGCAGTCGCATGGCATCGGCGGCCTGCCCCAGCATGCGCACCTTGTTGTCGATGATCGACGGGGCCGGAGCACCCGCGAGCGTGGGCCAGAAGAAGTTGAGCTGCGCCAGAGCGGCCGCATGGAAGGTGCGCGCGGCGACGCCCTCGACACCCAGTGCCCGCAGACGTCCCCGCAGCTCGCCCGCCGCCTTGGCGGTGAACGTCACCGCCATCACGCGCGAGGGCGAATACGCACCGGTATCGACGCCGTGGGCGATCCTGTGGGTGATCACACGCGTCTTCCCCGTGCCGGCCCCCGCGAGCACCGCGACGGGTCCGCGCAGCACGGATGCCGCCTCCCGCTGCCGTTCGTCGAGGGCGTCGAGCGCGCTCACGCGCGCTCCTCGAACCACGACACGATCAGGGCGCGGGCGATGGACGACGGACCGGGAAGACCGACCGGCCCGTCGCCGGCGAGGGCGGAACCGATCTCCTCGCGGGTGAACCACCGCGCATCGATGATCTCCTCGCCATCGGGCCGCACATCGCCCTCATCGAGGACGACCGCGCGGAAGCCCAGCATCAGCGAGCGCGGGAACGGCCACGGCTGCGAGGAGACGTAGCGCAGCGAGGCGAGCCGGACGCCGGACTCCTCCTCGAGCTCACGGTGCACCGTCGCCTCGAGCGACTCCCCCGCCTCGGTGAACCCCGCGAAGCAGGAGTACATGCGGCCGCCCCAGTTCGCGTTGGCACCGAGCAGCAGGCGCTCCCCGTCGGCGCTCTCCACGGCCACGATGACGGCAGGATCGGTGCGCGGGAAGTGCTCGCGTCCGCAGACCAGGCAGTGCCTCGACCACCCCGCCTGTCGGAGCTCGGTGCCGCCGCCGCAGGACGGACAGAACGGAGCGTCCCGCAGCCAGCCGCCCAGGGCGAGCGCCTCGATGAGCAGCTCGGTCTCGTCGGGGTCGAGACGGGCACCCAGATCGCGCAGCCCCAGCCACATCTCATCCGGGGCCGTGTCGACGCTCACCGTCTCGGGCTCGGGCGGCAGGACGGCCAGCAGGATGGCGTGGCCGTCGGGGTCACGTCCGAGCAGAGCCCAGGTGGCCTCGACGATCTCCTCGACGGGAACCCGCAGGAGCGTGGCGTGATCGAGGTCGCCGTCCGCGATGCGCACCCGACCGCCACGCGTGGCGATCACTCGGGTGGTGCGGTCGGCACGGAGTCGGTCGATGAGGCCGGGCTCGCCCCTCAATTCGGCGGCGCGGTCGAGGGACGTGGTCTTCATGGTCATCGGCTCCCTCTCTCACGGGCGTGGCGGAAGCGGGACCGCCCCTGCGTCCACCTACCCTGGGGGTATGCGACGCTCTCCTTTCACTCTAGCCGCGGCGGTGACTGCCGCACTGCCGGGCGCGGAGGTGACCGGAGCCCGCGCGCTGAGCGCTGACGGCGACGGACGCTTCGATTCCGCCGTCGCCACGCTCGCCGACGGACGCGAACTCGCGATCCGCGTCGCGGACGACGACGAGACGGCCCGTGAACTCGCCGCGGAGGCGCTCGCCCTGCGCGCGCTCACGGCCGGTGCCCGCGCGATGCTCCCCTTCCGGGCGCCCGAGTACATCGGCGAGACCCGCCTCGGCGACTCCCGCGCACTCGTGACCGAGCTGCTGCCCGGATTCCAGATCGAGGCGGCGATGGTCCCGGCGGGGCGTGGCGCGGCCGAATCGATGGGAACCGCGATCGCCGCCGTGCACACCATGCCGACGTCGGTCGTGCGCGGAGCCGGGCTCACCACCCGCTCGGCGCAGGAGAGCCGCGACGAGCTCATCCGCCTCGTCGACGCCGCCGCATCCACCGGTCGCGTCCCGGCGCGTCTGACGATCCGCTGGCGCGACGCCGTCGCGGACGACGACCTGTGGCGCTACGAGTCGACCGTCGTGCTCGGGGGCGTCCAGTCCACCTCCTTCCTCTTCCGCGACGACCCGGATCTCGGCCCCGAGGTCACCGGCCTCATCGGGTGGCACTCGCTGTCCGTCGGCGACCCCGCCATCGACCTCTCCTGGCTCTCGGCGGCCCCCGACGCGGCGGACGACGTGCACGCGGCCTACGCCAGAGCCGCCGATCGCGGTACCGACGCCGCACTCGAGGTCCGTGCGCGTCTGCACGCCGAGCTGGAGTTCGCCCGCTGGCTCGTGCACGGCGACTCGCTGCGCCGGCAGGACATCGTCGATGATGCCGCTGCGCTCCTGGAGTCACTCGCCGAAGGGCTGCACGACGACGACCTCGGCGTGATCGCATCGCGGCGTGACGGCGTCGACTCGGCCCTCGACGCGCTCGACCGGGTGCCCGCCGCGGCATCCGTCGCCGACGTCGACACGTCGATGCAGACCGATGCGTACAACCCGAACGAGCTGTGGCACGACGAAGACGCCACCGGAGACATGTCCGATGCCGCGGCAGAAGCGGCGCGCCGCATGCAGGTGGGAAGCCTCGCGACCGAGGACCTCTCGTCCGTGCGCGTGGACGAGCGTCCGGACCAGGAGCCGGGACATCCCGATGACACGCAGCGACGTGACGCCGCCCCCGCCGTCGTGCGCCCATCGGGCGACACCGGTGACGGGTCGGACGAGTCGTCGCCCGAGGACGAAGCTCAGCGCGCGGCGCGCGCCGCGCTCCAGCGCTGGAAGAGCTCGGACTCGGAGTAGATCCGTTCTCCGCGGATGACCAGGTCATCGGCGACGTAGTAGAGAGCGACATCGATCTCATCGAGCGGCACCCCGAAACGGCGGTGGTAGGCGAGCCGGTAGAGCGCGAGCTGCAGCATCCGGTCCTCCCTCTCCTGCGCCGTGCGGGGAGCCTTGCCCGTCTTCCAGTCGACGATCTCGATTCGACCGCCGCGGTCCTCCCTGCGGTACACGGCGTCGAGCTTGCAGATGACGATGTGGCCGTCGTCGCCCGAGGCCGCTCCTCCCCCGAGCGCGAAGTCGATCTCGATCTCGACGGCGAGAGGTTGCCGACCCGCCCATTCGCTGCGCTCGAAGATCTCCTGCAGCGTCTCGAGATCGGCCGCATCGGCCGGTGAGACCACCGCACCTCCGATGTCCTGCCCGAGAGGGGCATCGTCACCGTCGTCGAGCTCCCAGAGGGCCTCGTCGACCCGCCGTCCCACTCCGACGAGTTCGCTGCGACGTTCCACCCAGGCATGGAAAAGTGTGCCCAGTCGGGTCTGCCGATACGGCCTCTCGGGCATGGGGCGGACGATCGATGACAGCGTGCCCCCGAAGTCCGTGACGTAGTCCTTGAAACGCGACGCGGGAACGCGGGTGGGCGGCGGGGCGTCGGTGCCCCGCATGCGCGCGGTCCGTTCGGCCAGAAGCCTCGACAGTTCGGGCGAGGCCTGCGGCTCCCCCTCTGCGGCCAGCCGAACCGCGGATGCCGCGGCCTCCACGACCTGTCGACGGGCCCCGAGCGGATCGAGCGGCCAGGTCAGGGTCGCCCCCGGCCCGTCATAGGGGTTCTCGTCCGGGTCGACCGGCTGCACCGGATCGAAGCCGAGGATCTCCATCGCCTCGACGAGATAGGCGCTCGGCACCCGCGGCGACTTCTGCCCGGCCCAGTGCGAGCCGCTCAGCAGCAGATCGGTCCGGGCGCGCGTCACGGCGACGTAGGCGAGGCGTCGCTCCTCCTGCTGCTGATAGTCCCGGTAGGCGTTCTTGAAGCGGCGAAGCGCTCCGCCCTGGGGCCAGGCCTTGGATATCCCGCCCGACAGCGATGACTGGGCGAGCGTCTTGCGCCTCTTCGGATCGGTCTCGTCGCCGACGGCGGACTCCGGGTCCCATTCGAAACGCGGCAGCGCATCGCGGTCGCCGCGCAGCGCGAACGGAACGACGCCGAATCCGAACCATCCCGACGTGTCCGAGACGCGGCCGGGGAGCTCATCGGCCACCAGTCTCACGACAGCGACCGAATCCCACTCCAGTCCCTTCGAGCCGTGGATGGTCAGCAGCTGCACCACTCCCGGCTCCGGAGGTTCGGGGCGCGGCATCAGCTCATCGGTGCTCTCGGCCTTGTCGAGCCAGGCGAGCAGACTGCCGATCGTGCCTCGTTCGTCGGCGGACAGGAATGCGCGCACCTCGTCGGAGAACGCGCGCAGCTGCGTGGCCGCGACACGTGCGGGGCCGCGGGTCTCGTTCGCCGCGAGCTCGATGTCGAGCCGCAGCTCGAGTTCGATCAGACGGATGAGCTCGGGAAGCGGCTGCGAGCTGGCGCGACGGAGTCGCTCGAGCATCTCTCCTGCGGCGCGGATGCGTGATCGCCCCGCCGCGCTGATGCCCTCGAGCAGCCGGTAGTCGTCGCGCACGGCCCGGACGATGTCGACCGCGTCGATGATCGACACCGCTTCATCCGCCCCTCGGGACGAGCGCAGTCGCACGCGCACCTCTTCGGGCAGGGGCATCATCGCGGTGTCGCGCTCGGCGAGCGTGCGTCCGAGATCGTAGAGCGCCGCCATGTCGGCCACTCCCACCGCGAACCGCGGTCCCGTGAGCAGTCGGATCAGGGCCGATCCCGCGGTCGGGTCGTGCACGACACGCAGCGTCGACACCACGTCGACCACCTCGGGCGTGGTCAGCAGACCACCGAGGCCGAGGATGCGGTGCGGTATGCCCCGTGCCGCGAGGGCGGCCGCGAACGTCTGCATGTGTCGCTTCGACCGGAAGAGGATGGCGCCGGTGTGCGGCGAATCCGACGCCGCGGCATGCGTGGCGCGGCGATCGGCGAACCAGTCCGCGACCTGCTCCGCCTCGTCATCGACGGTGAAGGGGAATCGCACGTCCACGGCCCCGACCCCCGCGCCAGGGCGAGGTTCGAGCGGCGGCACATCGAGAACGGGACGCCTCAGCGGCTCGAGCACGCGGTTCGCGACGTCGAGGATGCGGGTGTCGTTGCGCCAGCTCGTCATCAGACTGTAGGTCTGCGCATTCTGCGAGGCGCTCGAGAACGTGCGGGAGAACGCGTAGAGGTTGTCGGCGCTCGCACCTCGCCAGCCGTAGATCGACTGGTGCGGGTCGCCGACCGCCATGACCGCGGAGTCGCGGAACAGCTCGGCCAGGAACCTCGTCTGGATGACGGACGTGTCCTGGTATTCGTCGAGCAGCACCACTCGATGCTGCTCGCGCAGGGCGGCTCGGACATCGGGCGCAGACTCGACGATGTCATAGGCGCCACCGACCTGATCGGCGAAGTCCAGCACCCCTCGGCGCTCCTTCTCGGCGATGTACTCCCGCACGAGACGGGCGAGGGTGCCCAGTCCCTGCAGGTTGCTCGCCGCCTTGTCGACGTCGGCGTTGCCGCGGTAGGGCTCGAACCGCTCGGCCTGTTCGCGAGCCAGGGCGACGGCGCGATCGAGGTCGACCCGGTGGTCGAGCACATCACCGGCCAGTCGCTGCACGGCGTCGATCACCGTTCCGAGGGCGAAGTCGATGTCCTCCAGCTCGGGCAGGTCGGAGCGGAGCACGACCTCGCGCGCGAGCATCCAGGATGCCGCCTGGCTGAGCATCGCGACATCCGAGTCGCGGCCGATTCGGGCGGCATGCTGCCGCACGATGCCGTCGGCGAAGGCGTTGTAGGTCGACACCGTCGGCCGGATCATCAGCTCTTCGGCGGCGCGCGGCGTGGCCGGATCCCAGCCCGTGCCGTAGCGTGCCGCGAGTTCGTCGAGCACGTGCAGACGCACCAGCTCGCGTTGCCTTCCGGGCGCCGCGTCGTCGACACGTCGGAGAGCGCCGGACGACACGATCTCTGGCAGGAACGGCAGCAGCCCCCGTCGCCCGTACTCGTCGATGACGGCGAGCCGTGTGCCGATGCGCTCGGCCAGCTCGCCGGCGGCCTTGCGTGTGAAGGTGAGTCCGAGCACCTCGTCGCGGCGCACGTGGCCGTTCGCGACCAGCCACACGACCCGGCCCGACATCGTCTCGGTCTTGCCGCTGCCTGCGCCGGCGACGACGAGGGCGGGCATCGGCGGCGCCTCGATCACGCGCTGCTGTGCGGGAGTGGGCGGCGGCTGCCCGAGCGCTGCCGCGATGTCCGTCGCAGAGATCCCTCGCTCGCCCGGCCAGCGTCCGATCTCTGCGGCTGCGGCCACCGGCGCCTCGCCGAGGCTCATGAGCTCACCGCCGGCACCGTGTGGATGCGGCACGGGTTGATCCGTCGCTGCGTGTCGGCGCAGTGCGACTCGACCTGCGCGGTGAAGCTCGATGCCGACATCCCCCTCGCCGCCTCGCCGACGCGCCGCAGGAACGCCTCTCTGGCCTCGTCACCCAGAGTGTGCTGGTGGGCCACGCGGTAGTCGCTCTTCGCGAGCGTCTTCGAGACGATCACGAGGCGTGCCCCGGCGAGCGCATCAGCGGGAGCGCCCTCGATGAGTCCCTGCTGCACGGCGATCTGATAGGCCGCGAGCTGGGCGTGCTCGGTCACGGCGGTGTCGGACTCGGGATCGCTTCTCCCGGTCTTGAGATCGACGACCACCACCCGCTCGCGACCCGCGTCGCCCTCGATGGGCTGCCACTTCTGACCGCGTGCATGAGGGTGGTCGCCCGCTCCTGGCGGATACAGCTCGACACGGTCGATGTAGCCGTGGACGACGGCGCGGTTCGCGGCGTCGTCTCCCACGGGGTGCACGCCCGGCGGGGCATCGGTGTCGCCGGCGACGTCGACCGCGAACCGGAACTCCACCTCGCTGGCGAGCTCCCGGCCTCCGTCGCGGCGCACGTCGCCGAGGTAGGTGTGCAGACGATCGACGAGGACGTCGGCCCGGCGGCGCTCCTTGCGTCCGATCCACGCGGTCTCGAAGTCGAGCTCCGGCCAGTGCTCGGCCACGACCTCCCGCATCCGCTCGAGGTCGCCGTCGGGCGCCTTCTCCATGGCCTCGTGGATGATCGTGCCGATGCCCGCGGTCGGGGGCATCACCGTGTCTCCACCCAGCGCCGAGACCGCCCAGTTCAGGCCGCACTCCTCGTACGACTCCATCCTCGACGGGGAGACGCGCGCTCCCTCGCTCGCGAGGTCTCGCAGCGCGCTGATCGTCGACGGCTCCGCGATGCCGTACCAGTCGGCCGGGTCCGCTCCGGGAACACCCTCCCTCGCCAGCACGGCGAGCTGGCCTGCGGCTTCGCGTCGGTCCGCGGCCGATGCGGAGGATGTGAGCACCCGTCGGTGACGGGCGACGAGTCCGCGAAGGGTGAGCGGATGCTCGGCCGAGGCGTGTCGCCCGGGGGGCTCCGGCGGCGGCAGGAAGGCGAAGAAGGGGCTGGGCGTCAGATCGTCGTCGTCGACCGCGGTGATGAGGAGCCGCCGCTGCGCGCGGGAGATGGCGCGCACGAAGAGTCGCAGCTCGTCGTGGAGCGCGGTGCGACGGCGGTCGAGGGCACCCGGCGCAGACTCTGCCGCACCACTGCGCGCCGCGACGATCGCATCTGCCAGGCGCCAGGTCTGCAGCAGTCCACCCCGAAGGCGCACGTTCGGCCAGACGCCGTCCTGCACCCCGGCGACCACGACGGCGTCGTATTCGGTGCCGAGCGCCGTGGCGGGCGTGAGCAGTGTCACCCGGCCCGGCCGATCGGGGCTGGAGAGGGAGTCCTCAGGGACCTCGCTGTCGAGGACGTCGCGAACGAAGACCTCCGCCCTCTCATTCGGGGTGCGCTCGACGAATCGCTTGGCGGCGCCGAACAGGGCGACGAGCGCGTCGAGGGCGCGCGCGGTCTCCGCACCGCTCGCCTGCAGCGACATCTCGCGCCAGGCGATCTGCAGCCTGCGCCCGTCGACCGCACGCGCGGCGTCCCAGACCCGCCAGAGCAGGTCGTGGATCGTCTCGCCCGCCGCGCCCCCCGCAGCCACTTCGGCGACGGTCTGCGCGAAACGGGCAGCAGTGCGGGACTCCTGGGCGTCGATCAGCTCGAGGTGCGCCGGGGCTGTCAGCGCCTGCACGAGGAGTTCGCGCGCCGGGGTCGAGCCGCCGTGTCCGAGCTCCAGATGCCGGAGGCGCGCGCGGAGTCGTCGGAGCCCGATCGCGTCCATCCCGCCGAACGGGGTGCGCAGTGCCTCCTCCCAGTCCTGCGCGGTGCGCTCGTCGGGAGGCGTGAGCGCCAGGCGGACCACCCCCACGATGTCGCGCACGATCGACTCGCTGCCGAGCGGACGCTGCACCCCCGCCGCCCTGGTCGGGATCTCGCGCGCCGCGAGCTCGGCCTCGAGCTCGCTCACCTGTCGGGTGTCATGGGCGATCACCGCCATCCGGTCCCAGGGCACGTCGTCGCTCAGGTGCCATTCGCGCATGACGCCCGCAATGCGGTCGAGCTCCTCGTACGGAGAGGGCGCGACGAATGTCGCCACCGCGGGGGTCGCCGCGGCGTCCGGCGGCAGCGGCGCGCGTCGGTGTTCGACGCGTCCCGAGACGCCGATCGCCTGGGTGACTGTGCGCGTGAGCGCAGTGAGCGAGGGCTCCTGCCGGTGCGCGTGGTCGAGCACGTGCACCGTGCCGAGTTCCGCGGCGAGGTCGGCGAAGAGCTCGGGGCTCGCGCCACGGAACGCCCCCGAGGAGATGTCGGGGTCGCCGACGGCGAACACCGCGATGCCGCGTCGCCGCAGCGCCTGCACGACGGCCACGCCCCCGCGCGTGAGCTCCTGAGCGTCATCGATCAGCACCACGGCGAGATCGGCGAGCGGTCCGAGAGCCGCAGCGTCGGCGGTCTGCAGGATCGCGCTGGCCTCGGCGAGCAGATCGGCCGCGTCACGGTGGGAGGCACGAGCCATGTCGAGAACCGCGCGGTACTCGACGAGGAAGTCGGCCGCCGCCGTCCACACCGGGTCACCCGTCGCCGTGAGTTCGGCGGGACCGGTGCCGAGCTCGACGCAGGCGTCGATGAACGCCCGCAGCTCCGAGCGGAACCCCTTCGATGCCCGGACGGAGGGGCTCAGGGCGTCGGGCCAGTCGATGTGCTCGTCTTCGGTGTCGCCCGCGAGCAGCTCCGAGATCAGCCTGTCCTGATCGGCGCCGGTGAGCAGCGCCGGCGGCTCCGCTCCGGCGCGCACCATCGCTCCGCGCACGATCTGGAAGGCGAAGGAACCGAGCGACCGCGCCAGCGGGCCCGGAGTGGCCTGACCGATGCGCACACCGATCCGATCGCGCAGCGCAGTGGCCGCCTGTCGGCTGGGCGTGAGCACGAGAACCTGCTCAGGGCGCATGCCGACCGTGTCGAGGAGTCGCACCACGCGCTCTGTGAGCGCATGGGTCTTGCCCGTGCCCGGCGCACCGATGACGACTCCGGATGCCGTCGCATCGGCGCCGATCACGGCGTTCTGCGCGGCGTCCTCTGTCATGTCCTCCACGCTACTGGGGCCCGGGGACATCGCCCGCTCCGGCGATCCGGCGACCCTGTGCGCTCAGGGCGAAACCGGGGGCGCGGAGGATCCGCGCCGGTCCGCGCCCGGTAGAGTTGGGCGCAGTCGTCGACCTCTGTGGTCGACTCGACCGCAGCATCGTCGACTGGAAAACAGGAGTACGCGTGGAAATCCGCATCGGCATCACCAACACCGGCCGCGAGCTGAGCTTCGAGACCGCTTCGAGCGCGGACGAGGTCCGCAGCCAGGTCTCCTCGGCTCTCGAGCAGAACACCGCCCACCTGAGCTTCTCCGACGTCAAGGGCAACTCGTACCTGGTCCCGACCGCGAACCTCGCGTACATCGAGCTCGGCACCGAGGAGTCCCGTCGCGTCGGCTTCTTCGCCTGACACCGCGATGTACATCCTTCTCGCACTCATCGGGGCGTGCGTACTCGGCGTCGCCGCCCACTTCATGATCGGCGGGCGGGAGCTCCGCGGGGTCGCGCTGACGCCGGCGATCGCGACGGCGCTGTCTGCTGTCGCCTATACGGGACTGCAGTGGCTCGGGGTCGGCGAGGACAGCGTCTGGCTGTGGCTCGCGAGCGTGCTCGGCGCGGTCGTGGTCGCCGCGGTGCTGACGATCGCCATCGTCGCGGCGCGCACCCGAGCGGATGCCGCGAACAGAGCAGCGCTCGGCATCTGACCCGGCCCGGCCGACGGCAGACGCGCTCGATCAGGACGCGAGTCCCACCCCGGCACGGCCGACGGCGGGCACGAACTGATCAGGACGCGAGTCCCATCGCGTCCATCCGCCGGGCGTGAGCGCCCATGAGCTCGGTGTAGACCAGCTCGACCCGGTCCTCGCTCATCGCCGCCAGCTCGGGCTGACGCAGAGCCGAACGGCAGACGAGGATCGTGTCGCCGACCAGGCGGCGCGCCCACATCGACAGCAGCGAGCGCCATTCGCCGTCTCCGTCGATCGTCTCCTGGATGATCGCGACGATCTCGTGCCTGGCGTCGTCCTCACCGAGGATCTCGGCGACACGCTCCCCCGTCTCGCCATAGCTCGAGGCGAGTGCGAAATAGAAGTCGTCGAGCATTCCGGCCGTGATGTAGACGGCCAGGAGCGTCTCGCGTGGCCGCGCGCCGATCGTCTTGCGTCGGAACGCGTCGAGGTTCTCTCGGAACGGCAGCATGAGCTGCGTCGGGTCGTCGCCGCGCGCGGCGATGAGCTCGACGATGGCCCGGTGCTTGGTCAGGGCGGCTCCCGCCGCCCGCGAGAGGGACTCCTTCTCGGACAGTTCAGGGGTCGCTCTGATCAGCCGGGTGAGCGTCTCGAAGTAGCCGAGCTGCAGATAGGCGGCCTGTCCGAGGAACCGCGGCAGCTCGGGAGCGAGTTCGGCGAAGTCGACGCGGGTCGCCGCCCCCTGATCACCGCGACTGCGCAACGTCATCGTGCGTCGGGGCGTCCTACGCTTCCAGAACCAGTTCACCACGGGGTTTACATTACTCGGACGACGCGCACTTCCTGCCCGGGCGACCCCCTCGGGTAGGCTGTCGTTGTCCCCGCCGTCGGAGCGGGGCCCCGCGCCTGTGGCACAAGAGACGGCGTGGATCCGTGAACATGGCGATCCTCGCAGGTCGCCGGACAGGCATCTGAACATTGACTACCTTCGCTGATCTCGGAATCGATCCGGACATCGTCGACGCACTCGCCGCCAAGGGCATCGTCGACGCCTTCCCGATCCAGGAGCAGACCATCCCCCTCGGCCTTCCCGGCCAGGACATCATCGGCCAGGCAAAGACCGGAACCGGCAAGACCTTCGGTTTCGGCATCCCGGTCGTCCAGCGACTGGGGCTGAACCCCGAGCACGGGGTCAAGGCGCTCATCGTCGTGCCGACCCGTGAGCTCGCTGTGCAGGTGTACGAAGACATCGACCTGCTGACGAGCAACCGCTCGACCAGCGTCGTCGCGATCTACGGCGGCAAGGCCTACGAGGGCCAGATCGACCAGCTCAAGGCCGGAGCACAGATCGTCGTCGGCACCCCCGGTCGTCTCATCGACCTCGCGGGTCAGCGCCTGCTCGACCTCTCGAACGCGACCGAGGTCGTGCTCGACGAGGCCGACAAGATGCTCGACCTCGGCTTCCTCGCCGACATCGAGAAGATCTTCCAGAAGGTCCCCGCGGTGCGTCACACCCAGCTGTTCTCGGCGACCATGCCCGGACCGATCGTGGCGCTCGCACGCCGTTTCATGACGAACCCGATCCACATCCGCGCGAACGACCCCGACGAGGGACTCACGCAGGCCAACATCAAGCACCTCGTCTACCGCGCGCACTCGCTCGACAAGGATGAGATCATCGCCCGCATCCTGCAGGCGGAGGGTCGCGGCAAGACCGTGATCTTCACCCGCACGAAGCGCGCGGCGCAGCGCCTCGTCGACGAACTCGGCGATCGCGGCTTCAACGTCGGCGGCGTGCACGGCGACATGGGTCAGGACCAGCGCGAGCGCTCGATGGCCGCGTTCAAGGCCGGAAAGCGCGACGTCCTCGTCGCGACCGACGTCGCGGCCCGCGGTATCGACGTCGACGACGTGACCCACGTCATCAACCACACGATCCCCGACGAGGACAAGACGTACCTGCACCGCGCCGGTCGGACCGGCCGCGCCGGCAAGACCGGCATCGCGGTGACCTTCGTCGACTGGGAGGACCTGCACAAGTGGGCGCTGATCAACCGCGCCCTCGAGTTCGGCCAGCCCGAGCCTGTCGAGACCTACTCGTCGAGCCCCCACCTGTTCGAGGAGCTGAACATCCCGGCCGGCACCAAGGGCCGCCTCGTGTCGGCACCCAAGACGCAGTCGGTGAAGACCGAGCGGACACCGCGCCCCGAGCGCGCCGCCGTCGCAGCCGCCGAGGGCACCGACGAAGGCGGGACCCGCCGTCGTCGGCGTCGCCGCGGCGGCGCGAACCCGGTCGGCTCCACGTTCGCGGAGGGCGCGGAGGCCTCGACGTCGGCCGATTCGGCGTCCGAGTCGTCGGCCGACCGCAGCGCCGAGGGCGCCGGAACGCACGACGGCGCCGGCAAGGAGCACCACGACGGAAAGCCGGCCCCGGCTCGCCGGCGCCGCCGCCGTCGCGGCGGCTCGGGCGGCGCGGGAGCGGCTCCGGTGGTCGGCGCCTGAGCGCCACCCCGACTGATCGATGAGAGGGGCGGATGTCGCGGATGCGGCATCCGCCCCTCTGTCTTTCCCTCAGGGATACCCGTCGTGCTGTCAGGGATACCGAGGCGACGACCCGGAGGCACGCTCGATCAGCCGCTCCACCATGACCTCCGCCGTCGTGTTCTCCCCCGGGAGGTTCGGCTTGCCGGTGCCGTGGTAGTCGCTGGAGCCGGTGACGATCAGGTCGTGCGCGGCGACGACCGCGCGCAGCGTCCTCTTGCCGGCTTCGGTGTTCTCACGGTGGTCGATCTCGAATCCACCCAAGCCCGCCGCGATCAGCGTCTCGAGGAACGACACCGGCATCATGCGGTCGCGTCCGACGGTGACCGGGTGCGCGATGATCGCGACTCCCCCGGCGTCCGTGATCAGCCGCACCGCGGTCAGCGGATCGGGGGCGTAATGCGGCTCGTAGTACCCCTCGCGAGGATGCAGGATGCCGTCGAACGCCTCCGTGCGGTCCTTGACGATCCCGCGGGCGACGAGCGCATCGGCGATGTGCGGGCGCCCGACGGTGGCATCGAGCGTCGTCTGGGCGAGGACGTCGTCCCAGTCGAGGTCGTAGTCGCGCCCGATGCTGCGGACGATGCGCTCCGCGCGCCCGATGCGGTCGTCGCGGATCCGATCGGTCTCGGCCTGCAGCGCCGGATCGAGGGGATCGAACAGGTAGCCGAGCACATGTACGCTGCGCCATTCGTGCTTCGCGGAGAGCTCCATGCCGGGGATGAACGTCATGCCCAGCTCGGCCGTCGCCGCGGCTGCCTCGTCCCACCCCGTGGTGCGATCGTGGTCGGTCAGCGCCATCGTCCGCACTCCGAATCGCTGCGCCTGGCGCACCACCTCGGCCGGCGGTTCCGTGCCGTCGGAGTGGTTGGAGTGCATGTGCAGGTCGGCGGGACCGGCGAAGCGGGCGGAACGAGCGAGAGGCATCCTCCGAGCGTACCGACGACGGCGCCGCCCGGGGTCCCGCGCTCCGCGCGGCAGGGTCTTCACAGCGACGCCTTCTAGGCTGGAGCGGATGCTTCGACTACTGGGGATTCTCGTCACGGTGCTGCTCGCGATCGCGACGGCGATCGCGGTGTGGCCGCAGTTCTTCCACCTCGAGCAGACCTATCCGTTCGCGCAGGTCGTCGCGGCGCGGGGCGTCGTGCTGGCGGGCTTCCTCGTGGCCGCGGTCATCGCGCTGCTGCTCCTCTTCGCCCGGCCGCTGCGCGGCTTCGCGGCGTCCGTGCTGATCATCGCGCTGCTGGGCGCGGGTGCCACGGGGCTCATCGGGCTGCAGCGCGGATTCGGCGGCGACACGCTCCCGGCGGCGACCGACACGAGCATCCGCGTGCTCACCTGGAACACCGCGGGCGACGAGGTCTCGGCCGAGGAGGTCGCCGGGCAGATCCTCGAGCGCGGGGCCGACATCGTCGCCCTCCCCGAGACCACCGAGGAGGTCGGCGAGCAGATCGCCGTGTCACTGCGGGACCAGGGCCATCCGATGTGGGTGCACCACGTGCAGTTCCAGCCGGATGTCGTCGACGGGCCGAAGTCGTGGCACACCACGGTCCTCGTCTCCCCCGACCTCGGCGAGTACTCGGTGATCCCGTCGTCGGAGGACGGCTCGAACAACACCGGCTCCGTGCCCAGCGTGGTCCTGATGCCGGTCGACGCGAACGCCGGAGGACCGGCGATCGTCGCAGTGCATGCCGTGGCACCGCGCATGGAGGACATGGCGCAGTGGCAGAGCGATCTGCGGTGGATCGCCGATCAGTGCCCGACGGGCGACTTCATCCTCGCCGGCGATTTCAACGCCACGATCGACCACATGGCGGGTCTCGGCGTCGACGGCGGCGACATGGGGTACTGCCGGGACGCCGCCTCGCGCACCGGGAACGGCTACAGCGGAACCTGGCCGAGCTCGCTTCCGGCGCTGCTGAGCACCCCCATCGACCACGTGATGGCGTCGCAGAACTGGACGCCCACCGGGTCCGCGGTGATCGACGATGCCACCGGAAGCGACCACCGGGGACTCGTGGTGCAGCTCGAGCCCGCGGGCTGAGATGCCGCGCGCTCCGCGCAGGTGACAGACTGGAGCGATGAGCACCGCAGACCGCGACACGATCGCAGAGCCCACGACAGAGACCCCCGTCGAAGCGACGACCACGAACCGCAAGCAGCCGTTCCCCCGCGGCTTCCTCGACACGATCTCGACCGGGTGGGCCGAGCGCCCGGAGTCGGTCCCGGCTCCCCGCCCGCAGGCGTCGTTCGCCGCGACGCGTCGCGCCGCCGTGTCCGCCGCGTTCCCCGGCGCACGTCTCGTCATCCCCGCGGGCTCGCTCAAGCAGCGCAGCAACGACACCGACTACCCGTACCGCGCGCACTCCGCGTTCGCGCACCTCACCGGCTGGGCGGCAGACGCAGAGCCCGACTCGGTGCTGGTGTTCGAGCCGACCGACGGAGGGCATGACGTCACCCTCTACTTCCGCGAGCGCGCCGACCGCACGACGACCGAGTTCTACGCGGACGCGACCGTCGGCGAGTTCTGGATCGGCCCCCGTCCGTCGCTCGCGGGCGTCGCCGCCGACCTCGACATCGCCACCGAGCACCTCGACCGCTATGTCGGCGTCGACGGCGAACTCGTGCTGGAGGAGGACGACGACCTCACCCGTTTCGTCTCCGAGCTGCGTCTGGTCAAGGACGAGTTCGAGATCGCCGAGATGCGCCGCGCCGTCGACATCACCGCCCAGGGGTTCGACGACATCATCCGCTCTCTGCCCGCCGCGATCGCGCACGCCCGCGGCGAGCGCGTGGTCGAGGGCGTCTTCCACCGCCGCGCCCGCGAGGACGGGAACGGCGAGGGCTACGACACCATCGCCGCGTCGGGTCCGCACGCCTGCTACCTGCACTGGACGCGCAACGACGGCACCGTGGTGCCCGGCGACCTGATCCTCGTGGATGCCGGCGTCGAGGCCGACAGCCTCTACACCGCCGACATCACGCGCACCCTCCCGGTCTCCGGCACGTTCACCGACGTCCAGCGTCGCGTATACGAGACCGTGCGCGAGGCGGCGGACGCCGCCTTCGCCGCCGCACGCGTCGGCGTGCGCTTCCGCGAGGTGCACGAGGCCGCGATGCGCGTGATCGCCGAGCGCGTCGCCGAGTGGGGCCTGCTCCCCGTCACCGCGCAGGAGGCTCTCGACGGCGACGCCGGCGGGCAGCACCGGCGATACATGGTCCATGGCACGTCGCACCACCTCGGCATCGACGTGCACGACTGCGCGCAGGCCCGGCGCGAGATGTACTACGACGGCATCCTGGCCCCGGGGATGGTGTTCACGATCGAGCCCGGCCTGTACTTCCAGATCGATGACCTCACCGTGCCGGTCGAGTACCGCGGCATCGGCGTGCGGATCGAAGACGACATCCTGATGACCGAGGACGGTCCGGTCAACCTCTCGGCGGACATCCCCCGCACCGCCGACGAGGTCGAGGCCTGGATCGCTCGGGTCCAGGGCTGACCTCGGGATGCATGAGGGCGAGCTCGAGCTCACCGACGACGACGCCGCGCGGCTGATCGTCGGACGTTTCCCCGAGTTCGCCCTCCTCCCCCTCCGGCGTGTGCGCACCTCCGGGACCGTGAACCGGATCATCCGCATCGGCGATGATCTGGCGGCACGGTTCCCGCTGCTCCCCGCGACGGAGACGGCGCTGGCCGCAGAGGCCGAGGCGATGTCCGAGTTCGCGCAGACCTGCACCGTCGCGGCACCGCAGCCCGTCGGCATCGGCGAGCCGACCTCCGAGTATCCGTCCGCCTGGGCCGTGCAGACCTGGGTGCCCGGAGAGACCGCGAGTCACGATCACCAGGAGGCATCCGATTCGCTGGCGATGGACCTCGCCGAGCTGATCGCGTCGCTGCGGACGGCCGACGTGCGCGGACGTGTCTTCGACGGGCAGGGCCGCGGCGGTGCCCTCACCGACCATGACGAGTGGATCGCGCTGTGCATCGACCGGAGCAGCCATCTGCTCGACACCGCTCGCGTGCAGCGACTGTGGCGCGCACTGCGTGTCGTTCCCCCGTCCGGCCCCGATGTCATGAGTCACCGGGACCTGACGCCGTTCAACCTGCTGGTGTCGGATGATCACCTGGTCGGCGTCCTGGACGGCGGCGGCTTCGGACCGGCTGACGCTGCGCTCGACCTCGTCGGCGCCTGGCATCTGTTCGACGGCCCGCGTCGTCGGATCCTCCGCGACCGCCTCGGTTCAGGCGAGGCTGAATGGCTGCGCGGCGCGGCCTGGGCGCTGCAGCAGGCGATGGGACTGGTCTGGTACTACGAGGACTCGCATCCCGACATGAGCGCTCTCGGACTCTCCACGATGCATCGGCTGCTCGCCGACGCCGAGCTCACCTCACTCTGACGGCGGGTCGGCGACGATCTCGACTTTGAAACCCTGAGCGTTCTCCGCCCACCCGGCGTAGTGGTCCGGTCCCCCGGCATGCGGGTATCTCTCGTGATACAGCGGATGCCATCCGTGGGCCTCCGCGTCGGCGAGCACGGCGTCGACCTCGATGCGCGTACCGCCCCAGAACGCCAGGTGGTTCACGCCCGCACGACGCCGATCGTGTGCTGCCGACGAGAGGTTCGGGGAGGTCGTGACCGTCACATAGGCGCTCCCTGCCGTCCACGTGCGTCCGTCCGGCCACTCCCCGGTGAGCGCGAACCCCAGTCGTGCGAGCAGCCAGCTCCAGCTCTCGACGGCCTCGTCGAGGCTCGGCACCCAGATCTCGACGTGATGCAGGCCTCTCACGACTGGCGTCCGCGGAACACGGCCGTGCGGAGCTCGATCGACCATACGTCGGTCGTCGGCATGTCGAGCGATTCGGCGACGGCGATCTCGGCCTCGATGTCGTACGGCACCCGCACGAACTGCACGGCGAAGGGGTCGTCGGCCGACGCCCCTCCTTCGAGGACCACGTACGACGACACGGGCGTGTCGAGCGGGTTCCCGACACTGCCGACGTTGAACAGCGTGCGTCCGTCGTTCGTCTCGATGTAGGCGTCGTGGATGTCGGCATAGCCGACGACGTCGGGCAGCGGTCCGTCGCCGGTCATCTCCGTCGCCTCGAACATCGCCGAGAACTGCTCGGGCGTGTGCCGATGGTGCACCCTGACGTGCGGGCTCTGCGCCGATGCGTGGAACAGGCGGATCCGCCGACCGCTGAGCGCGATGTCGACACTCAGCGGAAGCGCTCCGAGCCATGCCCTGCTGGAGGGCGACAGCTCGTCACGCCACCAGAGCATCTCGGCCGGCCCGTCGTCGGGGATCGAGGGGAGGAAGTCGTCCCAGTTGCCGCGGACGCTCACCTCGCAGGCCGCACGGCAGCGCTGCACCGCAGCCTCCCCGCGCGGTCCTTTGCCCGCCGTGTCGCCGAGGTTGACGATGCGGGTGATCCCCCGCCGCCGGATGTCTTCGAGCACCGTGTCGAGTGCGGTCAGGTTGCCATGCACATCGGCGATCAGGGCGATTCGTTCGAGACTCACCCCACCATGCTCTCAGGGCCGTGCGAACTCCGCGACGATCGGCGCGAGAGACGCGCCGATCTCGGATGCCGGGAGCTTTCGTCCCTTCACCTCGAAGGTGTGGCCGCCGCCGTCGATCCACACCACCCTGGCGTTCCGGCACGTCGCGACGACGTCGTCGAACTGCGAGATGGGCTGGATGAAGGGATCATTCGTCCCTTCGACGAACAGCTGCGGAACGGCGATGGCCGCCAGGTGCTCCGCCCGGGGCTTCTCCGGCTTTCCCGGCGCATGCAGCGGATACCCGAGGTAGGCGAGACCGTCGACGACGAGGCCCTCGGCGACCGCCATCGACGCCATGCGCCCGCCGTACGACTTGCCCGTGGCCCACACCGCCGCCTGCGGATCCTGCGCACGTGCGAACGCCACGACGGCCCTCCACGTCGCGATCGCGTGCGTGGCCGGTCCCGGCATCCGGCGCCCCTGCTCGACGTAGGGGAAATTGAACCGCAGCGTGGAGAACCCGAGCGCGCCGAGTGCGTCCGCATAGCCCTGGAGGAACGGGTGGTCCTTGCCCGCACCCGCACCGTGTGCGATGACGACAGTCGAGCCGTTCGTCCCGGGCACCCAGTCGGCCGAGACGGTCGTCGTCCCCGTGGGCAGATCGACCGAGACGGTGGACATCAGGCGCGCAGGTACGGGATCGCAAACGGCACGCGCATGATCTTTCCGCCCGAAGCCCGCACCATACCCATGATCACGAGGGCGAGGTGGAAGATCGACACGGCGAAGTACAGCGTGATCGGGATCCCGAGCGGGTAGAAGCCCGAGGCGGGGGAATCTGCCGTCAGGGTGAACAGGATCACGAAGTGCGACACCAGCAGCACCGTCGAGACGAGCAGATAGGTGAGCCCCCAGTTGAGTGCAGTCCTGGCGTTCTCCCGTGCCGGGCCGCCGAATCGGCGCGAGGCTCCCCCGCTCACCGCCATCGCGATGCCCGAGGCGATCCCGCCCACGAAGGGGAACGGGATCAGGATCAGCAGACCGAGCGCCCACGGGAGGAGACCGCGCGGTGGGACAGCTGCGGGGTACGCACCCGCCGCGTATCCGCCCACGGGGTAGCCCTGTGCCGCCGGTGGCGCGTAGCCGTGTGCGGCCGGTGGGGCGTAGCCCTGTGCGGCCGGTGGGGCGTAGCCGTGTGCGGCCGGTGGGGCGTAGCCCTGTGCGGCCGGTGGGGCGTAGCCGGGAGCCTGCGGCGACGCGTATCCAGGAGCCGGTGGTGGCGAGTACCCGGGAGTCGGTGGTGGCGACGATGCGTATCCGGGGGCCTGCGGCGGGACGTATCCCGGAGGGGGCGGCGGCGACGAATGGCCCGGTTGCTGCGGCGGCACGTCGCTCTGCCCTTCAGCCATCAGGCGGTCTCCGCGGAGCGCGGCGGGACGCCGGGTGCCGAGGGGTCCGCGGCACCGGTGCCGTCGGCAGGAGGCGCGGGATCGGCGGAAGGCGCGGGATCGGCGGGTCGCGGAGGGATGCTCGGCTCCTCAGGGGCTTCCTGCGGCCCGCCCAGCGGCGGAGTCGCCTCGGTGCCGGGCGCGGGCTGCTCGGGCGCGGACGGCGGGGTGGGCGCGGAGGCACCGGGGGTGATCCGCTCTCCGTACCGGGGCGGCTCGCTCAGATCCACCGGCGCACGCACGGCCGTGGGCGTCGGTGCTCCCAGCGCCAGGCGCGCCTTGGCGAGCGACGTCGCCTGCACGCGCACCTCGTAGTGATCGGCGGCGAACTGCGTGACGCTGGCGAAGTCGCGGCGGCGACGGACGATCGCGTAGGTGACGAGGCTCAGCAGCATGCCGAGCGCGACGCCGATGAACACGAAGCCGACGAAGAGCTGCATCGGCACCTCGGGGTTGCCGATCACGAGGATCGCCGAGAGGAACAGGCCGATGAGGATGCCGTTGACGGCACCCGACCGCGCCGCCGCGGCGTATCCGAGCCGTCCGGTGATCCGCTCCACCGTGCGCACGCTCTGCCCGATGATCGCGATGTCGCGCGCGGGCACCTCTTGGGCGATCAGTGTGGACACCGTCTTCTGGGCGCTCTCGTAATCGCGGGTGGATGCGACGATCTCGCCCTCGTCGCGGCTGTCAGCTGGACGGTTCAGCATGCTCATGACGCCATTCTCCCATGACCGCCATGTGCCGGACCTGGTCCGCACGGTCGGCGGCGACCGCGACGCGTCGGCACCGGCATCCGCCCAGGCCCGCGCACTACGCTGGACGGGTGAGCACACAACGGGTATTTGCCGCGCGCCTTGCAGGGTGCGCCGTCTTCGACCCCGTGGGCGACCGGCTCGGCAAAGTCCGTGATGTCGTCATCGTGTACCGAAGTACCGCGGCACCCCGGGTCATCGGGCTCGTGGTCGAGATCCCCGGTCGCCGACATGTGTTCCTCTCGATCGGGCGGGTCACCTCCATCCGCGCCGGGCAGGTCATCACGACCGGTCTCATCAACGTGCGGCGGTTCTCGCCGCGCGCCGGTGAGGTGCGCGTGCTGGCGGAGCTGCTCGGCCGTCGCGTCAGCCTCGTCGAGGGCGGCGGGTCCGCGGTGATCGAAGACGTCGCGATCGAGCCGAACCGTCTCGGCGAGTGGGCGATCAGCCAGCTCTTCCTGCGGCGGCCGAAGACCAGCGCCTCTCCCTTCGCGAAGGGACCGACGACCTTCGCGGCGTGGAACGAGGTCGCCGAGCAGCGCTCCCCCGGCGAGTCGCAGTCCGCCGAGCAGCTCGTCGCGTCCTACTCGGAGCTGCACGCCGCCGACCTCGCCAACACCCTGCTCGATCTGCCTCAGCAGCGCATGATCGAGGTGGCCGAGGAGCTGTCCGACGACCGTCTCGCCGACGCCCTCGAGGAGATGCCCGAAGACGAGCAGGTGCACATCCTCGATCGCCTCGGCGACGAGCGCGCCGCCGACATCCTCGACCAGATGGAGCCCGACGACGCGGCCGACCTCCTCGCGCAGCTTCCGCCGAACCGTCTGGAGCAGCTCCTCGAGCTCATGGAGCCCGAGGAGGCCGAAGACGTCAGGATGCTGCTGCGCTACGGCCCCGACACCGCGGGTGGCCTGATGACCCCCGAGCCGATCATCCTCTCCGCCGACGCCACCGTCGCCGAGGCGCTGGCGCTGATCCGTCGGCACGAGCTCCACCCCGCCCTCGCCGCGGCCGTGTTCGTGACGCTCCCGCCGTTCGAGACGCCCACCGGTCGCCTGCTCGGCATGGTGCACTTCCAGCGGATGCTGCGGTATCCGCCGCACGAGCGCCTCGGCGCGATCATGGACGACAGCCTCGACCCGGTCAGGGTGACGGCATCGGCGGCCGAAGTCGCGAGGATGCTGGCCAGTTACGACCTCGTGTCGCTGCCGGTGGTCGACGCCGCGCACCGCCTCGTCGGCGCCATCAGCATCGACGACGTGCTCGACTACCTCCTGCCAGACGACTGGCGCACGCATGACAGCGACGAGCCCCGCGTGCCGAAGGAGGTGCGCTGATGGCCCGTTCGCGCTCGCCGCGCCTCGACGCACCCCTCGGCCGGGGCACGGTGCGATCGCGACCCACGTCGCGCGACCGCTTCGGACGGTTCACCGAATGGGTCGCGCGCGCCATGGGAACGCCGGCGTTCCTGCTCATGCTGACGCTGTTCTGCGTCGCCTGGATCTGCTGGAACACCCTGCTGCCCGAGAGCCTGCGCTTCGACGACGCCGCACTCGGGTTCACGGCCCTCACCCTGATGCTGTCGCTGCAGGCGTCGTACGCGGCACCCCTGATCCTTCTCGCACAGAATCGCCAGGACGACCGTGACCGGGTGCAGATCGAGCAGGACCGTCAGCGTGCCGAGCGCAACCTCGCCGACACGGAGTACCTCGCAAGAGAGATCGTCGCCCTGCGCATGGCGCTCGAGGAGAAGAACAACCAGGTGGTGACGCGCGACGTGCTGCGTCAGGAGCTGAAGGCCATGCTCGCCGAGCTGGGTGATGCCGATGAGGCCCCCGGCGACACGCGCACCGGCGGTCGATCCTCCTCATGAGCACCGCGGATGCCGTCACCACGGCCGTCGCCGCGGTGACGGACCCCGAGCTGCGACGCCCGATCGGCGACCTCGACATGGTGCGCGACGTGACGGTCGACGACGGCCGCGCCCGCGTCGGTATCGTGCTCACGATCGTCGGGTGCCCCGCCGCCGCGCGGATCGAGTCGGATGTGCGCGCTGCGGCCGCATCGGTGCCCGGTATCCGCGAGGTGGACGTCGAGGTCGGCGTGATGACGCCGACCGAGCGCAAAGCCCTCACCGAGAAGCTCCGCGCCGGCCGCGCACCGCGGCAGATGCCGTTCGGTCCCGATTCGCTCACCCGCGTCATCCTGGTCTCGAGCGGCAAGGGCGGGGTCGGAAAGTCGACGATGACGGCCAATCTCGCCGTGGCCCTCGCCGACCAGGGACTCGCCGTCGGTCTCGTGGATGCGGACGTGCACGGCTTCTCGATCCCGGGTCTGCTGGGAATCCCCGCCGGCACGCAGCCGACCAGGATCGACGACCTCATGCTCCCGCCGGTGGCGTACGGCGTGAAGACGATCTCGATCGGCATGTTCCTGCGCGACGGCGAGGCGGTCGTGGCCTGGCGAGGACCCATGCTGCACCGCACCGTGCAGCAGTTCCTGACCGACGTCTTCTTCGGCGACCTCGACATCCTGCTGATCGACATGCCTCCGGGAACCGGCGATATCGCCATCTCCATCGGCCAGCTGCTGCCGCACGCCGAGGTGCTCGTGGTGACGACCCCTCAGGCCGCCGCATCGGACGTGGCGATCCGCAGCGGTCTCGTCGCCCGCCAGACGGGTCAGCGGGTGATCGGCGTGGTCGAGAACATGGGCGCCTTCACGCTTCCGGACGGCACCGTCGTCGATCTGTTCGGCTCGGGCGGCGGCGCGGCGGTCGCGGCGGCGCTGTCGGAGACGGCCCCCACGCCCCTGCTCGCGTCGATACCGCTGAGCCCCGCACTCCGTGCCGGCGGCGACGCCGGTCTTCCCCTCGTGCTCGACGACTCCGACGATCCCGCAGCCGTCGCGATCCGCGAACTCGCCCGCACGCTGGCGACGCAGGGCCGCGGTCTCGTCGGCCGCTCGCTGCCGATGACGCTGGGCTAGGGGCGACCCGCGCGCCGACGGGTGATCAGTCTCGTCACCAGGGTCACGAGCGGCAGGAGCACGGCCAGAGGCGGGCACATCACCGCTCCCATGGCCAGCAGCGTCCCCTGGGCGAAGTCCGCGCCCCCGGTGCGGCCGAGCCCGATGCTGCCCTGTCCGATCGAGTCACCCGCCACGAGGAACCGTCCGTCGTACATGTCGAGCGAGTCCCGGCAGGTCACACGGTGAGCACCGGGCTCCGCCGCGGTGAACTGCGACGACTGCACGAACCCCGGCCGAGGCGTCATCCACCACAGCACGTCGTCCCAGTTCACCGCACCGGGGCCCCGCTGCGGACGTTCCTCGCCGTCAGGACCGAGCACCCGGCAGTCCATGGTGCCCAGCGACGCGGAGATGCCACTGGCCCAGATGCCGACGCGCTCCCCCTCCTCGAGGTCGACGACCGTCGTCGTCCCGAGAGGCACGTCCTCGGCGGCGTCGATCGACCGCACGATGGGCAGCACCCACAGGGTCCAGATCGAGACCGCGGCGACGGCGCAGACGGCGGCCGCGACGAACGCCATCCTGTGCCGGCTGCGGAGCCGGTCGGGATCGAGCGTCCGCGTCACGTGGCTTCGGGATCGTACGGCGGGGGGCTCGACATCGAGAACTCCGGGCGCACCCTCGGCGTGCTCACGGGCTTCACCGCGGGTTCGGCGACCACGGCGTCGGCGCGCGCCGGCCCCGGTGACGCATCGTCCTCGAAGAGCGCATCGCGGATGATCCGCCGCGGGTCGTACTGGCGCGGATCGAGCTTGCGCCAATCGACGTCGTCGATCTCGGGGCCCATCTCGTCACGGACCCGTGACTTGGTGTCGCGCAGGAACTCGCCCGCACGGCGCGCGAGTTTCGCGACGCTCTCTGCATAGCGCGGCAGCCGCTCCGGTCCGACCAACAGCACGGCGATCAGACCGATCAGCAGCAGCTTCTCGAAGGTGATCCCGAACTGCATCTGTCCAGGCTACCGCCGCGCCTGCCCTGACGCCGCGCACCGAGCGCATACCCTGGGAGAACACACATCCGAGTCGGGAGAACCAGGCAATGAGCGAGAACGATGCGAACGCACGTTTCATCCGCGAGTCCATCGTCGAGCCCGCGCCGATCGCCCGTGCCCGCGCCCATGCCCTCGAGCTCGGTGCCGCACCCGTCAGCCCCGCCGTCGGCTCGCAGATCGCCGTGCTCGCCGCGGCCACCGGCGCACGTTCCATCGTCGAGATCGGCACCGGCGCAGGGGTCTCGGGGCTCTGGCTGCTGCGCGGGGCGCCGCAGGCGGTGCTGACCTCGATCGACAACGAACCCGAGCACCTGGCCGCGGCCCGTCAGGCATTCGCCGACGCGCGGATCCCTGCGACGCGGGCGCGGTTCATCACCGGCCGCGCCGCCGACGTCCTGCCCCGCATGAACGAGGCCTCGTACGACATCGTCCTCGTCGACGCCGACGCCGAGAACGTCATCGACTACGTCGCCCACGGTCTGCGGCTCGTGCGCACCGGCGGCATGGTCCTGGTCCCCCGCATCCTCGGCGGCGGTCGCGTCGCCGACCCGGTGCAGCGCGACGAGGTCACCTCGGCCTACCGCTCGCTCGTGCAGGAGACCCAGGAGTCCCCGGTCGTGCTGGCCACCGTCTCCGCCTCGGGCGAGGGACTGCTGCAGCTGATCAGCGTGGGCCCGTCCTGAACCCAGGCCGTCGCGAGCATCGCGATCCCGGACACGAAGAAGGGCGACGGATCGAGGATCCGTCGCCCTTCTCGTGGACCCGCATGCGCGGATCCCTGGTAGATCAGGCGGGGTTCACGACGGCTGCCAGCACGTCGTGAAGTTCCTTCGCCTCGGCGTCGTTCACGGACACGACCAGTCGGCCGCCTCCTTCGAGCGGGACGCGCACGATGATGAGTCGCCCTTCTTTCACGGCCTCCATGGGTCCGTCTCCGGTCCTCGGCTTCATCGCTGCCATCGTGGGCTCCTTTTCCTCCGGTGGTATGCGATCAGTTTATCGGGTGTTACCCGAACCTGGATGTCGCCTATGAAGAAATGCACCAAGCCTTAACATTCAGGGCACCTGCCAGAACGTGTTGCCGAGGGCGTAGACGTGGTAGATCCACAGCCATTGCCCCGCCAGACAGGCGACGAGGATCCCCCCGCGCCATGCGCGCGAACGCGGCACGGCGAAGGCTCCCCATGCCGGGCTCAACGGCAGCAGCAGGCGGAAAGTGCTCGACTGGGGGAAGAACACCGCCAGCAGGTACAGCAGATAGCTCGCGCTCCAGAGGCGGAGGTCGGGTCCCAGCGCTCGCACCTGGGGAAGGTACAGCAGCGCCGCCCCGGTCGCCACGACCAGGAGCGCGAGAGCGATCGGACCCCACGCGGTCGGCAGCCCCCATTGCGCGAACCAGAACTGCGACGCCTGGATCCACCCGTCGAACGGTATGAATCCCTCCGCCCCACCCGCGATCCAGTTGCGCCGCCAGGCCAGCTCGGTCGCCAGATAGGCACCCGGGTCCCCCGTGACGACCGATGCGATGACCTGCCAGGCGAAGCCGCAGACCGTGGCGAGGGCGCCGAGGGCGACGATGTGCACGACCTCCCGCACGGGCAGAGGATCGTCGCGACGGTGCCACCAGCGCAGGATTCCGTGCAGTCCGAGATAGAGGGCGACGGCGAGGATGCCGGGCCGGGTGAAGGCCATGACGGGGATGAGCACGTACAGCAGCACGTAATGGCGGCGGACCGTGGCATCCAGCGCCAGGAAGAGCAGGAGCAGGAACAGGGTCTCGGCGTAGCCGACCTGGAACATGGCCGAGATCGGCCCCGAGGCGAAGAACACCACCGCCCACATCGCGGCGCGGTGCCCGATGCGGTCTCTGAGCAGGCGATGCAGAGCGAGACAGGCGAAGTATCCTGCCGCGAACGAGAGCAGGAACGCGCCCATCCCCCACGATCCGAAGAGGAATCCGATGGCCTTCGCAGCGAAGGCGAACACCGGCATGAATGCCCAGGCGTTCTCGGCCACATCCCCCGACGGGGTGAGCGGAAGATCGGAGGGGTACCCCTCCTCGGCCACGAGCCAGTACCACTGCGCGTCCCATGCGACGATGAAATCAGGGAGTCCGGGGTCCGCACCGAATCTCGACAGGGGCGTCGACTGGAGCGCTGCCGCGACCATCATCGCCGTGGTGACCGCGCGCGCCGCCAGGTAGATCAGCGCGATCCTGAGCGCCGGCGGAGCAGCCGCCCAGCGGCGGGTGAGGGTCAACGAGAGGTGAGCCATGCGCGCAGGCCCCGCTCGACGGCGTCGATCTGCGCGAGAGGCACCCGCTCCTCGTCGTGATGGGCCAGGTGCGGGTCGCCGGGACCGTAATTGACGGCGGGGATGCCGAGAGCCGAGAAGCGTGCGACGTCCGTCCACCCGTACTTCGGACGAGGTTCCGCGCCGACTGCGGCGACGAAGTCCCGCGCGATCGGGGCGTCGAGGCCGGGCCTCGCCCCTTCGGCCACGTCGGTGATCTCGACGTCGAAGCCGGCGAGCAGGTTGCGGATGTGGGACTCCGCGTCGGCGGCCGACTTGCTCGGCGCGAACCGATAGTTCACCTCGACCTCGCAGGCGTCGGGGATGACGTTGCCGGCGACCCCTCCGCTGATCCGCACCGCGCTCATGCTCTCGCGATAGAGCAGACCGTCGACCGCGACCTCGCGGGCGCGGTACTCGGCGAGGCGAGCCAGGATGGGCGCGGCCCGATGGATCGCGTTCTCACCGATCCATGCACGCGCGGCGTGCGCCCGCACACCGGACGTGCGCACGATCGCCCGCATGGTGCCGTTGCATCCGCCCTCGACCTCGCCGTTCGACGGCTCGCCGAGGATCGCGAAATCCGCCTGGAAGAGATCGGGCCGCACCGCGGCGAGCAGCGCGAGGCCGTTCTTCGACGCCTCCACCTCTTCGTTGTCGTACCACATCCAGGTGATGTCGACCGTGGGCTCGGTGAGCTCGGCGGCGAGCTTGAGCTGCACCGCCGTGCCGCCCTTCATATCGACCGTTCCCCGCCCCCACAGGTAGGCGACTCCCTCGATCTCGACGTCTCTGGTGGGGACGTTGTCGTTGATCGGCACCGTGTCGATGTGGCCCGCGATCGCGACCCTCTGGGCACGACCGAGATTCGTGCGGGCGACGATGGTGTTGCCGTGTCGGATCACCTCGAGGTGGTCGTATCCCGACACCGACTGCTCGATGGCGTCGGCGAGGGCGGTCTCCTCGCCCGAGACGCTCGGGATGTCGCAGATCGCGCGGGTCAGGTCGACAGAGGACGCAGTCAGATCGAGCACCATGCCCCCAGCCTAGTTACACCGACATCTGTGCGAGTGTGCGCATCGGGTCGCGATAGCGTGGAGGCATGACTGAGGCACGCACCGTGTGGGGTACCGGACTTTCGACGATCGCCGGCGACGGCACGGTTCTGGACGCCTGGTTCCCCGAGGTGTCGACCGTCGCGCCCGGTGCCGGAGACGCCGCGGCGGCGCTGCTGAGCGTCGAGGCCCTGGCCGGCCCGGACGAGCGGCGCAACGTCATCGTCGAGCCCGTGCAGCTGCAGATCGACCTGGATGCCGCACCGACCTCGACCGTCGACGCGTACCTGCGCCTGCACGCGCTGTCGCACCTCGTGGTGCGCCCGAACGACCTCAACCTCGACGGCATCTTCGCCCACCTGCCGAACGTGGCGTGGACGAACGCCGGTCCCCTGCATCCCGACGACGCGGCGCGTCTGCGCCCCCTTCTGCAGCGCGCCGGAATCCAGGTGCAGGGGCTCGACAAGTTCCCCCGCCTCACCGACTACGTGCAGCCTGCCGGGGTGCGGATCGCCGACGCCTCGCGCGTGCGCCTCGGGGCCCACCTCTCGCCGGGTACGACGGTGATGCACGAGGGCTTCGTGAACTTCAACGCCGGCACGCTGGGCGCCTCGATGGTGGAGGGTCGCATCTCGCAGGGCGTCGTCGTCGGCGACGGCAGCGACATCGGAGGCGGATCCTCGATCATGGGCACGCTGTCGGGTGGCGGCTCGCATCGGGTCTCGATCGGCGCGCGCACCCTTCTGGGAGCGAACGCCGGGATCGGCATCTCGCTCGGAGACGACTGCGTCGTCGAGGCCGGACTCTACGTCACGGCCGGCACCAAGATCGTGCTCGTCGACAGCCCGGTGCTGCCGGAGGGCGGACGGAAGACGGTGAAGGGCGCCGACCTGTCGGGCCATGACGGTCTGCTCTTCCGTCGCAATTCCCTCAGCGGTGCGGTCGAGGCCGTGCGTCGCGCAGGGGTCGGTGTCACGCTGAACGAGGCACTGCACGCCTGAGGCGTCGGGCGGCCTGATCACGCGCGACCCGCGGATGCCGGGCTCCCAGGCTCCCCCGCACCTCCCGTGCTAGGGTGAATCCGACGCTCCTCGCTCTGCGAAGCGTCTGCGTCGTCGACACGCTCCCGCACCACTTGCCTGGTTCTGGCCATTTCGAACGGCGAAACGATGCGCGATCCCGCGCCGTCGCCCACCTTCCCGCACCCGGCATTTCTGTTCGTGCGTGCATTCTCGGAGATATCTCATGACTTCCTTCCTCGATCTCGGCGTGCCCGCCGACCTCGCCGCCGTCCTCTCGAAGGACGGCAAGACCGAGGCGTTCGCCATTCAGCGCGACACGCTTCCCGACTCCCTCGCCGGCCGCGACCTCCTCGGTCGGGGCCGCACCGGCAGCGGCAAGACGATCGCGTTCGCGCTCCCCCTCGTCGCCCGCCTCTCCGCCTCGCCGCGCAAGGGTCGTCCGGGCCACCCGCGCGGCCTCGTCCTCGCCCCGACCCGCGAGCTCGCGACCCAGATCGCCGCGACCATCGCGCCGCTCGCCGAGGCCAAGGGCCTGCGCGTCACCACCGTCTTCGGCGGTGTGAGCCAGCGTCCGCAGGAGACCGCGATGCGCAACGGCGTCGACATCGTCGTCGCGTGCCCCGGCCGCCTCGAAGACCTGATGAAGCAGCGGATCGTGCAGCTCGACGCCGTCGAGGTCACCGTGCTCGACGAGGCCGATCACATGGCCGACCTCGGATTCCTGCCCGGCGTCACCCGCATCCTGACCGCCACCCCGGCCGGCGGCCAGCGTCTGCTGTTCAGCGCGACCCTCGATCGCGGCATCGACACGCTTGCCCGCCGCTTCCTCTCGAACGCGGTGAGCCACGAGGTCGACGAGGAGAGCGTGCCCGTCGGCGAGATGACGCACCGCGTGCTCGTCGTCGACTCGACTGACAACAAGACGACTCTCGTGCGCGACCTCGCCTCCGGCACCGGCCGCCGCATCCTGTTCACCCGCACCAAGCACCAGGCGAAGAAGCTCGCCAAGCAGCTCACCGCCGCGGGGATCCCCTCGGTCGACCTGCACGGCAACCTGTCGCAGAACGCCCGCGAGCGCAACCTCAGCGCGTTCTCGTCCGACCCGGCCGACGGAGGCGTGCGCGTGCTCGTCGCCACCGACGTCGCTGCACGCGGCGTGCACGTCGACAACGTCGACCTGGTCGTGCACGTGGATCCGCCCATGGAGCACAAGGCGTACCTGCACCGCTCGGGCCGCACCGCCCGCGCGGGCGCAGCGGGAACCGTCGTCACGGTCGTGCTCCCGGAGCAGCGTCGCGACGTGAAGGATCTGCTGCGCAAGGCCGCGATCACTGCCGCTCTCGAGCCCGTGACCACGGATGCGGTCACCGAGCTGGTTCCGGAGCGTGCCCCGCACGTGCGACCGGCACCGGTGCAGGCCCCCCAGCAGCGCCAGGCGCCCAAGCAGCGTCCTGCGGGCGGCGAGCGCAACTCCGCCGCCACTCCCCCGTCCCGCCGCAGCCGTCGCCCTCGTGGCGGCCAGGGTGGTCAGGGAGCCCAGGGCGGAGCGACGGCGGGAGCACGTCAGGGCGGCGCAGCCCGTCAGGGCGGCCAGTCCCGCGCCGGCCAGGGCGGTCGCGGCCGAGGCGGCTCGCAGGGCCGCTGACCCCCAGTCACCGAGAAGGCGGGTGCGTCGATGCTCAGGCATCGGCGCACCCGCCTTCCGCGTGTCGGCGAGGCATCGCGCGTGTCGCAGTCCGCCCCGTGCGACTGTCAGGGCGACACGGCCGCCAGGACCTCGGGGTCCGAGCATCCGTCGACGAATCCGTCGAGCCGCCGCCGGATCTCCGCACCGAGCACGCGCACGCCGATCCACTCCGCGAGGGGCGCCAGCCACCCGGGGCGGCAGGAGAAGTTGTACTTCCACACGGCCAGTGTTCCCTCGGGAACCTCCGTGAACCGCCATCCTCCGCCGAGCTTCGCGAAGAACCAGGGTCCGCGCTCCATCACCATGCCGACGTTCGTGGGAGGCGCGTAGGAGACGTAGCGACTCACCATGGAGAGGCCGAAGCGCTGTCTCGTGAACGTGCGCACCCCCTTCGCCGCGACATCCGCCCCGTCGAGGAAGTGCTGCTCGCTGATGAAGGGATCCCAGCGCCGCCGAACCGCACCGGTCAGCTGGGAGACCGCGAAGGCGGTCGCCGGGTCGACAGGCACGACGGCCTCGGCGCTGACGACGGGCATGTGCGCCGCGTCAGAGCGTCTGGAAGGTGCGCTCGGGCGAACCCGTGTACAGCTGCTGCGGGCGACCGATCTTGGTCTGCGGGTCGAGCTGCAGCTCGCGCCACTGGGCGAGCCAGCCGGGCAGACGGCCGATCGCGAACAGCACCGTGAACATGCGCGTCGGGAAGCCCATCGCCTTGTAGATCACGCCGGTGTAGAAGTCGACGTTCGGGTACAGACGACGCTCCTTGAAGTAGTCGTCGGCGAGAGCGATCTCCTCGAGCTCCTGAGCGAGGTCGAGCAGCGGGTCGGTGACGCCGAGTTCGGCGAGCACCTCTCCCGCGGCCTCCTTGACGAGCTTGGCGCGCGGGTCGTAGTTCTTGTAGACCCGGTGCCCGAAGCCCATCAGCTTCACGCCCTCTTCCTTGTTCTTCACCCGCTCGACGAAGCGGGACACGCTCTGTCCCGAATCGCGGATCTGGCCGAGCATGGTGAGCACCGCCTCGTTCGCCCCGCCGTGCAGGGGCCCGGAGAGCGCCTGGATGCCGGCGGAGACCGAGGCGAACTGGTTCGCACCGGTGGAGCCGACCAGGCGGACCGTCGAGGTCGACGCGTTCTGCTCGTGGTCCTCGTGCAGGATCAGCAGCAGCTCGAGCGCCTTCGACATCACCGGGTTGATCTCATAGGGCTCCGACAGGACGCCGAAGTTCAGCTTCAGGAAGTTCTCGACGAAGCCGAGCGAGTTGTCGGGGTACAGGAATGCCTGTCCGACGCTCTTCTTGTGGGCGTACGCCGCGATCACTGGCAGCTTCGCGAGCATGCGGATCGTGTTGAGCTCCACATGCTCGGGGTTGTGCGGGTCGGTCTCGCCCTCGTAGTAGGTCGAGAGGGCGGCCACGGCCGACGACAGCACCGACATCGGGTGCGCGGTGTGCGGCAGTGCCGAGAAGAAGCGCTTGAGGTCTTCGTGCAGCAGAGTGTGGCGACGGATCTTCTCGTCGAACTCCGCGAGCTCACCGGCGGAGGGCAGTTCGCCGTAGATCAGCAGCCAGGCGACCTCGAGGTAGCTCGTCTTGCCGGCCAGCTGCTCGATCGGATACCCGCGGTAGCGCAGGATGCCCTGGTCGCCGTCGATGAAGGTGATCGCGGACTTCGTCGATGCGGTGTTGACGAACCCGTAGTCGAGTCCCGTGTACCCCGTCTGCTTCGTCAGGGTCGACAGATCGATGCTGTCGTTCCCTGCCGTGCCGCGCACGATCGGGAACTCTGCGGTGGTCTCACCGATCGACAGCTTCGCGATGGGCTGCTGCTCTGCCGCTGCGCTCACGCGGACCTCCTCGTGGGTTCTTCTTCAAAGCCGGATATGGCGATGTCTCGGCGCTGTGCGCCAGGCCGGATCGAGATCGTCGATCCACGACCGAAATCGCCTTTACAGCCTAGTAGGCACATCGGCCTACTGTGACAAGGCACAAAAGAACGATGCGTCTGGGGGGATTGTCTACAGGGCATGCTCCCGGAGACGGCGTGCACCTTCCATGATCCGCTCGGTCGGCGCGGTGAGCGCGAGCCGCACGTGCCGGGTCGAGTGCGGTCCGTAGAACGGCCCAGGACCGGCGAGGATGCCGAGGTCCGCGAGCCTCGCGATGCTCGCCCACGCGTCCTGATCCTCGGTCGCCCAGAGGTACAGCCCCGCCTCGGAACCGTCGATCCGGAAGCCCGCTGCCTCCAGCGCCGGCCGCAGCGCGTCACGCCGGGTCCGGTACAGCTCCTTCTGCGCGGCGACGTGCGCGTCGTCGCCCAGTGCCACCGCCATCGCGTGCTGCACGGGCTCCGGCGGCATGAGTCCCAGGTGCTTGCGGGCCGTGAGCAGCTCGCCCACGATGCGCGCGCATCCGGCGACGAAGGCCGCTCGGTAGCCGGCGAGGTTGGACTGCTTGCTCAGGGAGTAGACGCTGAGCAGATTCGCCCTGCTGCCCCCGGTCACGCGGGGGTCGAGGATCAAGGGGATGCTCTCGCTCGCCCAGCGGCCGTCCCAGCCGAGCTCCGCGTAGCATTCGTCGCTGGCGAGCACTGCACCGAGCTCCCGTGCCCGATCGACGGCGACGGCCAGCTCCTCGACCGTCCAGGTGCGTCCGTCGGGGTTGCCGGGGGTGTTGATCCAGACGAGTCTCGTGCCCTCAGGCCAGTCCGCCGGTTCGTCGGCGGCGACGGGCGTCGCACCCGCCACGCGCGCACCGACTTCGTAGGTCGGATACGCGATGCGCGGATGCACGACGATGTCACCCGCGCCCAGGCCCAGCAGAGTGGGCAGCAGGGCGACCAGCTCTTTGGAGCCGATCGTGGGGAGCACGTTGTCGGTCGTGAGATCGGGCACACCCCGGCGGCGCCGGTACCACTCGACGATCGCCTCGCGCAGCGCGGGCGTGCCGACGGTCTGCGGGTAGGCGTGCGCGTCGGTCGCGTCGGCGAGCGCCCGACGGATCAGCTCAGGCGTGGGGTCGACGGGCGAACCCACCGAGAGGTCGACGATCCCGCGCGGGTGCAGCGCCGCCCGCTCGCGATACGGGGCGACGGAATCCCAGGGATAGTCTGCGAGGTCGCGGACGCTCACGGACTACTCGCCCTGAGGCGGGAGCGCGGCGATGATGGGGTGGTCGTGCGCGATGACGCCGACCTTCGCCGCACCGCCGGGCGAGCCGACCTCGTCGAAGAACTCGACGTTGGCCTTGTAGTAGTCCTGCCATTCGTCGGGCAGATCGTCTTCGTAGTAGATCGCCTCGACGGGGCACACCGGCTCGCACGCACCGCAGTCGACGCATTCGTCGGGGTGGATGTACAGCGAGCGTTCACCCTCGTAGATACAGTCAACGGGGCACTCGTCGATGCAGGCGCGGTCCTTGACATCGACGCACGGAAGGGCGATCACATACGTCACCCCTCCAGTCTACGACTCGCTGCCGGTCCGATCGCCCACCGGCATCCGAGACAGACGCGGCCAGGCCACGGTGAGCAGCACGAGACCGGCGACGAGGTAGATCCAGATCCGTCCGCTCAGCGTGTCCTCCACCACCACCGAGCCACCGGGGCCGACCCCCGAGATGAGCACGAGCATGCCCAGCATCCCGAGACCGGCGGCCAGTGTCGCCCCCCGGTCGTGCGTGAGGGCGCGGATCGCCACGAGGATCGCCGCGCAGGCGATGGCGCCGACGACCAGGCCGACGGGCAGCGGGCCCCACATCAGGCTGTGGCCGATGGTGCCGGCGACACCGAACACGCCGCCGACGAGGGCCGCGGCGATCCAGGACAGCACCCGGGAGATCCAACCGTTACGCACCAGACGATCCTACGCGCGGTGCGCCCCCTCCTCGCTCACCCGGCGAGCCCGAGCAGACGCAGCACGGCGGCCACGGCGGCAGCAGCGACCACGACCACGAGGAATGACTGTCGCAGCCAGAGCAGGCCGGCCGCGACGAGCAGCGCGGGGACCCGCGCGTCGACGATCACTGCCTGACCCGCGCCGAGGCTCTGCACCGCCACGAGGGCGGCGAGCAGCGCGACCGTCAGCAGATCGGAGATGCGCGCGGGACGCGGAGCCTCGAGCACTCGGGTCGGCACCAGGTACCCGGTCGCCTTCAGCCCGAGGCAGATCAGCGCGGCCAGCAGGATCGCGCTCCAGACGCTCACAGCGCTCCTCCGTCGTCGACCACGCGCACCGACGGCTTTCGCCCCAACCAGTCGAACCATCCGACGACGACGGCCACCACGGCCGCGACCAGGACAGGCAGGCCGGGCATGAGCATCGGAGTGAGCGCCGCGGCGACGATCGCGGCCGCGATGCCCACCGCGATCGCCTGGCGCTCCTTCAGTCGAGGCCACAGCAGCGCGAGGAAGGCGGCGGCGGCCGCGGCATCCAGCCCCCAGCTCCGAGGATCGCCGAGGACATCGCCGACGAGCGCACCGATCAGGGTGGTGAGGTTCCATCCGAGGAAGATGCCGACCCCGGTGACCCAGAACCCCACCCGGCGCAGGCGAGGGTCGTTCTGGGAGATCGCCACGGCCGTCGACTCGTCGATCGTGAAGGGGGCGGCGACGACCCGGCGGGCGGGGGTCGTGCCGACGATCGGAGCCATGCGCATCCCGTACGCCACGTTGCGTACTCCGAGCAGCACGGCGGAGGCGATCGCCGAGGGAAGCGCCGACACTCCCCCGGCGGCGAAGACGCCCACGAAGGCGAACTGCGACCCGCCGGTGAACATCAGCAGACTCAGGACACATGCCTGCCACACGTCGAGGCCCGAGGCCACGGCGAGCGCGCCGAACGAGACGCCGTACGCGCTCGTCGCGAGCACGACGCCGAGCGCTTCGCGCCACACCTCGCGTTCCGCGCTCACCGGCGGATCGTTCGATTCACTGAACACATGATCATCATCATGAACAGGACCGACCGGATAGTCAAGCGAACGATCGTTTGGCATGATGAACACATGGAAGATCTCCGCACCCGGATCGCACGCACGCTCCGACGAGAGCGTGAGAGCGCAGGCCTGTCGGTCTCGGAGCTCGGCCGTCGCGCCGGCATCTCCAAGGCGACCGTCTCGCAGCTCGAATCCGGATCGGGCAACCCCAGCGTCGAGACGCTGTGGGCGCTGGGCGTCGCGCTCGGGGTGCCGTTCGCCGTACTCGTCGACGAACAGACCAACGCGCCGACCCTGATCCGGGCCGCAGACCTCGCCGGAGTGCCGTCGTCAGCCGCGGACTACAGCGCCACGCTGCTGTCCGCGAGCCCGCCCGGGGCCCGGCGGGACATCTACCTCATCACCGCCGAACCGGGCGACCCCCGCCGTTCCGATCCGCACCATGCCGGAACCACCGAACACGTCATCCTGCTCTCCGGTCAGGCGCAGATCGGCCCCGTCGACGAGCCGGTGCTGCTGAACCCGGGCGACTACCTCTCCTACCCGGGAGATGCCCCCCACGTGTTCGAGGCGACGGCTGCCGACACCAGGGCCGTGCTCGTCTCCGAGCTGCGCTGAGCACGGAGCGGGCGCCGCGCGCGACCCGCTCACCGCTCACCGCTCAGTACCAGTTGACCGACTGCGAGTGCGACCAGGCGCTGCACGGCGTGCCGTAGACCGACGAGATGTACCCGAGGCCCCAGCGGACCTGCGTGGCCGCGTTGGTCTGCCAGTCGGAGCCGGCGGACGCCATCTTGCTGCCGGGCAGAGCCTGCGGGATGCCCGTCGCGCCGCCGGAGGCGTTGTAGGCCTGGTAGTTCCAGCCCGACTCCTTGGTCCACAGCGAGTTCAGGCAGGAGAACTGGTCCTCGCCCCACCCGTACTCGCTCGCGGCGATGTCGCGGGCCGCCGCCTTCGCGCCGTCGACCGTGTTGGTCTGCGCGAGCACTGCAGCCTCCTGAGCCGCCTGGGCGGCTGCGGCGTCTGCGGCCGCCTTCGCCTCCTGCGCCGTCGTGTACGACTGCTGGAGCGCCGCCGTCTCGGCGGTGATCTCCTCGATACCGGTCACCGTGTAGGCCGTGAGGCTCGACAGCTCGCGGTGCGAGAGGCCGTCGCGGTCCGCGAGCTGACCGACCCAGGTGGTCACGTCGGAGGTGTCGACGGATGCCGGCGCGGCACCGAGGTCGAGACCCGACGCTGCGACCTCGGCGTTCACCGCCTCGGCTGCGGCGACGGCATCCTTCGCCGCGACCATCGTGAGCGCGGAGTCGTCGACGCTCTTCGCGGGCGTCTCCTCCGCACCGGTGACGAACGACGCGACGCTGGCAACCGCATCCGGCATCTCGGCGCCTGCTGCCGGCGCCGAGACCATGCCGACGGTCAGGGCGAGTCCGAGCACGCCTCCGGTGATGGTGCCGAGGATCAGCTTCGGACGGCGGGCGGTGATGGCGTTCCGGGCATCGGCGGCGGCGTTGGCGCGCCGAAGGGCACGGGAAGTGTGAAGCATGGGGGTGTGACTTTCGGGTGGTCGTACGCCCATCGCGGGACACTCATCGGGAGATCGCCCCAGGCGCAAGGTAACGATTCTGCAACGGGCCACCTGTGCGCTTCATGAGAAAAGGGCCCTGCACCAGCCATTTCGGCGGTGCAGGGCCCTTTTCGCAGGCGATTCTCAGACGCTGGCGTCCTGACGCTTCATCCTCGCGGTCTCCCGCGCGCGGGTGTTCGCGTCGAGGTTGACCTTGCGGATGCGCACGACCTCGGGCGTGACCTCGACGCATTCGTCGTCACGCGCGAACTCGAGGCTCTCCTCGAGAGTGAGCTGGCGCGGAGGCGTCATCGACTCGAAGGTGTCGGAGCTCGCCGCACGCATGTTGGTGAGCTTCTTCTCCTTGGTGATGTTGACGTCCATGTCGTCGGCACGAGAGTTCTCGCCGATGACCATGCCCTCGTAGACCTCCTGCGTGGGCTGCACGAAGAACGACATGCGCTCCTGCAGGGCGATCATCGCGAACGGCGTGACCACTCCCTGGCGGTCGGCGACGATCGAGCCGTTCTGACGGGTCGTGATGGACCCTGCCCACGGCTCGTAGCCGTGCGAGATCGCGTTGGCGATACCCGTGCCGCGCGTCGTGGTGAGGAACTCGCTGCGGAAGCCGATGAGACCACGCGACGGGACGATGAACTCCATGCGCACCCAGCCGGTGCCGTGGTTCGTCATGTTCTCCATGCGGCCCTTGCGGTTCGCGAGCAGCTGCGTGATCGCGCCGAGGTGCTCCTCCGGCGTGTCGATCGTGAGGTGCTCGAACGGCTCGTAGGTCTTGCCGTCGATCTTCTTCGTGACCACCTGCGGCTTGCCGACGGTGAGCTCGAAGCCCTCGCGACGCATGTTCTCGACCAGGATGGCGAGAGCGAGCTCGCCTCGGCCCTGCACCTCCCACGCATCCGGGCGTCCGATGTCGACGACCTTGAGCGAGACGTTGCCGATGAGCTCCTTGTCGAGACGGTCCTTGACCATGCGCGCCGTGAGCTTGTGGCCCTTCACCTTGCCCATGAGGGGCGAGGTGTTGGTGCCGATCGTCATCGAGATGGCGGGGTCGTCGACCGTGATCGCAGGCAGCGGACGGACATCCTCGGGGTCGGCGATGGTCTCGCCGATCGTGATGTCGCTGAAACCGGCGATGGCGACGATGTCGCCGGGCCCTGCGTCTTCGGCGGGGTAGCGCTCGAGCGCACGGGTCTTCAGCAGCTCGGTGATGCGCGCGTTCTGGTGCGTGCCGTCGGCTCGGACCCAGGCGACGGTCTGACCCTTTTTGAGCGTGCCGTTGAAGACGCGCAGCAGCGCGAGACGACCGAGGAAGGGGCTGGAGTCGAGGTTGGTGACCCAGGCCTGCAGCGGGGCCTCGTCGTCGTACGACGGGGCGGGGACGTGCTGGAGGATCGCCTCGAAGAGCGGCTCGAGGTCGTCGTTGTCGGGCAGCGAACCGTCGGCCGGACGGTTCTGCGACGCCGCGCCGGCGCGACCGGACGCGTACACGACAGGCACGTCGAGCAGTGCGTCCACGTCGAGGTCGGGAACGTCGTCGACGAGGTCGGAGGCGAGACCGAGCAGCAGATCGTGCGCCTCTTCTTCGACCTCGGCGATACGCGCGTCGGGGCGGTCGGTCTTGTTGACCAGCAGGATGACCGGCAGCTTCGACTCGAGGGCCTTGCGGAGCACGAAGCGGGTCTGCGGGAGCGGGCCCTCGCTCGCGTCGACGAGCAGCACGACGCCGTCGACCATGGAGAGGCCGCGCTCGACCTCACCGCCGAAGTCGGCGTGGCCGGGGGTATCGATCACGTTGATCGTGATCTCCTTGCCCTGGGCGTGCTTGCCCTTGTAGGTGATCGCCGTGTTCTTGGCGAGGATTGTGATGCCCTTCTCGCGCTCGAGGTCGTTCGAGTCCATGGCACGCTCATCGACGTGGGCGTGTTCGCCGAAGGAGCCCGTCTGACGCAGCATGGCGTCGACGAGAGTGGTCTTGCCGTGGTCGACGTGCGCGACGATTGCGACGTTGCGGAGGTCAGAGCGGAGGGCGTGCGCCATGCAGGAGTCCTAAAGAGTGTGGGTTTTTGTCGAGAAGCCGACGGGACAGCCTATCGCACCCTCGTGAATCCTGGCTGAACGGCTCCTGTCCCCCTGTCCCCTGGGCAGTGCGATACCGTGACCGCATGGGGGACCCGATGTACGACACCGACCTCGCCGCCGCGCAGAACCCGGCGACGCCACCTGCTCGACTCGCAGACATAGCCGCACGCCGGGGAGATCTGCATCCGCTGATCCTGGGTCATCCCGCGTGCTATCCGCAGCTGCGCGAATGGATCTTCCAGGTCAACCCGTCGGCGCGGGCGGCGATGAGCGCTGCTCCTGCGATGCCACCTGCCGCGGCTCCGAGTCCGCGTCGCGGACGCGGCGGCCTGTGCGCGCTCCTCGGATGCGGCGGTCTCGCGCTGCTGGGTGTCGTCATCGTCGGGATCGTGTTCGTCGGAGGGCTGCTCATCGGACCCTCGACGCAGGATCAGTCGACGAGCGATCGTCCGACGAGCGAGGGCACCACGGCTCGCGACGACTCCCTGGCGGCTTTCGATGCGGAGCGGAGCAGGTACGACGAGCTCTACGCCCAGATCGAGAGCAACCCCGTGGCTCCCCTGGTCGCCGACGTCGTGAGGTTCCAGCGTGTGGAGACGAACATCGCCGACCCCGGCCTCACCGACGCCTCGGTCGCGCAGTACGCGAATGAGGCCAGGAGCATCAGGGAGACGCTCGAGCAGAGGATCGCCGACGCCGCAACCCGGCGGACGAACGTCTCGGGCTCGGTCACCGAGGCGATCGTCGACGAGGCGGGCCAGGGATTCATCGACATCGCCTGGGACGCGGACACGCAGTGCGCGACCTCCCGACGGGCGGACGAGGGTCGAGTCACCATCGGATGCGTCTCGGACGAGCCGCTCGCGGTGCACCTCGCTCCGGAGAGCCAGCTCGGCGGCGACCTGGCGATGCGCGAGGTCGTGCTGCATGAGCTGACGCACCTCTACGTGCGCGCCGACAGCGATGCGCACGGCTCCGAGTTGGGAACTGCGGCCCTTCTCGTCGAGCAGGGTCATTTCCAAGGGAACAGCGAGTCGTTCGCCGACTGCTACGCGTTGACCTACCTGGATCTGTGGACTCTGACCTTCGACGGTCGCGAGTACGGCTACGGCTACATCTGCACCCCCGAGGAAAGGCAGCTCGTACGCGAGTGGGCGGCAGAAGTACATGCGCCGATGCCGCAGTGATGCGCGCGGCGCGCGTACGATCGATGGTGCCATGAGCCTCCTCCCGACTGCCGAGTCCTCGCGAGCCCGCATCTGGTGGGAGATAGGCATCGTGCTGGCTCTCGGCCTCGGCCAGTCGGCCGTCTATGCGGTCGTGCAGCTCGCCTATCGCCTCACCGACGTCACTCCGCTGGCCGATCAGACGGCCACGCTGAACCCGTCGCGCAGCGACCGCGAGATCTTCGACCTGATCTACCAGGTGCTCTCGATCGGGTTCTCCCTCGTCCCGGTTCTGCTGGTCTGCTTCCTGCTCTGGCAGTCCTCGCGGCCGCACCTCGGCCGCCTGGGGCTCGACGGCACCCGGGTCGTCCCCGACATCGGACGGGGCGTGCTGCTCGTCGCAGCCATCGGGATCCCGGGCCTCGGCCTGTACCTGGTCGGTCGCGCATCCGGCCTCTTCGTCGCCGTGAATCCCGCCGGGCTCGACGCGTACTGGTGGACGGTGCCGGTGCTCCTGCTCGCCGCGGCGCGCGCCGCGCTGCAGGAGGAGTTCGTCGTGCTCGGTTACCTGTTCGCGCGTCTGCGGCAACTCGGGTGGGGTCCGTGGAGCATCATCATCGCGACATCGGTGCTGCGCGCGAGCTACCACCTCTACCAGGGACCCGGCGCCTTCATCGGCAACCTCGCCATGGGTCTGCTGTTCGGATGGCTGTTCCAGCGCAGCGGGCGTCTGATGCCGTTCCTCGTCGCGCATTTCCTGATCGACGCCACGGTGTTCGTCGGCTACCCGTGGGCGGCGGCGACGTGGCCGGAGCTCTTCGGCCTGCCCGGCTGACGCGGCGCCCTATGCATTCCCGCACGCACTCCCCTACTCTTGGTACCTCCATCGATGCCGCATATGGAGGGAATAGCTCATGAAGAAGAATCGCGGAGCCAAACTGGGCGTCGCCATCGCAGTCGCTGCGGGGATCACGCTGTTCGGCGTGACACCCGCTTCTGCAAGCGAGTTCGGGCCGTACTCGTCGCCGCAGCAGTGCAATGCGGACCGCACCGATTTCGTTCGCGGAGGTGGCAGGGCGAGCCCCTGCGTTCCGGGAACGGGCGGCTGGTACTTCCAGTCGTATCAGTGACCGCCCATGCTCCGCCCCTCGTCATGAGCCGGCCCTTCCGGCACACCCGGTGCTCATGCTCGTGAGTCGTAGCGCTTGACTGCGTTCAGTCAACGGATCGACGAGACCGCCGTCCTGCGAGGTGCCGGAGACGCGATCGCTGTGCCCCTCACGCTTCCGCGTGAGGGGCACAGCGTCGCTCTCGCGTGCGTTCGTCGGCGGGAGGGACGGCGAGAGCAGGCGGCTCTCAGGAGGCCTCGACAAGCCATACCGAGACGACCGCACACACCAGGATCACGCCTAGTGCCCCCAATGCCTTCCAGTCCCAGGAGCGACGGATCGCCTGGTCCGCCGTCACGTCAGCTGCCTGCCAGCGGTCGCGGATGTCCGCGAGATCACGGAAGCCGGTTGGCACCGTCCGCGCATCCTCATCGCGCATACGGCTCCGGCGTGGGCGAGCGTGAGCCGGACCGCCGAAGCTCGTGAGGTCGGTGCCGTCCTGCAGCGAGAACACGAGCTGCCAGCGCAGATCGATGTCGCGCACCTGACTCCACCCGAATGCAGTACGACGCAGCAGATTCTGCACGAGAACGCCTTCGCCGGTGACCCGCACATGTGACACGAAGCTGATCTGATACACGACCCAGAGACCGAGCAGGACCCATGGCGCGAGCAGCAGCATAGGACCCCACCCGCCCCTGACCACGGCATCCCCGAGCAGGAACAGCGCGAGCAGGCCGGTCAAGACCATGGTGACGACACCCGAGGGTGCACGGTATGTGCGTGCGCCCTCGGGTGCGGGAGCCGCCGTCACTATGCCTGGCCTCCCAGCGACATCGATACACCGGGGATCGCCTTGAGCAGGCGGTCCGTGTACTCCTGCTGCGGATTGGCGAAGATCTCGTCCACGGTTCCCTGCTCCACGAGCTTGCCTCGCTCCATGACGCAGACGAAGTCGCTGGAGACACGCACGACCGCGAGGTCGTGCGTGATGAAGAGATACGTCAGATCAAGCTCCGACTGCAGCTCAGCGAGCAGCTTGAGGATCTGGTCCTGAACGAGCACGTCCAGAGCCGAGACCGCTTCGTCGAGCACGACGATGTCCGGCTTGAGTGCGAGCGCGCGCGCGATCGCGACTCGCTGACGCTGACCGCCCGACAACTCGTTCGGATACCTCGTCGACAGCTCCCGAGGCAGCGACACCTGGTCGAGGAGCTCGAGCACCCGGTCCCGTCGGGACGACTGGTCGCCCACGCCGTGGATGTTCAACGGCTCCGCGATGGTATTGCCGATGTTGCGCAGCGGATCCATCGATCCGTACGGGTCTTGGAATACCGGCTGCATACGCCGCCGAAGCCCGAACGACTGGGCGTTCGAGAGGTGCGACACGTCTTGACCGTCGATCTCGATGAGACCGGACGTCGGTTCCTCGAGCTTCAGCAGCATCTTCGCGACGGTCGACTTCCCCGAACCCGATTCTCCGACCAGCGCGAGCGTCTTGCCCTTCGGGATATCGAACGTGACGTCGTCGACGGCACGGAACGCCTCACTGCGGAAGTTACCCTGCCGGATCCGATAGTCCTTCGTCAACCCGGCGACCCGCACTGTCGGAGGAGTGTCGGAGAGGTCTTCGACCGTCCTGACGCCGCGGTCCTCGACGATCGCCTGGATCCGCTGCGAGGCGATGCTCGGCGCAGCGCCGACCAGCCGCTTCGTGTACGGATGCTGCGGATTCTCGAGAATCGCGCGACTGGGACCGGCCTCTACGATGTCACCGCCGTTCATCACGATGATCCGCTCCGCACGCTCGGCCGCAAGACCGAGATCATGCGTGATGAGCAGCACCGCAGTGCCTCGATCACGCGTCAACGATGCCATGTGATCGAGGATCACGCGTTGGACCGTGACGTCGAGCGCGCTGGTCGGCTCGTCGGCGATCAGGAGTTTCGGGTCAGCTGCCAGACCGATGCCGATCAGTGCTCGCTGGCGCATACCCCCCGAGAACTGGTGCGGGTATTGGTGCAGGCGGCGCTCGGCATCCGCGAGCCCGGCCTGCTGCAGCACCTCGACAGCACGATCTCGAACCTCACTGCGCCCGGCAGCCAGGCCGTTCGCGCGGACCGCTTCTTTGACCTGGAAACCGATCGACCAGACGGGGTTGAGGCTTGCCATCGGGTCCTGCGGCACGAAACCGACGTCCTTGCCCCGGACCTCCTCGATCTCACGGCGGTTGAGCGTCGTCAGCTCGCGACCGTCCAGCGTGACGCTGCCACCGGTCACCGTTCCCGTCCCCGGGAGCAGGTTGATGATCGCAGCCGCTGTGGTGGATTTGCCGGAACCCGACTCACCCACGATGGCCACGGTCTCGCCGGCGTGGACGTCGAAGGAGATCCCGTGGAGCACCTCACGGGGTCCGGCCTGCCCGCGAAACGCGACCTTGAGGTCGCGCACGCTCAGAATCGGTTCGGTGGACTGCTGTGCGTGAACGCTCATCGCTGTGCCCTCGCCTTCGGATCGAGAGCGTCTCTGATGAGTTCGCCCAGCATGATGAACGCGAGCACGGTGATCGTGAGCGCGAGAGAGGGGTAGATGAGCGACATCGGCGCGATTCTCAGTGACGTCTGGGCATCACTGATGTCCTTGCCCCACGACATCACGTCACCACCTGCACCTCCGCCGAGCCCGACACCGAGGAATGTCAGTGTGGCCTCGGCGACGATCGCGCCTGCGAGCGCGAGCGTCGCGAGCACGAGCAACGGGGCGATCGCGTTCGGCAGCACGTGCGACAGCAACGTGCGGAAGCGCGACAATCCCAGCGCGCGCGATGCCGTGACGAACTCCGCCTGGCGCACTCGCAGAATCTCGGCACGGACGACACGTGCGGTCGAGGCCCACGCGAAGCCACCGATCGCGATCGACAGCGTCAGCACGTTGCGGAAGTCCGAGTACACGGTCATGACGACGACAGCTGCCAGCACGTAAGGGATCGAGAAGAAGATGTCCCCGATGCGGGACAGCACTGCGTCGACCCAACCGCCGTAGTATCCGGCAAGCGCGCCCATGACCAGTCCGATGCCGGAGCCGATGATCGTGGAGATCAGACCGACGCTCAGCGAGGTGCGGGAGCCCCACACGATGCGCGCATAGATGTCGCAACCCTGGAATGTGAAGCCGAGCGGATGCCCGGCGGCAGGGCCGCCGTTGGAGTTGCTGAGCTCGCACTGATTGTTCGGCGGCGTCTGAGTGAACAAGGTCGGCCAGACAGCCATGAGCAGGACGACCCCGATGATGACCAGGGAAATCCAGAACATCGGACGACGACGCAGATCGTGCCAGCCATCGCGCCAGAGGCTCGCGGGTTTTCCCGAAACGACGACGGCATCGGTCTTGGCGGGGGCCTTCGTCACAGCGGCGACGAAGTGATCGGATGGTTCAACTGACATAGCGAATCCTCGGGTCGAGCAGTCCGTAGAGCAGATCCACGAGCAGGTTGACGAGAACGTAGATGATCACGAAGACCGTCACGAACGACACGATCGTCGGCCCCTCATGCTTCAGCGTCGCGTGGAACAGGGTGTTTCCCACCCCTGGGATGTTGAAGATGAACTCGGTCACGGTCGCGCCCACCAGCAGCACACCGAAGTTCGTCGCCGAGTTCGTGATCACGGGGATGAGCGAGTTGCGCAGCACGTGCACCGGGATGACCCGGCCTCGCGAGAGGCCCTTGCTGTATGCCGTGCGCACCCAATCCTGATTGAGCGTGTCGAGGACCGACCCACGCATGAGCCGCATGCTCGTCGCGAAGAGGCTCAGACCGAGCACGATAGCCGGCAACCAGAGGTCGCCCCAGTCGTTCTGCCCACCGACGGTCGCTCGGAACCAACCGAGCTTGATCGCAAGGAAGTATTGCGCGAGGAAGGCCACGACGAAGATCGGCATCGAGAGGAAGACCAGCGATACGACGAGGGCGCCGTTATCGAACAGCTTCCCCTTGCGCAGCGCCGAGAACGTGCCGATGACGATCGCGAGCAGGAACTCGATGCCGATGGCCATGATCGCGAGGCGTCCCGTGATGGGCAGGGTGCGGGCAAGGACTTCGTTCACGGACTGTCCCGAGAACGTGGTGCCCATATCGCCCTGGAACACCCCGAGGATGTAGTAGTAGTACTGCACCAGGAAGGGTTCATCGAGGTGATACTGGGCCCGGATCGCTTCGAGGAGCGCCGGTGCCGGGGGCTTGTCGCCGAAGAGCGCCGCGATGGGGTCGCCCGGCATGAGGAAGACGAGTGCGAAGATCAGCAGCGTCGAGCCGAAGAACACGGGAATCAGCTGAAGCAGTCGTCGAATGATGTACGAGAACATCCCTCTCCTTTCATGGAGACGTTCCCAGGGGACACGGCTACGAGGCGGCGACGGTGATCGTCGCCGCCTCGCGGCTCAGTCCTCCATGGGGACTAGTTCGTCTTGGTGATCTCGTAGTAGAGCGGCACGGAGTTCCAGCCGAACACGACGTTGTCGACGTTCCCACCGAAACCACCGGACACGTTCTGGTACCACAGCGGCACAGCCGGGAGGTCCTTCAGCAGGATCTCCTGAGCCTTCTGGTAGTCCTCGATCGCCTTCGCGGGGTCGCTCGCGGATGCACCCTGCTCGAGCAATGCGTCGAAGTCGGCGTTGGAGTAGTCACCGTCGTTCGAGGAGGCCCCCGTGGAGTACAGCGGGAACAGGAAGTTGTACAGACCCGGGTAGTCAGCCTGCCATCCGGAGCGATTGGCGGTCTGGATCGTGCGCTTTCCATCGGCGCCGCGCTCGTTGACCGTCGCACGCAGGGTGGCGAAGTCGACGAAGGGTGCTCCGGATGCCTCGATGCCGAGCGTGTTCTTGATCGAGTTCGACACTGCGTCCACCCACGCCTGGTGGGCGCTGTCAGAGTTGTACGCGATCTGGAAGGTGCCCGACCACGGCGAGATGGCATCGGCCTCAGCCCACAGCTTCTTCGCCTCGTCGGGGTTATACGTCAGCACGTCGGCACCCTCGAGCGAGTCGCTCCAGCCGTCGAGCACCGGAGAGGTGAAGTCACTTGCCGGCGTGCGGGTGCCGTTGAAGATCTTGTCGGTGATCTCGTCGCGATTGATCGCCATCGAGATGGCGGCACGACGGAGCTGGCCCTCTTCGCCTGCGAAGTGTGCAACCTGCTCGCCGATCGTGAACGACTGGAAGATCGCGGCCGGCTGGTTGACCGCGCGGTCGCCGAGCTCACCCTCGAAGGTCGCGATCGAAGTGTCGGGGATCGCGTCGATCACGTCGAGCTCTCCGGAGAGGAGGTCGGCGTACGCCGCGTCGAGCGACGTGTAGAAGGTGATCGTCAGACCGCCGTTGACGACCTTGCGGTCGCCCTGGTAGTCATCGTTCTTCACCAGCGCGATGCTGACGTCGTGCTGCCACGCCCCATCGCCATCGAGCTTGTACGGTCCGTTGCCGATCGGGTTCTCACCGAAGGCAGCCATGTCGTCGAAGGCGACGTCGGGCAGGGGGTAGTAGGCGGAGTATCCGAGGCGAGTGGCGAAGTCGGCAGCCACGGGGGTGCTGAGCTCGATCGTGAAGGAGAGATCATCGACCTTCTTCAGACCGGTGAGCTCTGCGTCAGCCGAGTCGCTGTAGCCGACGATGTCGCTGAACCAGGACTGGTTGAGCTGCTTGTTCGAGAGCAGCGCACCGTAGTTCCACGCCTTGATGAAGTTGTCCGCCAGCACATCGGTGCCGTCGGTGAACTTCTGGTCCTTCTTGAGCTTGACCGTGAGCGAGGTCGGGCTGTCGACCGTGATCTCCTCGGCCATGTCGTTGACGAGTGCGCCGTCTCCGTCATAGAACGCGAGTCCCGCGAAGATCGAGTCGAGGATCTTTCCACCGCCGACCTCGTTGGTGTTGGTCGGGATGAGCGGGTTCTCCGGCTCGGATCCGTTCGCGGTGACGACTGCGGTTGCATCGCCGGCGTTCGGCTTGCCGGAGTCGGTGTCCCCCGAGCTACCCGCGCAGCCCGCGAGCGCCATGGCGCCGATCGCGAACAGCGCGACGCCCGCGAGGGCGATCTTGTTGCGCTTCACTTTTGTCCTCCTGTGGACTCAAACGACAGTCTGCGCGCTCATGGTGGAGCGCGCAGGGATACCTGAGCCTAACCCTGCTCGACACGCGTATCCCCAGTCGGCTAATCAACCGTTACTGAGTGGTGACCATCCGTAACATCCGAGAAACACGCTGCACGCGACGTGATTGCCAGGCTGCGAACGAACCGATAAATTTGGCGGACCAATCGGAGGGAAGTCAACGATGACGAAGAAGAGAGTGATGAGCATTGCAGCGGGAGCCGCCTTGGTCGCGGGTCTGGCGGTGTCGGCGCCGCTCGCTGCTCAAGCCGCGACCGGGTGGGCGGGGGCCTACATCGAGAGCGGCCAATGCCAGGCCGACCGTCGCCTGTACGTGCAGGAGGGCTACTCGGTCGGCCCATGCCAGAACCGCCCCGGACTCCCCGGACAGTGGTTCAGATGGACGAATTGACAGCAGGATGACCGGGGTGTGGGCCGGCGATCGTGAAGATCGCCGGCCCACACCCGTCCGTCCTCAGGCGAAGGCCTCGATCGGAGGACACGCGCAGACGAGGTTGCGGTCGCCGTACGCCTGATCGATTCGGCGCACCGGCGGCCAGTATTTGCCCGCCACCAGGGCAGGCACCGGGTAGGCGGCGTCCTCGCGGGTGTAGGCGTGCTCCCACTCCCCCGCGATCAGCGAGACCGCGGTGTGCGGCGCGTGCACGAGAGGGTTGTCGTCGGCGGGCCAGCGTCCTGCGGCCACGGCATCCGCCTCGGCCTTGATCATGATCATCGCCTCGATGAACCGCTCGATCTCGCCGATGTCCTCGGATTCGGTCGGCTCGACCATGAGCGTGCCCGCCACGGGGAACGACATCGTCGGAGCGTGGAAGCCGTAGTCGATGAGACGCTTGGCCACATCGTCGACGGTGATCCCGGTCGCCTCCTTGAGCGGACGGAGATCGAGGATGCACTCGTGCGCGACCCGTCCGCCCTCGCCGGCGTAGAGCACGGGGTAGTGCTCGGCGAGGCGGGCGGCGATGTAGTTCGCCGAGAGGACGGCGGCGGCCGTGGCGTGACGGAGGCCGTCGGCCCCCATCATGCGCACGTACGACCACGAGATCGGGAGGATCCCCGCCGAGCCGTACGGGGCGGCCGAGACCGCGCCGCCCTCGAACACGAAGCCCCCGGCGTGCTCCGCACGCTGGGCGAGCGGATGCGACGGCAGGTGCGGGGCGAGGTGCGCCTTGGCCGCCACGGGGCCCACACCGGGACCGCCGCCGCCGTGCGGGATCGCGAACGTCTTGTGCAGGTTGAGGTGCGAGACGTCTCCGCCGAGGTCGCCGAATCGGGCGTAGCCGAGCAGCGCGTTCAGGTTCGCGCCGTCGACGTAGACCTGTCCGCCGGCCTCATGGACGGCATCCGTGATCTGCACCACATCCTGCTCGTAGACGCCGTGCGTCGACGGGTAGGTGATCATCAGCGCCGACAGTTCATCGGCGTTCGTCGCGATCTTCGCCCGCAGGTCGTCGAGATCGACGTTGCCGAGCTCGTCGCAGGCGACCACGACGACCTTCATCCCCGCGAGCACGGCGGAGGCCGCGTTGGTGCCGTGGGCGGACGACGGGATCAGGCACACCGTGCGCTGCGTGTCGCCGTTCGCGAGGTGGTAGCCGCGGATCGCGAGCAGACCGGCGAGCTCGCCCTGCGAGCCGGCGTTCGGCTGCAGCGAGACCGCGTCGTAACCCGTCACCTCGGCGAGCCACGCCTCGAGCTGGGTGATCATGTCGAGGTAGCCCCCGACGTCGGATGCCGGAGCGAACGGGTGGATGCCCGCGAACTCGGGCCACGTGATCGACGCCATCTCGGTGGCCGCGTTGAGCTTCATGGTGCACGAGCCGAGCGGGATCATGCCGCGGTCGAGCGCGTAGTCGCGATCCGCGAGGCCCTTCAGGTAGCGCATCATCGCGGTCTCGCTGCGGTGGGCGTGGAAGACCGGGTGGGTGAGGTACTCGTCCTGTCGGAGCAGGTCGCCGGGAAGAGCACCGCGCGATCCCGAGCCGTAGAACCCGAAGGCCCGCTCCCGCTGGCCGCCGAAGACCTGAGCGACCTGATGGAGATCAGCGACCGTCGTCGTCTCGTCGACCGAGAGTCCGACGGTGTCGGCATCGACCGCGTGCAACAGGATGCCGGAGTCGTGAGCCCGCGCGACGATCTCGGCCGCCCGAGCCGGGACACGCACCCGCAGGGTGTCGAAGAACGCGTCGTGCACGAGGTCGGCCCCCGCGTCGGCGAGCCAGTCCCGCAGCATGACGGTCTTGGCCGCGACCTCGCCGGCGATCGCCTTCAGTCCGTCGGGACCGTGATAGACCGCGTACATCGACGCCATCACCGCGAGCAGCACCTGAGCGGTGCAGATGTTGCTCGTGGCCTTCTCCCGACGGATGTGCTGCTCGCGCGTCTGCAGCGACAGACGGTAGGCGGGCTTGCCGTCGGCATCGACCGACACACCGACGAGGCGCCCGGGCAGCTGGCGCTCCAGACCCGCTCGCACCGCCATGTAACCCGCGTGCGGGCCGCCGAAACCGAGGGGGACGCCGAAGCGCTGCGTCGTGCCCACCGCGACATCTGCGCCGAGCGAGCCCGGCGACGCGATCAGCGTGAGCGCGAGCAGGTCGGCCGCGACCACGGCGAGTCCGCCCGCCACGTGCGCGGCGTCGATCACGGCACTCGGGTCCCAGACGCGTCCGGACGCGCCGGGGTACTGCACGAACACGCCGAACAGCTCGGCGGGGAGCTCCTCGCCCGCGGCGAAGTCCACGGACACGAGCTCGATGCCCACGGCCTCGGCCCTCGTCTCGAGCAGCGCCTTCGTCTGCGGAAAGGCATCGGCGTCGACGGCGAACACGTTCGACGCCTTCTTCGACGCGCGGCGTGCCAGCAGCATCCCCTCCACGACCGCGGTGGACTCGTCGAGCATCGAGGCGTTCGCGGTGGTCAGACCGGTCAGTTCGGCGACCATGGTCTGGAAGTTGATGAGGGCCTCGAGGCGGCCCTGCGAGATCTCGGGCTGGTAGGGCGTGTAGGCGGTGTACCAGGACGGGTTCTCCAGCACATTGCGCTGGATGACCTGCGGGGTGATCGTGCCGTAGTAGCCGAGGCCGATCATCGGCCGGTTCACCGTGTTGCGGGCGGCGAGCGCACGCAGCTCCGCCAGCGCCTCGGTCTCGCTCGCGGCGCGCGGGATGACCGAGTCCGCGGAGGCGTCGGTGAAGATCGACGAGGGCACGGCCTGGCGCATCAGCGCCTCGACCGGGCTCCAGTCCTCGAGGGAGGACTCGACACCCAGCGCGTCGAGCATCTGACGCTGGGAGGAGGCGGTGGTTCCGATGTGACGGTCGGCGAAGGAGACCACTGGTCGATCAGCCCTCCGTGAGAGCGACGTACGCGTCGCGGTCCATCAGGCCGTCGAGCGCCCCCGCGGCGACCGACACCTTGAGCAGCCACCCGCCGGCGAACGGCTCGGCGTTCACCAGCGAGGGGTCGTCGACCACGGCGTCGTTGATCTCGACGACCGTGCCGCTGACGGGGGCGTACAGCTCTCCGACGGACTTGGTGGATTCGATCTCGCCGACCACGGAGCCCGCCGTGATCTCGGTGCCCACCGCGGGCAGCTCGACGAAGACGACATCGCCGAGCTTGTCGGCCGCGTAGTCGGTGATGCCGACGGTGGCGGTACCGCCGTCGGAGGCGATCCACTCGTGCTCGTCGGTGTAGTGGAGTGCGTTGAGGTCGGTCATTTGGTCCTCCGATAGAAAGGCAGGGCGGTCACGGTCGCGGGGATCCTGGTCCCCCGCACATCAAGGAATACTGCGGTTCCCTCCGCAGCAGAAGACGGTGCGACGTAGGCCATCGCGATCGGATGGCCGAGTGTCGGGCTGAGCGCGCCGCTCGTGATCTCACCCAGGACGACGCCGTCCTGGTCGACGACCGGGTACCCGGCGCGACCCGCGCGCCTGCCCTCGGCGACCAGACCGACCAGCACGGGCGCGTCGGCGGCGGCGGGCGTGGCGTCCTTGCCGATGAAGCTCTCCTTGTCGGAGACGACGACCCGACCGAGTCCGGCCTGCGCGGGTGTGATCTCGCGCGACAGCTCGTGGCCGTACAACGGCATGCCCGCCTCGAGACGAAGGGTGTCGCGGGCGGCGAGACCCGCGGGCACGAGCTCGTGCGCGTTCCCGGCCGCCACGACCGCATCCCACAGCGCCGGCGCGTCCGCCGCGCGGACGAGCAGCTCGAAGCCGTCCTCCCCGGTGTAGCCGGTGCGGGCGATCAGCAGGGGCGACCCGAGGAAGGTCGCGTCGGCCCACGCGTAGTATCGCTGCTCGGCCCAGGGCACCGAGACCTCGGAGATGCCCTCGGTCGCCGCGACGATCGCCTCGGCGGCGGGTCCCTGCACGGCGAGCAGCGCGTACTCGTCCGAGACGTCCTCGACGTCGACGCCGCGGTCCCCGAGGAAGCCCTCGAAGGTGCGCTCCTCCCCTGCGACGAGTTCAGGGCGCTCGCGCTCGACCATCGAGGGGAACGAGCGGATGCGCGACGCGAAGGCGGAGTCGACGAAACCGCGGTTGCCGGCGTTGGCGATCACCAGGAACCGGTCTTCGGCGAGTCGGTAGACGATCACGTCGTCGACGATGCCGCCGTCGTCGGCGAGCATCAGCGAGTACTTCGCCTTGCCCACGGCCATCGCGGACAGCCGCCCGGCGAGCGCGTAGTCGAGGAAGTGCGCGGCGAAGTCGCCGGTGACCAGGAACTCGGCCATGTGCGAGATGTCGAAGATCCCGGCGGACCGGCGCACGGCGTGGTGTTCGGCGAGATCCGAGGTGTAGCGCACCGGCATCTGCCAGCCGCCGAAGTCGGTGAATGACGCGCCGAGCGCTTCGTGGCGTTCGCGGAGCGGGGTGTAGCGAGGGTCGGACATGGAGTTCTCCCGGGCTGGGTCGGGAGGAACGGCGCTGCCGCTCCTCGGAACTCCCCCTCTGTCATGAGCCTGAGAGCTTCACCCGGGATCGGGCTTTCACCGTCGGCGGATCCCGTGGTTCCTGGGCGAGGACGCGCGGAGCGCGCCCGAGACGAAGGGTGGAATCGCTTTTCAGAGTGGCCGGAACCGCGCGGTACGCGTACCTGAGAGATTGGCGGGGAGGCTTGCTCCTTCGGTGCCCGGCTGCGTTCGCCGGGGCTCTCCCGCGTGGGTCATTCGGCCTGTCTTCACTTGTGGGCCCAGTCTAGCGGGTCGGAGCATCGACGCCAGGGGGCGCCGACCCGCGAGGCCGCCGTCAGCGGCCGGCGATCTCTGCGCGGACCTCGTCGCGCAGACGCCCCAGGTTCTCGGGCTCGGGAGCAGCGCCGAGCAGCGTCTTCGTGTACTCGTGCTGCGGGTCGAGGATCACCGCGTCAGCCGGACCGCGCTCGACCACGTCGCCCTTGTAGAGCACCATGATCTCGTCGCTGAAGTGCCGTGCCGTCGCGAGGTCGTGCGTGATGTAGAGCACGCCGAGCTCGTCTTCTCGCTGCAGGTCGGCGAGCAGATTCAGCACGCCGAGGCGGATCGAGACGTCGAGCATCGAGACCGGCTCGTCGGCCACGATGAACCGGGCGCCGGGAGCGAGGGCGCGTGCGATGGCGACCCGCTGGCGCTGACCGCCGGAGAGCTCGTGGGGCCGGCGCTCGGCGAAGCTCTCGCCGGGCGTGAGACGCACCCGCTCCAGAAGCTCCAGCGCCCGCGCGCGCACCTCGTCGCCCGACAGCCGAGGGTGGTGCAGGCGGATCGGGCGCTCCAGGTGATGGAGGATCGTGTGGAACGGGTTGAGCGACGCGAACGGGTCCTGGAAGACCATCTGCACCTGCGACCGATAGTGCTCGACGGCTCGACCCCGTGACGCGGTCTGCTGTCCGTCCAGCAGGATCTGGCCGCTGGTGGGCGTCTCGAGCTTCATCAGCATCCGCGCGATCGTCGACTTGCCCGAGCCGGACTCGCCGACCAGCGCGACGGTGCGCCCGGCCTCGATCGTGAACGAGACGTCCTTCACGGCGTGCAGGACCGAGGTCTTCAGTCCCGATCGCAGTGTGAAGTCCTTGACGAGGTTGCGCGCTTCGAGAGCGGGAGCGCTCATCGGATCTCCTCCTGGCTCGGGCTGTTGCCGGTGCGGACGAAGTCGCCGCGTGCGCCGGTCAGGCTCGGGAAGCTCGACAGCAGCTTCTTCGTGTACTCGTGCTGCGGGGTGCGGTAGATCTCCTCCGCCGTCCCCTCCTCGACGATCTGCCCCTGCAGCATGACCGCGATGCGGTCGCTGATCTCGATCAGCATCGGCAGGTCATGGGTGATGAAGATCACCGCGAATCCGAGCCGCTCACGCAGCCGCATGATCTCGCGGATGATCCCGCGCTGCACCACGACGTCCAGCGCCGTGGTGGGCTCGTCCATGATCATCACCTGCGGGTCGAGCGCGAGCGCCATCGCGATCATCATGCGCTGGCGCATGCCGCCCGACAGCTCGTGCGGAAAGCTCGTCAGTCGGGACGGATCGACCCCGACCAGCGTGAGCAGTTCCTCGGCTCTCGCCTGCTTGTCCTTCCGAGACATCCCCGGGCGATGCGTGTCGAAGATGTCGAAGATCTGCGCGCGCACGCTGATCACGGGGTTGAGCGAGTTCATCGCCCCCTGGAAGACCATCGAGATCTTGTCCCAGCGGAACGCCCGCAGACCGTCGCCGTCGAGGGCGACGATGTCGACGTCGTGACCGTCGCGGTCGTGGAAGACGATCTCGCCGCCGGTCATCAGCGCCGGGGCCTTGAGCAGCCGGTTCATGCCGTAGGCGAGGGTCGTCTTGCCGCAGCCCGACTCTCCCGCGAGCCCGAGGATCTCGCCCCTGTTGAGGGTGAGCGAGACGTCGCGCACGGCCTTGACCGGCGGATCGACCTCGTATTCGATCGAGACGTTGCGGGCCGTCAGCACCGCCTGCGGAGCGCTCATGCGGCGATTCCCTTCGTCTTGACGGCCTTGCGCACCCGGCGCGCGGCGTCGGGGGCATTGCGGAGCTTGGGGTTGATGACCTCGTCGATCGCGAAGTTGATCAGCGCCAGACCGGCACCGAGCACGGCGATCATGACCCCCGGGGGAACGAACCACCACCAGGCTCCGCGACCGAGCGCCTGGCCGGACTGCGCGTCGTTGAGGATCGTGCCCCAGGTGATCGACGAGTTGGGGCCGAGCCCGAGGTACGACAGGCCCGCCTCGCCGAGGATCGCGAAGATGATCGCGAACAGGAACTGGGCGGTGAGCAGCGGCAGCAGGTTCGGCATGATCTCGACGAGGATGACGCGGAACGACCGCTCCCCCGCGACCTTCGATGCGTACACGTAATCGCGGGTGCGCAGCGAGCGCGTCTGCAGGCGCAGCACGTAGGCGGCGCCGGCCCACGAGGTGATCCCGAGCACGAAGGCGACGAGCTGCCAGCTGCGCTGCGGGACGAAGGAGGCGATGACCATGACCAGCGGGAGTCCGGGGATCACGATCATCACGTTGGTCAGCAGCGCCAGGGCGTCTTCGCGCCATCCGCCGAGGTAGCCGGCGAGCACGCCGAAGACCAGCGACAGGACGATCGCGATGCCGCCCGCGACGACGCCGACGAGCAGAGACCCCTGCGCACCGATCGCGAGTTGGGCGAACATGTCGTTGCCGAGCTTCGTCGTGCCCAGCCAGTGCTCGCCGGACGGCGGCAGCAGGGCCGGATTGTCGGAGCTGCGCGGGTTCTGCGAGAAGATCGGCGCGATGATCGCGAACAGCACGATCGCGAGCACCAGGGTCACCCCGACGACGAACTTCGTCGACGAGGTGGGGAGGATGCGGCGACGCCGACGTCCTCGCTGCGTGGCCAGCGAGATCGTGCTCGCCGGCTGGGTCATCGGCTGATCCTTGGTGATCAGCACGGCGTTGTCGGTGTCAGACATTCTGGCGAGCCCTCGGGTCGATGAAGCCATAGACCAGGTCCATGATGAAGTTGGCGGCGAGCACCGTGATGGTGATGACGAGGAAGAGTCCCTGCATCAGCGCGTAGTCGTTGTTGGTGACGGCCTGGAACATCAGCTTGCCGATGCCCGGATAGGTGAACACCTGCTCCATCACGATGGAGCCGGCGACCACGAAGCCGAGCGTGATCGAGAAGCCGGCGATCGACGGGATCGCGGCGTTCCTCGCGGCATACGTCGTCATGATGCGCCGCGGGCGCAGCCCCTTCGCCTCCGCGGTGAGGACGTAGTCCTCGGCCATGGTCTGCACCATCATGTTGCGCATCCCGAACATCCAGCCGCCGACCGACGAGATGACGATGGTGAGCGCCGGGAGCACCGCATGCGAGAGCGCGTTCGAGAAGAAGGCCCACGTCGGCTCAGGGCCGTCGGGAAAGTCGAAGACGTCGTATCCGCCGAAGATCGGGAACCATCCGAGCCCGACGGCGAAGACGGAGACCAGCAGCAGCGCCATCCAGAAGTACGGGATGGACTGCAGGACCGTGGTCGCCGGAATGAGGTGGTCGACCCAGGTGCCGCGCTTCCACCCCGCCCAGGCGCCGAGCACGACGCCGAGGATGAAGGAGATGACCGTCACCGTGCCGACGAGCACGAGGGTCCACGGCAGCGCCTGGCCGATCAGCTCGCTCACCGGAGTGGGGAACTTGGTGACCGAGACGCCCAGATCGCCCTGGAACATGCGACCCCAGTACGCCAGGTACTGCTCCCAGAGCGAGGAGTCGTCACCTCCGAGCAGCAGCTTGATGTTGCGGATGGTGGTCTCGGAGACCTCTCCGCCCGCCCGCTGCATCTTGGCGATCATGATGTCGGCCGGGTTCCCCGGCATGAGCCGGGGAAGCAGGAAGTTGAGTGAGATCGCGGCCCACAGCGTGAACGCGTAGAACCCGATCCTTCGTGCATAGAACGTCATGTCACAGACCGCGCTTCCTGCTCCCCGACACCACGTCCTACTCGACCGGCTCGAGGTGCGTCAGGACGTATCCCGCGGCGATCGCTCCCCAGGACGGCGGGAAGGCGTAGAGGTCGTCCTCGGTCGGCCAGCCCGTGAAGTCCTTCGTGTTGTAGAAGGTCTGCGTGGCGTTGATCACGAGCGGGATGTAGGGCAGGTCGCGGACGATCTCGGTCTGGATCGTGCCGTACAGCGCCTTCTTCTCGGCCTCGTCGTCGGTGCTGATCGCGGACTGGATCGCCTGGTCGACGACAGGGTTGCTGTACCGGCTGAAGTTCCAGCGCCCGGCCGGGACCTCACTGCCGACCGGAGCCGTGGACTCGACCGTGGTGCCCCCGAACCAGTCGCGGTAGATCTGGAACGGGTCGGCCACGGAGGTGCCGACGACACCGCCGACGATCAACTGGAAGTCCCCACCCTGACGGGCATCGGAGAACTCCTGCCACTGCACGGTCGACGCGGTGATCTTGATGCCGGCCGCCTCGGCCTGCTCGGCGATCAGCTTGGCCGCATCGTTGTAGTCGGTCCACCCGTCGACGGAGATCAGGCTGAGCTCGAGCGGCGTCCCGTCCTTCGCGTAGAAGTCGCCGTCTTTGGTGTACCCCGCGGCCTCGAGGATGTCGCCCGCCGCGGAGGCGTCGGCCTCCTGGGGGCTGACCTCGTCGGCCGCGTCGGCCACCCACTTCTCGTCGCGCGGCAGCAGCGCGAACGTGGGCGAGATGTCGCCGGTCAGACCGACGAAGGCCTTGTCCTTGATGGCGGCGCGGTCGATCGCCACGTTGAGGGCCTGGCGCACCGCGACATCGGTCTGCGGGCCGGTGCACCCGAGCTCGGCGTTCGAGCAGGTGTAGAGGACGGTGGGGTCCTGCGGGGTGTTGATCCAGTCGATCGCCCCGTTCGCGGTCACGTCATCGGGGTTCGGGATGAACATCCCCGTCCAGTCGAGCTTGCCGGCGGCGAGGAGATCCTGCGCCGTCTGGTTGTTGTCGACCGCGATGTACTGGACCTTCTTGACCCCGAGCTCGTCGGCGTCGCGGAAGTTCTCGTTGGCCACGAGCGTGTACGACTCGCTCGTGGTCTTGTCGACCACGTAGGCGCCCGAACCGACCGGGTCCTCGTTGGCGAAGTTCGCGAAGTCGGTGACGTCGGCCCAGATGTGCTCGGGGAGGATGTACGTCGACCCGAGGCGCTGGAACTCGGTGGTGTACTGCGCGCTCGTGTAGGTGAGCACGACGGTGGTGTCGTCGGTCGCCTCCGCCGAGACGAGGCCGTTGCCCTCGGGATTGTTCGCCTCGTAGGTGAACGAGAAGGCGACGTCGGCCGCCGTGAGGGGCTCGCCGTCGCTCCACATGAGGTCGGGCTTGATGGCGATCGTGATCACCGTGCCGTCGTCGTTGTACTCGTACGAGTCGCCGATGAGTCCGACGGGCTCGGAGTCCGCGGTCTTGTTGAAGAAGAACAGCGGCTCGTAGATGGGGCCGAGCGCGCCATGGAGCACGGTCGGTGCGAACGGGTTGTAGTTCGCGGTGATCGGGGTCTGGCTTCCCGCCCAGACGCGCAGGGCGCGGTCGCCATCGCCCGCGCTCCCCTCGCTGCCGCCGGCGCCACAGGCGGTCAAACCCAGGGCGAGGACGGATGCCCCCGCCACAGCGGTGAGCGCGATCTTGCGCCTTCCGTTACGGATCATTCTGTATTTCCTCTCGGTGCTGCACTGCAGGAGGGATCTCCGGATGGAGCCGAGCCCGGAACCGGAACTCGTGACAGATCCCCGGAAGGGATTTGTTAGGACAGTAACCTAACAAATTACCCACCGGGCGACAAGCATTCGGAACCCGACCGCATAACGTTTCGGACTCGGCGCCGCACGCGTCACACAGGTGCAGTAAGTGTCTCGATGACACTAAGATCGATCCGGAGGTTAAGGTGACTATGACTCAAACCAGGGGAATCGACGTCGCGGTGTCGACGGTCATCCTCACGCTGCGTCGCACCGAAGACGGGGCCGCCGTGTTGGCGCTCCCTCTGGTGCTTCGCACCCGCGAGCCGTTCGCCGGACAGTGGGCCCTGCCCGGCGGCTGGCTCACCGCGGTCGAGTCCCCCGTCGACGCCGCAGCCCGCACGCTCGCCGAGACCACCGGTCTCACACCCAGCTACCTCGAGCAGCTGTACGCATTCGGCGCCGTCGACCGCTCCCCCACCCGCGTCGTGTCGATCGTCTACTGGGCGCTGCTGCGCCAGGATGACGTCGATGCGCAGAGCGCCGCGCACCGCGCATCCGGCCGTGCCCCCGAGAACGTGCGCTGGTTCGATCTCGACGACCTGCCGCCGCTCGCCTTCGACCACCGCGCGATCATCGACTACGCCCTGTGGCGTCTGCGCAACAAGGTCGGCTACAGCCGCGTCGCACACGGCTTCCTCCCCGCCGAGTTCACCCTGGCCGATCTCCGCGAGGCCTATGAGGCGATCCTCGGCAGGCAACTCGACCCGGCGAACTTCCGACGCCAGGTCGAGAGCTCGGGGACGCTGCTGCCCACCGACCGGTTCCGCACCGGCAGCCACCGCCCCGCCCGCCTGTACCGCTACAACACCGACGTCGAGCTGGCCGACCACGGCCCGCTCGGCCCCGACGAGACGAGCACCCGATGAGCATCACCTTCGTTCCGACGCCGGATGTGCCGGCGATCGACGCCTCCGTCGATCACGCGATCCGGTCGATCGTGTCCGGCGCCTCCACAGATGCCACCTGCGCGACAGATCTCGCGCTCGGGCCCTGGGATTTCGACACGCGCCCCGGCTACGGGCCCGGCTCGTCGATGGGCGACGTGATCCCCACCGGCGCCCCACGGCAGGGGGAACTCCCCGCCTCGTACCGCGAAGCGGGCGAGGACGAGCTCGACCACCGCATCCGTGCGGCCAAGGCGACGCTGGGCGACCGCGTGGTCGTGCTCGGCCACTTCTACCAGCGCGAGGAGGTGGTGCGTCACGCCGATTACGTGGGTGACTCCTATCAGCTCGCGACGGCGGCGAAAGCGCGCACGGATGCCGAGGCCATCGTCTTCTGCGGAGTGCATTTCATGGCCGAGACGGCCGATCTGCTCTCCGGTCCCGATCAGGCCGTGATCCTGCCGAACCTCGCCGCCGGCTGCTCGATGGCCGACATGGCCGACATCGACCAGGTCGAGGACTGCTGGGAGCAGCTGTCCGAGGTGTTCGGCGACCTCGAGGTCGTCGATGAGGGCGGCCGGGTTCCGGTGATCCCCGTGACCTACATGAACTCCTCCGCAGCCATCAAGGGTTTCGTCGGCCGGCACGGCGGGATCGTGTGCACGTCGTCGAACGCCGAGACCGTGCTGGAGTGGGCCTTCGAGCGGGGCCGACGCGTCCTGTTCTTCCCCGACCAGCATCTGGGACGCAACACCGCGAAGGCGATGGGCGTGCCCCTCGACAGGATGCCGATGTGGAACCCGCGCGCGGCGCTCGGAGGCTCGTCCACCACGGAACTGCTCGACTCCCGCGTCATCCTGTGGCACGGGTTCTGCTCGGTGCACCGCCGATTCTCCGTCGCGCAGATCGAGAAGGCGCGGGCCGAGCACCCGGGAGTGCGGGTCATCGTGCACCCCGAATGCCCCATGGAGGTCGTCGACGCCGCCGACGAGGCGGGGTCCACCGACTACATCCGACGCGCGATCGCCGCCGCGACCACCCCGACGACCTTCGCGATCGGCACCGAGGTCAACCTGGTCCGACGCCTTGCCGCGCAGTTCCCCCAGCACGAGATCTTCTGCCTCGATCCGGTGGTCTGCCCCTGCTCGACGATGTACCGGATCCACCCGGGGTATCTCGCGTGGGTGCTCGAAGAGCTCGTCGCCGGACGCACCCCGAACCGCATCACGGTGACCGCGGACGTGGCGGATCCCGCGCGGATCGCCCTCGAGCGGATGCTGGCGGCGAAGCCGCCCGTGGTCGCGGTCCCCTGATGGAGGTGATCGTCGCGGGCTCCGGCATCGCAGGGCTCACCGCCGCCCTGCATGCGCACGAGGCCGGTCACACGGTCACCGTCGTGACGAAGGGCGCGCTGGGCGACGGCTGCACCGGATACGCCCAGGGCGGCGTCGCCGGGAGCTACGGCGCCGGCGACTCCGCGGCCGAGCACGCGGCCGACACGATGACCGCGGGAGGGGGGCTGTCCGACCCCGCGGCCGTCGACGTTCTCGTCCACGACGCGACGGCCAGGATCGCCGAGCTGATCGCCCGCGGTGTCGCGTTCGATCGCTCCGCCGCAGGCGCACTCCTGCGCGGGCGCGAGGCCGCGCACGGCCATGCGCGCATCGTGCACGCCGGCGGCGACGCGACCGGTGCGGCGATCACCCGGGCGCTGGTGCACGCCACCCGCGCGGCGGGGGTGGCCGTGATAAAGCACGCGTTCCTCGTCGATCTGCTCGTCGAGGGCGGGGTCGCCCGCGGCATCCGCGTGCTGATCGACGGCACGATGAGAGACCTCAGGGCAGATGCCGTCATCCTCGCCACCGGAGGGGCCGGTCAGCTCTATGCGCACACGACGAACCCGGCAGGTATCACCGGTGACGGCCTCGCCGCGGCACTGCGCGCGGGTGTGGTCGTGAGAGATCTGGAGTTCGTCCAGTTCCATCCGACGGTCCTCCTCGATGCGGACACTCCGTTCCTCGTCTCGGAGGCCGTGCGCGGCGAGGGGGCGACTCTGCTCGCCGCCGACGGTCGACGATTCGTGTTCGACAGCCATCCCGACGGGGAACTCGCTCCCCGTGACGTCGTGTCGCGGGCGATCGCACGTCAGGCCGCCGCGCAGGGATCGCCCGTGCGGTTGGACGCGACGATGCTCGGAGCGCAGGTGTTGGCCCGACGGTTCCCGACGATCGACAGGGTCACACGGGAGCGCGGATTCGACTGGGCAGCGGAACCGATCCCGGTGACACCGGCGGCGCACTATCTGATGGGCGGCATCGTCACCGACTTGGACGGACGCACGTCGCTGCCGCAGCTTCTCGCGGTCGGCGAGGTCGCGCGCACCGGCGTGCACGGGGCCAACAGGCTCGCATCGAACTCGCTGCTCGAGGGTGCGGTGTTCGGAGCACGGGCTGCGGCCGCGCTCGACGCGCACTGGCCGACCGAGTCCGCTCCGACCGGCTCCGCTCCGGCCGGCTCCGGTCTCGCCGGGTCCGGTCTCGCCGACTCCGGTCTCGCGGCGTCCGGTCTCGCGGCGGAGCTCGGCTCCGGTCTCGCGGCGGAGCTCGCCTCCGAAGCCACGGCGGAGCTCGCCTCCGGCGCCTCGGGCGAGGTGCGCGCCACGATGCGCGACGCCACGGGTGTCCCCGCCTTCTCCCGCGCCGCGCTGCAGCAGCTGATGTGGGATCGTGTCGGCCTGCTCAGATCCGCCGAGGGGCTGGAGCAGGCGCTCGATACGCTCGATGTGTGGCGCGCCGAGCGACGGCATCCCGCCACGGTGGCGGAGCACGAGGAGCACAACCTCCTGCTGCTGGGGGTCGCCACGGCGACCGCCGCTCTCACCCGCACCGACTCTGTCGGTGCGCACTTCCGCGAACCCGCACCCTCACCCGTTCTGGAGACCGTCTGATGCTCACGCCCGCCCTCCTCACCCGCGTCGTCGCAGCCGCCCTCGATGAGGACGCGCCGTGGGGCGACCTGACCAGCGTGACGCTGCTGCCGGCGGATGCCACCGCGAACGCCGATCTGATCGCGCGCGAACCCGGAGTCTTCAGCGGTGGCGCCGTGTTCTCGATCGCCTTCACCCTCACAGACCCGACTGTGACCGTCGACGTGCATGTCGGCGACGGCGACGCGTTCACCGCCGGCGACGTGCTCGCCTCGGTGTCGGGGGCGGCCCGGAGCGTCCTCACCGCCGAGCGCGTCGCACTGAACTTCACCCAGCGCATGAGCGGCATCTCCACCCTCACCGCCGCATACGTGCGCGCGGTCGAGGGAACCGCGGCGCGCATCGCCGACACCCGCAAGACCACGCCGGGCCTTCGCGCCTTCGAGCGACACGCGGTGGTGTCCGGCGGCGGACGCAATCACCGGCATTCGCTGTCGGACGCCGTGATGGCGAAGGACAACCACCTCGCTGTGCTGCAGCGCTCCGGCCTCGATCTCGCCGTCGCGCTGCGCGAGGCGCTCTCCGCGCTCCCCCACACCACGCATGTGGTGGTCGAGGTCGACAGGCTCGACCAGATCGCCGCCGTGCTCGACGGCGGCGCGCACACGGTGCTGCTCGACAACTTCTCGCTCGACGACCTGCGAGCGGGAGTGGCCCTCATCGGCGGCAGGGCGCAGACCGAGGCATCCGGCGGCGTCGACCTCGAAACGGTGGGCGCCATCGCCGCGACCGGGGTCGACGTGATCTCGGTCGGGGCGCTCACGCATTCGGCACGGGCCCTCGACCTCGGCCTCGACGTGCGGATCGACTGACCGGATGCTCTACCTCGACCACGCCGCGACGGCTCCGGTGCGACCGGAGGTGCTCGATGCGATGCGCCCGTATCTCACCGGGACCTTCGGCAATCCGTCGAGCCACCACACGTACGGTGAGGCGGCCACGGACGCGCTCGACGACGCGAGGTCGAGGGTCGCCCGCGTGCTGGGCATGCGGGCCGGCGACGTCGTGTTCACGGCGGGTGGAACCGAGGCGAACAACCTCGCGGTGAAGGGGATCGTGCTCGCTGCTCTCGGAACAGGGCGTCGTCACCTGGTGGTCTCGCCGATCGAGCACGAATCGATCCTGGAGTCGGCCGACTTCCTGCGCCGTTTCCACGACATCGAGGTGACGATGCCGGCGGTCGATGCTCAGGGGCGGATCACCGCCGACGCTCTGCGTGCGCAGGTGCGGGAGGACACGGCCCTGGTCGCCCTCGGGCACGCGAACAACGAGATCGGCACGGTTCAGGACGTCTCGGGACTCGCCGCGGTGACGCACACCGCGGGCGCCGCACTGCACCTTGACGCGGTGCAGTCCGCGGGGTGGCTGCCGCTCGCGGGACTCGGCGCGGATGCCGTGGCGATCGCCGGCCACAAGCTCGGCGCGCCCAAAGGGATCGGCGCCCTCGCGGTCCGAGGGCGTATCCCGCTCGAACCCCTCCTGCACGGAGGTGGTCAGGAGCGCGGTCGCCGCTCCGGAACCGAGAACGTCGCGGGTGCCGTCGGTCTCGCCGTCGCCCTCGATCTCGCCGAGGCCGAGCGTGCGGCGGCGAGCGCACGGGTGGGCGCGGCGACCCGCCGAGTCATCGCCGGGATCCTCGCTGCCGTGCCGCAGGCGGTGTTGACGGGAGCCCCGGAGGAGCGGCTGCCCGCCACTGCGAGCTTCACCTTCGCGGGCGTGAGCGGCGAGGCTGTGCTGCTCGAGCTCGAGCGGCGAGGGGTCGTCTCGTCGAGCGGATCCGCGTGCGCGGCCGGCAACGACGAACCGTCCCACGTGCTCCTCGCCTGCGGGGTGGATCCGGGCGTGGCGCAGAGCGCGGTGCGCTTCACCTTCGGTCGCGAGACGCTGCCCGACGACCTTCCCCGTCGACTCGCCGCCCTCGTCGCCGAGTCGGTGCGCGCCGTCGCCGGGTGAGCGTGCGAGGGCGAACCGGGGGCGGCTCTAGACTCGGCTCGTGACCGCCTCCGCCCCGCTCGTGACCGTGATCGTCCCCGGCCGCGACATCGGCGGCTTCGCGCCCGCTGCTCTCGAGTCCCTTCTGGCGCAGACCGAACGTCGGTGGCAGGCGATCCTCGTCGACGACGGGTCCGCTGACGACACCGGCGAGATCTTCGCGGCAGCCGCCGCCTCCGACCGCCGTTTCCGTGCGCTCACCCACGCGGCGTCCCGTGGTCTCGGAGCCGCCCGCAACGCGGCGCTCGACCTGGTCGACACACCCCTCGTGGGGTTTCTCGACGGCGACGACGAGCTCGCCCCCACCGCCATCGAACGCCTGAGCAGCACACTCGCCGAGACCGGAAGCGACCTCGTCGCGGGAGCCTACGTCCGGTCGCGGTTCGACGGCGAACGGTACGTGCCCGGTCGTGTGCAGCCCTGGGTGGCCGCCGCGACGTCGCCGGCGCGGCGGGGCACCACGATCTTCGAGCACCCGGCGGCGAGTGCGAACATCGTCGCCTGGTCGAAGATGAGCCGCACCGAGCTGTGGCACGACCTGCGGTTCCCCGAGGGCGTCGCCTACGAGGATCAGATCGTCGCGCAGCTGCTCTACACCCGCGCTCGAACGTTCGACGTGATCCCCGACACCGTCGTGCGGTGGCGGATGCGCGCCGACGGCACGTCCATCACACAGGGCCGCGCGCAGCTTCGCGTGATGCGCGACTACCTCGCGGCGCTCCGTGGCGGCATCCGCGTGCTGCATGAGGCCGGAGCACGCGCGGCGGTCGTCGCGCGACTCGAGCTGATCCTCGCGATGGACCTGCCTCCCCTGCTCGACATCGCCGCGACACATCACGACCCCGAGTACGCGGCGGTCGTGGCGTCGTTCGTCGCCGAGATCGAGGCGCTGCCCGAATTCGCCGACGCCCACCCCGACCCCGCACTCACCGCCGCTCTGGCGTGGTGACGCCGAATCCCCGGAGACGCATGAACGAGTACCTCGCCGACCTCTTCGCACTCGACGGCCGCACGGCCGTGGTCACCGGGGGAAGCTCCGGCATCGGCCGTGGCATCGCCACCGCCCTCGCGCGGGCCGGCGCGGCGACCGTCGTCGTCGCACGCGGCGAGGACAGGATCGCGCGAACGGTCGGAGAGCTGACGGATGCCGGGTGCCGCGTGGCGGGTGTCGTCGGCGACCTGAGCTCGCGCGCCGGCATCCGCGCTCTGGCCGACGCCGCCGCGCAGCCGTTCGGAGAACCCGACATCCTGGTGAACTCGGCGGGGGTCAACATCCGGCCGCCGTTCGCCGAGATCTCCGAGGCGGACTGGGACGCGACCATGACGGTCAACACGCTCGCACCGCTGCTGCTCGGACAGCGCTACGCCGTCGGCATGGCCGAACGCGGGTTCGGCCGACTGATCCACATCAGCTCTCAGCAGGCCCACCGCGCGTTCGTCGGCAGCGGGGTCTACGGCGTGTCGAAGGGCGCGGTGGAATCGCTGATGCGGTCGGAAGCCGAAGCCTGGGGAGGCACCGGAGTGACCAGCAACACCCTCGTGCCGGGGTTCGTGCTCACTCCCCTCAACGCGCGGTTGCAGGAGGACCCTGCACAGATCGCCGCCCTCGCCGCGCGCACGATGATCGGCCGCAACGGGCTGCCGGAGGACTTCGCCGCGGCGACCGTCTTCCTCGCGAGCGCGGGATCGGGATACGTGACGGGCCACTCGCTGTTCGTCGACGGCGGCCTGTCGGTGCACTGAGCCGGCGGCCTCACGATGCCCCGCGCCGGCGGCCTCACGATGCCCCGAGCCGGCGGCCTCTCCATGTACCGGCCGGCGCTCAGTCCTCCGCCGGGTGGACCCTCTCGTCCGCGCGGGCCACGTCGAGCAGCGGCACGGGGGCGGTGAGTGCGGCGACCGCATCCGCCCCCGCGGAGTCCTGGGGTGCCCGATCGGCCCGTCGATCGGGCAGCGCCGCTCGCAGCCCTCCGGTGACCTCGGTCTCGACGACGGCCTCGGTCTGGATCACCCGAGACGCCGCGACCTGCTGCGCCGCGAGCTCTGCGTAGAGACCGCCCCGGGCGATCAGCTCGGAGTGGGTGCCGGACTCGACGATCTGGCCTGCTTCGAGCACGTGGATGACGTCGGCGCCGATCACGGTCGAGAGCCGATGCGCGATGGTCAGGGTCGTCCGTCCCTTCGCCGCCTCGTCGAGCGCCTCCTGCACGACCCGCTCCGACACGGTGTCGAGAGCGGAGGTCGCCTCGTCGAGCAGCAGCACCGGCGGGTCCTTCAGCAGCACCCTGGCGATCGCGATGCGCTGCTTCTCGCCGCCGGAGAGACGGTAGCCGCGCTCGCCGACGATCGTGTCGTACCCGTCTTCGAATCCGGCGATGATGTGATGGATGTTCGCAGCCGTGCATGCCGCGATCAGCTCGTCCTCCGTCGCCTCAGGGCGGGCGTAGAGCAGGTTGTCGCGGATCGTGGCGTGGAACAGATACGTCTCCTGCGAGACGATGCCGACCTGGTCGATGATCGACTCCTGGGTGAGCGTGCGCACGTCGGCGCCCGCGAAGAGGACGGCACCGCCCGCCGCCTCGTACAGACGGGGCGCCAGGTAGAGGACGGTCGTCTTGCCCGCGCCCGACGGGCCGACGAACGCGACATGCTGCCCCGGCTCGGCGACGAAGGAGACCCCCTGGAGAGTCGGTCGCGCATCGGCCGCCGCATCGGGGTAGCGGAAGACGACGTCATCGAACTCGATCCGCCCGCGCGGACCCGGAGCGTCGGCGACGGTGATCGCGTCGCGGGCGTCCTGGATCTCGGGCACCAGATCGAGATACTCGAAGATGCGCGCGAACAGCGCCGACGACGTCTGCAGGTCGAGGGAGACGCGCATCAGACCCATCAGCGGCTGCAGGAGCCGCGCCTGCACCGTGGTGAACGCGACGACGGTGCCGGCCGTGATCGCGCCGGTGCCGCCGGCGATGAGGTACCCCGACACCAGGTAGATCACGGCGGGCACGCTCGCCATCAGCACCTGCACGACGGCGAAGAAGCCCTGACCGCTCATCGCCCGGCGCACCTGCAGCGTCACCTGGTTGCGGTTCTCGGCCTGGTAGCGCTGCGACTCGGTGCGCTGGCGGTTGAACGCCTTGGACAGCAGCATGCCCGACACGCTCAGCGTCTCCTGCGTGATCGAGGTGAGCTCGGACAGGGACTCCTGAGTCTCGCCTGCGATCCGCGCCCGCACCTGCCCGACGCGTCGCTGCACCACGATGAGGAAGGGCATCAGCACGACGGCGATCAGCGTGAGTCGCCAGTCGATCAGGATCATCGCGACGAGGGAGGCGATGACCGTGACGACGTTGCCGAGGATGCTGGTGACGGTGTTGGTGAGCACGCCGGACACACCGCCGACATCGTTCTGCAGCCTCGACTGGATCACGCCCGTCTTCGTGCGCGTGAAGAACCCGAGCTCCATCGCCTGCAGGTGCTCGAAGAGCCGCACCCGCAGGTCTCCGGTGACGTTGTTGCCGACCGTCGAGGTCAACCAGGTCTGGGCGACACCCAGCGCTGCGGAGAGCAGGAAGAGCGCGACCATCGCGCCGACGAGCCAGGCCAGCAGGTCGAGGTGCGGCCCTCCGCCGTCGACCGGGAACAGCCCCTCGTCGAAGATGCGCTGGACGATCAGCGGAGGGATCACCGCGATGCCGGCGCCCAGGACGACGAGCACACCGGTCCAGAGGATGCGCCAGCGGTACGGCCGGAACAGGGCGACCACCCGCGCTCCCAGCCCGCTGATGCGCGGGGCCTCGGCGTTGAGTCGACGCTGTGCGTCCTCATCGACGCCACGGAACCCGCCGCGTCCTCCACCCATGCTCATTCCGCCAGCGTAGTCAGGGCGGCGGACACACGGATCCGATCACGTCGAACGTGCCGGCGACGCGCACACCGGCATCCGTCTGGGTGCGGGCGTATTCGTACGGATCCGGAATGAAATGTCGTCGCCTGCCGTTACGCTGAATGGTCCGCGCTCTCGCGTGCACCCTCCCTCCCCTCTTCTCGCGTGCCTTGGAGGCCGTATGTCTGCCGTCGACACCGGTTCGATCCCCACGCCCACTTCTTCCGCACCGACGGGCGAGATCGCGCGCAGCGACATGCGCGTCATCTGGCTGCTCCTCGTCGCGGCGTTCGTCGCCATTCTCAATGAGACGACCATGGGCATCGCCATCCCGCATCTCAACGAGGACCTCGGCATCCCGCCGGAGCTCGGGCAGTGGCTGACGAGCGCGTTCATGCTCACCATGGCCGTCGTCATCCCGACCACCGGCTTCATCCTGCAGCGCTTCACCACACGGCAGGTGTTCATCGCCGCGATGAGCCTCTTCTCCCTCGGCACCCTCGTCGCCCTGGTCGCACCAGGGTTCGCGGTGCTGCTCGCCGGTCGCGTGATCCAGGCCGCCGGCACCGGCATCATGATGCCGCTGCTCATGACGACGATCATGAACGTCGTGCCCGCTCAGTCGCGAGGGCGCATGATGGGCCGCGTGGGCCTCGTCATCTCCCTGGCACCCGCGATCGGCCCCACCGTCGCCGGCGCCGTGCTCGAGACGCTGAACTGGCGCGCCCTGTTCGCGATCATCCTGCCGATCGCCCTGGTCTCGCTCCTCATCGGCGCGAAGTGGATGACCAACCTCGGCGAGACGCGCGCGGTGCCCCTCGACGTGCTGTCCATCCCGCTCGCCGCACTCGGCTTCGGCGGCATCGTCTTCGGTCTCAGCCAGTTCGGCGGTGAAGGCGGATCCGGTGAGGCCGCGGGCATCACCGCGCTCGTCGTCGGAGCCGTCGCGCTCGCGCTGTTCGTCTGGCGTCAGATCATGCTGCAGCGCGGCGACGACGCGCTCCTCGATCTGCGGGTCTTCCGGTCGACGAACTTCACGTTCTCGGTCATCATCATGACGATCCTCGCCCTGTCGATGTTCGGCACCCTCACGCTGCTGCCGCAGTACCTGCAGAACGTCGCGGGGCTGAACGCGCTCGAGTCCGGTCTGATCCTGCTGCCGGGGTCGGTCCTGATGGGTCTGCTCGGCCCCGTCATGGGCCGCGTCTACGACGCCCGCGGCACTCGTCCGCTGCTGATCCCCGGCACGATCCTCGTGTCGGCCGCACTCTTCTACTACTCGACGGTCGGCGAGCACACCGTGTGGTGGGTGCTGATCATCGTGCAGGCGACGATGTCGGTGGGTCTGGCGATGTCGTTCACCCCGCTGTTCTCGGCGTCGCTGGGTTCGCTGCAGCGCTCGCTGTACTCCCACGGATCCGCGGTGCTGAACACCCTGCAGCAGGTCGGCGGCGCGGCGGGAGTGGCTGTGCTCACCGTGACCTACTCGGCGATCCTGCACGCGGGCGAAGCCGAGGGCCTGTCCACGGAGGTGGCCGGAGCGCCCGGTGCACGCATGGCGTTCCTGATCGCGGCGACCATCTCGCTCGCGGCGGTGGCCTTGAGCGCCTTCGTGACCAAGCCCGCAGACGACGTCTCGGGCGGGGCACACGGCGGGCACTGATCCGCACCGCTCGCCGGTTCGGCGGGCCGCGATGACCGCTGCGGCGGCGTCCGCTACTGCTGCGTCTTCGGCGCGGGGATGTGGCAGACGCCGCCGCTGCAGTATCCGACGGCGCCGTTCTCGAGCAGGTTCAGAGCGTCCGGAATGGTCTGGAGCACCGCGGGTGCCTCCTGCGCATCGGAGTCCTGTGACGTGGCCATCATTAGATGCTACGCCTGCTGCGGGGCGGGGGCGTCGATTCCGCTCGTCTCTCACGGCAGACACAGCGTCGACGTCCTCTACGGTTGACGGGTGCTCAAACGACTCCTCGCCCGCGTGTTCTGGATGTTCAGCCGCTGGACCCTGACCGCAGAGACGACGCCGTCTCGACCGACGATCCTGATCGGCGCGCCGCACACCTCGAACTGGGATTTTGTGCTGATGCTCGCCATCTCGTGGCAGCTGCGCATCGAGGTGCACTGGCTCGGCAAGAACAGCCTGTTCCGCGGCTGGCGCGGCCCCCTGATGCGACGACTCGGCGGGATTCCGGTGGACCGTGCCGACCCCGCCCGTGTCGTGGCGGATGTGGTCGATCAGGTGCACTCCGGCTCGGTCTTCGGGCTGGTGATCACGCCGGACGGCACACGCGGCGGTAACGAGCACTGGAAGTCCGGCTTCTATCGGATCTCCCGCGAGACCGGGATGCCGGTGACGCTCGGCTTCGTCGACCGGACGACGATGACCACCGGCCTCGGTCCGACCCTCGATCTCACGGGTGACGTCAGGGCGGACATGGACCGGATCCGGGCCTTCTACGCCGACAAGGCGGGATTGCGCCCCGAGCGGCGCACCGTCCCCCGTCTGCGCGAGGAGGACGGCGAGCGCTGAGAGCGGATTCTGGCGACGGCGCAAGAGTGTGGACACGGTCTGATCCGCCCCACGAGACTGGACGGATGGAACCCGAACAGCGCGCGACGCCGGACGATCTCGACCATCAGGCCGACGGACGCGACGAGACCCGCAACGAGCGAGCCGACCGCAACTGGGACGAACTGCTGCAGGAGCTGCGTGTGATGCAGACGGGAACGCAGATCCTCACCGCCTTCCTGCTCGCGGTGGCATTCCAGCCGCGCTTCGAGGACATGGACGAGGTGCAGCGCAACCTCTACGTCGTGCTGGTCGCCCTCGCCGCCCTGGCGACGATCCTCGCTCTCGCGCCCGTCGGCATGCATCGCGCCGCCTTCGGTCGGCGACGCAAGCCCGAGCTGGTGCGTGTCGCGGCGAGCATCGTCAAGATCGACCTCGTGGTGATCGCCGCGCTGACCATCGGCGTGACGACCCTCATCATCGACTTCGCCGTCGGTCGGGAGGCCGGGCTCGTCGCTCTGGTCGCCTCACTCGTGGCGATAGGGCTGCTCTCGTTCGCCCTCCCCCGACTCGTGCGGCGGGCGGTGGGCCGCTCCTGAGAGCGTCCCACCGCCCGCGGCTCAGCTCAACGCCCCGCCGGCGTGCGGTTCTCGGCGCTGACCATCCAGGCGAACTGTTCGAGGCTCTCGAGGATCGCGTGCAAGATGTCGGCCGAGGTCGGGTCCTCCTCGTCGATCGCGTCGTGGACGTCGCGGATCGTGCCGACGACGGCATCCAGGCGCGCGGTGATCAGATCGATCGTGTCGGTGGTCGACACCTCACCGGACGGGAACGCCGGCAGCGAGGTGGTCTCCGCGATCGTGTCCGTGCGGCCGTCCGGCACCGCGTGCAGGGCGCGCATGCGCTCGGCGACGGTGTCGCTGAACTCGCGCGCGGCATCGATGATCTCGTCGAGCTGACGGTGTGTGTCGCGGAAGTTGCGGCCGACGACGTTCCAGTGCGCCTGCTTGCCCTGCAGCGAGAGTTCGATGAGGTCGACGAGCACGGTCTGGAGGTTGCCGGCGAGCTCGGCGGAAGCCGTGAAGCCCTTCTCCGCGTTCTGACGCCTGGTCGTCTTCGCGCCGCGCTTCGTGGAGCCGGCGGTCGTGGACTTCGTCTTCTCAGCCATGGGTGTCTCCTGCTCTGTGAGTGGATCCGGAGCGACGTGCGAGCTCCGGCCCACAGACCTTAACGCCGCGGGGCGGCGCCGATCGAGGGGGTTGACAGGCCCCTCGCGCACGCCGGATCGTGGCGGGGTGATGAGATCGGACACCCAGAGAACCCAGACCGACGATGCCGGCGCGCGGGATGCCCGCCCCGAGATCGTGATCGCCCCGATCACGGAATCCGATGCGGGAGAGGTGCTCACCCTGCAGCGCGCCGCGTTCGTGTCGGAGGCGCAGATCTACGGCAGCGCCGACATGCCCCCGCTCACGCAGACGCTCGCGGAGGTCGAGGCGGAGCTGCGCGCGGGCGACGGTCTGACCGCCCGCATCGACGGCCGCCTGGTGGGGGCGATCCGCTTCGTGGAGGACGACGACGGCGTGCTGCTGATCGGCAGGATCGCCATCGCGCCGGACAGTCAGGGCGAGGGCATCGGACGCAGCCTGCTCGAGGCCGCGGAGCGGTCATCGTCGGCCGAGGTCGCCGAGCTCTTCACCGGCAGCCTGAGCGAGGCCAACATCCGGCTCTACGAATCGGTCGGGTATCGCGAGCACGAGCGGATCCCGCAGGGAGACGGCACCGATCAGGTCTTCCTGAGAAAACCTCTGCATCAGGTGGGAGACCCCTCCGAACGGGGCGCGTCGGGTTGAATCGCGCGGCGGGGTTCGGAATCGTGTCCCGAACGCGCCGCAACCGCGTCGTGACCGCAACCGGAAGGAGAGTCTCGTGCTCACCCTCACCGACAACGCCACCGCGATCGTCAACACCCTGGTCAGCCGCCAGACCGACGCCGCCGATGCGGGACTCCGCATCCATTCCACACCGGCAGGCGGTCCTGACGGCGGGGCCAGACTCGCGGTCCTGGTCACCCCCGACCCCGAGCCCGAGGACCAGGTGGTCGAGGTGTCGGGCACGCGCCTGTTCCTCGATGAGACCGCCGCCGCCGCGCTCGAGGACAAGATCCTCGACGCCGGCGTCGACGACGAGGGCTCCGTCTCCTTCGCGGTCCTCCCCCAGGTCGCCTGAGCGCGGTGCACCGGATGCCGCGGCCTTCGGGTCGCGGCATCCGTGCGTGTGGGGAGTGTCCGTGCATCCCGCTCGCGTAGGTTAGAACCAGAGCCGCGATCGTCGCGGCGCGAGAAGGACCGTTCCCCCGCATGAAGATCGCACTGCTCCGCCGGTACATCGTGCTCGCCGAGACGCTGCACTTCCCCCGTGCGGCGAAGGAGCTGGGCATCCCCCTGGCGTCGCTGTACACATCGCTCGACAAGCTCGAGGACGAGGTCGGTCACGCACTCGTGAACCGCGAGGGAACGCCCCGACTGACGAATGTCGGCGAGCTGTTCCTCGTCGAGGCGAAGGAGACCGTCGCCGCTGCTCCCCCGCCCGCGCCGAAGACGGTCGCCCCCGCGGGCGGCAAGGCCAAGGCGTCGAAGGGCAAGGGGCGCGCCCCCATCGTCAAGGGGCAGCCCAAGCCCTACAAGAAGCGTCAGGGACGCTGACGTCAGGGACGCGGAGACTCAGCGCTCCTCGACACGTCCGTCGGCGACGCTCCACCGCCGGTTCGTCTGCACCGCCTCCAGCATCCGTCGATCATGGGTGACCAGCAGCAGCGTGCCGGTGTAGGACTCGAGCGCCTCTTCGAGCTGCTCGATCGCCGCGAGGTCGAGGTGGTTCGTCGGCTCGTCCAGCACGAGCAGATTCACTCCGCGGGCCTGCAGCAGCGCCAGCGCCGCCCGTGTGCGCTCCCCGGGTGAGAGGCCCGACACCGGCCGGGTCACGTGGTCGGCCCTGAGTCCGAACTTCGCCAGCAGCGTCCGCACCTCGGCAGACGCCATCTCCGGCACGGCGGCCTCGAACGCCTCGGAGAGCGGTTCCTCCCCGAGCAGGAGCGAGCGGGCCTGGTCGATCTCGCCGATCTGCACGCTGCTGCCGAGCGCGGCGCTGCCCTCGACCGGCTCCTGCCGCCCGAGCAGGGCGCGAAGCAGCGTCGACTTGCCCGCGCCGTTCGGACCGGTGATCCCGATCCGGTCACCGGCATCGACCTGCACCGACACGGGGCCCAGCGTGAAGTCACCCTGCCGCAGCACCGCGGAGTTGAGTGTCGAGACGACACTGCTCGATCTCGGGGCGGAGCCGATCGTGAACTCGAGCTGCCATTCCTTGCGCGGTTCCTCGACCTCGTCGAGGCGGGCGATCCGGCTCTCCATCTGGCGGACCTTCTGGGCCTGCTTCTCGCTGGATTCCGTCGACGCCTTGCGCCTGATCTTGTCGTTGTCGGGAGACTTCTTCATCGCGTTGCGCACGCCCTGGCTCGACCACTCGCGCTGCGTGCGGGCGCGCGCGACGAGGTCGGCCTTCTTGTCGGCGAACTCGTCGTACTTCTCCCGCAGGTGGCGACGCACCACCGCGCGCTCCTCGATGTACGCGTCGTATCCTCCGCCGTAGAGACGGTGCGCGTTCTGTGCGAGGTCGAGCTCGAGCACCCGGGTGACGCTGCGCGCGAGGAACTCGCGATCGTGGCTCACCAGCACGACCCCGCCGCGGAGCCCGCGGACGAACGACTCCAGACGGTCGAGTCCGTCGAGGTCGAGGTCGTTCGTGGGCTCATCGAGGAAGACGATGTCGAAGCGCGAGAGCAGCAGGGCGGCGAGCCCCACGCGGGCGGCCTGCCCGCCGGACAGGCCGGTCATCGACGCCTCCTCCGAGACGCGACCTCCGCTGGGCAGACCCAGATCGGCCAGCACGGCCGGGATGCGCTCATCGAGGTCGGCGGCACCGCTGGCCAGCCAGCGGTCGAGGGCCAGCGAGTATGTGTCGGCGGGATCCGTGCCCCCGGGGGCGAGCGACGGGTCGCCGAGCGCGGCGGCCGCGGCATCCATCTCGCGTGTCGCCGCCGCGCAGCCCGTGCGGCGCGCGATGTACTGCGCCACGGTCTCGCCCTCGATCCGGTCGTGCTCCTGCGGCAGCCAGCCGACGAAGGCGTCGGTCGGTGCGAGGGACACCGTTCCGTCAGCGGGAGCAAGAACCCCCGCGAGGATCCGCAGCAGTGTGGACTTGCCAGCGCCGTTGGCGCCGACGACGCCAATCACGTCGCCCGGGGCGACGGTCAGGTCGACGCCCTCGAAGAGGATGCGGTGACCATAGCCACCTGCGAGGTTCTGGGCGACGAGGGTGGCGGTCATCACACCAGTCTGTCAGGCGCGCAGTCAGCCGACCGCACGGAAGAACAGCGAGAACCAGATGAGGAGCAAGCCGATCTGCGCGAACGTGCCGAGGACACCCACCACCATCGCCCAGCGCGCGAGCCCGCGACCGGATTCGGAGTTCCCCGGTGCATCGAGTTGACGTCGCGCGAGAACCGAGAGGATCACACCGGCGGGCGGGATCAGGAAGGCGGCGATGAAGCCGATGAGGGCGAGCTGATTCGTCCTGGCCGATGCGGCGTACTGGGTCACAGGATCAGAGTAGAGCGAGGGCCCTCAGAGTGCGACCTTCATCGTGACCGGGGAACAGGAATCGTCGCTCCGACGTCGTCGAGAGTCTCGCGCAGTGTCCTGTCGGCGTGAGAGATCAGTCCCAGTCGAGGTATTCCTCGATGATCACGCCGGTCTCGATCGGGTGATGCATCGGGAACAGGTGATCGCCCGCGATCGTCTTGATGCTCGACCGGTCGGGGATCGTCGCGTGCAGCGCCTCGGCGTTCGCGGGCGGGGTGTCGGTGTCCTCGGTGGCCTGCACGATCAGCACCGGGATCGCCGGTGCCACGGCGACGTCGACGTCCTCGACGCCGAGCAGCAGCAGCCCGTTGGCACGGTCGGAGTGTGCGGCGACGAGGGCGCGGGCGATCGTCCCGCCGAAGCCGTGTCCGCCGATCCAGGTGTCGTCGATGCCGACGTGGTCGATCACGGCGATCGCGTCGTCGACGCGCTCCTCCAGCGATGCGTCACCGGCACGGTGTCCGATGCGCAGGACGTGGAATCCCGCCTCCTCGGCGAGGTAGTGGGCGGCCACGCCCAGCACGTCGGCCGCGAGGCCCTGCTCCTGGATCAGCACGAGCTTGACGGGTCCGTCTCCCTCGTCCACAAAGGGGATGGCACGGCCGTCTGGCTCGAAGATCTGGGTGTCGGTCATGGGCGTCGTTCTCCTCGTACCGTCGCGGTGGGGTGTCGAGCGGGCTGCGCGGAGCTGATCTGACAGTCGCGGCCGACCCTGCGCGATCAAGCGTATCCCGCCCCCGACCGGGGCCGTGCGAGTTCAGGCGTAGAGTCAGCACAGGAGCTGACCCTGGTTCCCCGAAGATGGGAACCCGTTGTCCGACACGACACGCACATCCACCGCTCACACCGCACCGTCGAACGACGGACTCCGCAGCCTCGGCCTGCTGGCGAGTTCGTCCATGGAGAACGAGCGGCGTCTGCCGATCCACCCGCACCACTTCGACCGGATCGACGCCGATGTGCGCGCCCGGATGATCGTCGAGCACGGTTACGGATCGGACTTCCAGCTGGAGCCCGGCTACATCGAATCGCGGGTGGGGCGAGTCGCGGACCGCGCGGAGGTCCTTGCATCGGCCGACGTGCTGCTGCTGCCCAAGCCGCAGCTGGCTGATGTCGCCGCGATCCCCGAGGGGCGGATCCTGTGGGGCTGGCCGCACTGCGTGCAGGATGTGGAGCTCGCGCAGACCGCGATCGACAACCGCCTCACGCTGATCGCGTTCGAGGCCATGAATCACTGGACCTCGCAGGGCGACATGAGCCTGCACGTCTTCCACAAGAACAACGAGCTCGCCGGATACTGCTCGGTACTGCACGCGATGAGCCTCGTCGGGTCGACCGGGGACTACGGACCCCGGCTGAGTGCGGTCGTGATCGGCTTCGGGGCCACCGCCCGAGGAGCGGTGACCGCGCTCAACGCGCACGGAGTCCACGACATCGAGGTCCTGACGCAGCGCGGAGCGGCGGCCGTGGGCTCCCCCATCCACAACGCCCACCTCACCCAGCTCAACACCGACGACGGCCCCACCCACCTCAGCGAGGTCAGTACCGAGGAGGGCGAGGTGCTGCTCCCCGACTTCCTCGCCCGGTACGACATCGTCGTCAACTGCACGTTCCAGGATGTCGCGGCACCGCTGACATACCTGCGCACCGAGGACCTCAGCCGTTTCACGCCGGGCAGCCTGATCGTCGACGTCTCGTGCGATGAGGGCATGGGCTTCGAATGGGCCACGCCGACGACGTTCGATGAGCCGATGTTCACGGTCGGTCAGGGCGTGAACTACTACGCCGTCGATCACAGCCCGTCGTACCTGTGGAACTCCGCGACGTGGGATATCAGCGAGGCCCTGCTGCCGTTCCTCCGCACGGTTCTCGAAGGCCCGGACGCCTGGGCGGAGAACACCACCCTCACGCGCGCGATCGAGATCCGCGAGGGCGTCGTCCAGAACCCGAGCATCCTCAGCTTCCAGGGACGCGACGCCGCCTACCCCCACGTCCGCTCGGCCTAGCGGGCCTCCCGCACGGTCGGGTTCACGACGACCCGCGCCGTGCGAGGAGGGACGCTCAGTTGTTGAAGCGGAACTCCACCACGTCGCCGTCCTAGTCGGCTCGAACCGACGAAGCACCCGCCCCTGCGACCTCCGATAGCCCGATGAGGTACCGCGTACCCACCTCAGCCATCGTGATCGACCGCAGCTTGTAGCCGAGCGGTCGAGGATGCCACGTGGCATCTGGTCGAACTTCGTTCAGGTAGATATAGCGCGAAGTCAGATCATCCGGAGTGCCGATCCAGATCGCGCTGCGTTCATTCTCCTTCTGAATCCCGACCAATTCGCCTTGACGCGCAAACCCGCTGAGGGCGGACGCAGTGTCGTCCAGATCGACGTCGAAGGGGAAGGAAGGCGGCCACTCAGGCTGAAGCCTGACGAACTCGTGGGCAAATGTCTCGTCAGGCGTGAGACGCGCGACATCGCGCAATCGGAGCAGGACGTACCCGTCGAAGTACCCGCCGTCGGCGGTCTGCGCCATCAGAATCCACTGCTCGCCGATTCGAAGCACGATGCCATCGACCCGATCGGCGAACTTCGGCTTGCGCTCGATGCGCAGAATCGACTTCGTTTCCTGCGCCCGTTGGAGCGCCTTGTGCAACCGCCGCGAAACCATCGCGATCAGTTCTTGCTCGTGGGTGTACTTCCGATACCGAACTCAGTGACGTCGCTGTCCCTCATCGCATCCTCGTCCTCGTCGTCCTCGGTGAGATAAGCGGTGCCGAAGACATCACAGCCCAGCTTGGCAATGCCACTGATCAGGTCCGCCTCCAGCACGAATCCACCTTGCGTGCTGTCGGAGTCTCCGGACCACCAGAGCACGGTTTCGCCGCCTTGGCGCAGATCCATGAGCGCCTGCGCCTTGGGTTCCAGTCTCACCACCAACGCGCGAAGTGCGGAGAAGCCGGTCTGATCGTCGGCACTCGGTTCGTCAATATACGCATCGAGCGACCAAAAGGTCCGCTGATGCGTCAGACGCTCCGGCGCATAGTTCCGACCGGCCCGCCCGGCAGGGGTGAGATCGCCTTTGTCACCCCAGCCAGTAGGCTCCATTCCGAGCATCGCGGAGATCTCGGCTACCGTCTTCGTGTCGCTGTGGATGCTGAGCGACGCCCTGTTGCTCTGGATCATCGACGAAGCTTACTTGGATCCGCCCGACCTCAGTTGTTGAAGCGGAACTCCACGACGTCGCGCTTCATGCCAAGTCCTCGAAGCTCTCTTCACCGGGACGCCACACCATCCATGCGCCGTCTTTGAATCCGCTGATCTCCGCAATCTCCACGTGAATGTCGTCGAGCGTCGGGTGGATGACAAGTGCGCCGGTGTCCAGGGCGATTCGAACGCCTGATCCCGTCTGTTCCGTTGTCGAAACGACCGTACCGGGCGTCAGCCTGCGCAGGGCATCCGCATATCCGGCGTCCTTCTCGCTCCACGTGCGTCCATCGAACTCGATCAGGGGCCAGACGTAGCAATTGAGCGTGACCGGGTCACCCGCGCCGGGCGATCCGTCGAACCGAAACTGCACATAGTCGTTAAGGACGAACTCGACGGAGTACATCCTCTCGCCGACAAGGCGCGACAGCAGCCCGTTCGGCTCGTACATCTTCCGGTCCATCACTGACGACCACTGGTCCCACTCAGTTGTTGAAGCGGAACTCCACGACGTCGCCGTCCTGCATGACGTAGTCCTTGCCCTCGAGGCGTGCCTTGCCCTTGGCTCGCGCTTCGACGACGGATCCGGTCTCGACGAGGTCGGCGAACGAGACGATCTCCGCCTTGATGAAGCCCTTCTCGAAGTCGGTGTGGATGACGCCGGCGGCCTGCGGTGCTTTCGATCCCTTGGGGATCGTCCAGGCGCGCGCCTCCTTCGGACCGGCCGTCAGGTACGTCTGCAGGCCCAGGGTGTCGAAGCCGATGCGGGCGAGCTGGTCGAGACCGGACTCGTCCTGGCCGGTGGAGGCCAGCAGCTCGGCGGCATCCTCGGGGTCGAGGTCGATGAGCTCCGATTCGATCTTCGCGTCGAGGAAGATCGCCTTCGCCGGAGCGACGAGGGCGGCGAGCTCCGCCTTGCGGGCGTCGTCGGTCAGCACGGCCTCGTCGACGTTGAAGACGAAGATGACCGGCTTGGCCGTCAGCAGGCCCAGCTCGCGCACCGGGGTGAGGTCGATGCCGGCGACCGACAGCAGCACGCCGCGCTCGAGGGCGTCCTTCACGGCCGCGGCGGTCTCGAGCACGACCGGCTCGATCTTCTTGCCGCGCACTTCCTTCTCGTAGCGGGAGATCGCGCGATCCACCGTCTCGAGGTCGGCGAGCATCAGCTCGGCGTTGATCGTCTCCATGTCGGATGCCGGGTTGACGGCGCCGTCCACGTGAACGACGTCGTCGTCGGCGAAGCCGCGGACGACCTGCGCGATGGCATCCGCCTCACGGATGTTCGCGAGGAACTTGTTGCCGAGGCCTTCGCCCTCGCTCGCTCCGCGCACGATGCCGGCGATGTCGACGAACGAGACCGCGGCCGGCAGGATGCGCTCGCTGCCGAAGATCTCGGCGAGCGTCTCGAGACGCGGATCGGGCAGGTTGACCACCCCGACGTTCGGCTCGATCGTCGCGAACGGATAGTTCGCCGCGAGCACGTCGTTCTTGGTCAGGGCGTTGAAGAGGGTGGACTTGCCGACATTGGGCAGACCGACGATTCCGATAGTGAGAGCCACGGGGGTCGAGTCTACCGGTCGCGGATGCTCCGCCCCTGCGTGCCGGGCGATCCCCGCTCAGCCGCGGACGGCGCGGAACACGTGCGTGACGTACGGCAGGTCGATCGTGCCCTCGCCCTCGAGCCCGAGCTCGTCGAACAGTGCGTCCATGTGCCGGATGATCTCGGTGCGCTCCTCGACAGGGGCCGTGATGAGGTAGCTGCGCGAGAGCGCCATCCGGTGCAGCTGCGCGCGCGTCATCGCCCGGTTCCACTCCCACCGCTGCGTCTCGACCTCTCCGAACGGCTCGGCGATGCGCGGCCCTTCGGACTCGGGGCCGTTGACCATGTTCTCGGCCGGGCTGCTGTGCATGATGTCGGTCAGCCGACGCACCCACTCGACGCGCTCATCGCGGATGTTCCAGATCAGGCCGAGCACTCCCCCGGTGCGCACCACCCGGCCGAGTTCGACGGATGCCGCGAGCGGGTCGACCCAGTGCCACGCCTGGCCGAGCGTCACCGCATCCAGGCTCGCATCCGGCACCGGCATGTGCTCGGCCGACCCCTGGAAGGTCGGGATGCCGGGAACGCTCCGCCGCAGCGCGGCGAGCATCTCCGGATCGGGGTCGACGGCGACGACCTCGGCATCCGGAGCCTGGCGGATCACCCGCGTGAGCTTGCCCGTGCCCGCTCCGACGTCGGCGATGCGGCGGGCACCCTGCGGCATCCGCTCGAGCATCCAGGCGACGGCCTCGAAGGGATACTCGGGGCGCCCGGCCTCGTAGTTCTCTGCCTCGGAACCGAACGACGTCGCCCTGTCTGCACTCATATCGCCAGCCTACGGCGAGTCCTCCTCGGGCGTCAGGACGCTCGGGAGAGAGTGGGGATGTGCCCCTGGACTTCACTGCGATCGACTTCGAGACCGCGAACTCCAGCCCCGCCTCCGCCTGTTCTGTCGGGCTCGTCCGCGTCCGCGACGGTCAGGTCGTCGCCACCGCGGGATGGCTGATCCGTCCGCCGGCCGGGCACGACGAGTTCCAGGAGTGGAACACCCGGATCCACGGCATCCGCGCGCACGATGTGCGTTCGGCCGCGACCTGGGTCGACCAGTTCGACCGCCTGTGCGAGTTCGCGGGAGCCGACGTGCTGGTCGCTCACAACGCCGGGTTCGACCTCAACGTCCTGCGCCGCGCCTCGGAGGTGACCGGGGGCGACTGCCCGCCCTACCGCTCGCTGTGCAGCCTGCAGGTCGCCAGGAAGGTCTATGACCTCGACTCCTATCGTCTGCCGAAAGCGGCCGAAGCCGCAGGGTTCACGGGCTTCTCGCATCACGATGCGCTCGCGGATGCTCTCGCCTGCGCCCACATCGTGATGGATGCCGCTCGCCGCACGGCCTCCCCCGACATCTTCGGCCTCGCCGCAGCTCTGTCCCTGCGCGTGACCGAGCCCGCCGCACTCCCGGAGCGCGCTGTCGCCTGAGTCGTGACGGACGAATGTCCGTGGTCGCGCGCATCATGGAGACATGGACGCTCTGACGATGGTTCTCCTCCTGGCCGCACTGGTGGCCGGCGTCGCTGTGGGCTGGTATCTCCACGCCTTCCGCGGGGCGGGCGAGCTCGCCACGGCGCGGGCCGAGCTGGTGGCCGCACGAGACGATCGCGACCGTCAGTACGACCTGTACCGAGATGCCGTGGAGCACGCACGCGGCGAGCAGCGCGCCGAGGCGCAGCGGGTGCAGCAGCAGAACGCGGTGCTCACCGCGCTCGCCCCGGTGCGCGAGAGCCTGCAGCAGATGCAGCAGAAGGTCTCGGCCATCGAGCAGGAGCGCCATGCGCAGTTCGGCTCGCTCGCGGAGCAGCTGCGTCGCGCGCAGGAGTCCGACGAGGCGCTGCGCGCGACCACCGAGTCCCTGGCCGGGGCGTTGAAGTCCACGGCGACGCGCGGTGTGTGGGGCGAGACGCAGCTGCGCCGCGTGGTCGAGGCGGCGGGGCTGACCCGGCACGTCGACTTCGACCTGCAGACGACCATCTCGTCCGATCAGGGGCGGGGTCGACCCGACATGGTGATCCGTCTCGCCGGAGGCGCCTCCATCGCCGTCGATGCGAAGGTGCCGCTCGACGCCTACCTCGAAGCCTCCGCGCTGCCGTTGGGAGACGCCCACGAGGCACAGCGCCGTCAGCACATGCAGAAGCACGTGAAGGCGGTCCGCGCCCACATCGATGCGCTGGCGAAGAAGGCGTACTGGGCGGGGCTCGACTCGAGCCCCGAATTCGTGATCTGCTTCCTGCCGAGCGAATCGCTGCTCGCGGCCGCGATCGACGAAGATCCGACGCTGCTCGACTACGCCTTCGGCAGGCGGGTCGCCCTGGCCTCCCCCGTGAACCTGTGGGCGGTGCTCAAGACCGTCGCGTACACGTGGACGCAGCAGGAGGTCTCGACCGAGGCCCGTGCACTCCTCACCCTCGGGACGCAGCTCTACGACCGTCTGGGCGTGCTCGCCGGCCATGCCGACGATCTGCGCAGAGCTCTGGAACGCACCGTCGAGAGCTACAACAGGTTCGCCGGTTCGCTCGAGAACAGGGTTCTCGTGACCGCACGGCAGTTCCCCGGTATCAGCGCCACGACTCTCGATGCCGCTCCCCCGACCATCGCCGCGCAGACACGCAGGTTCACCGCGACGGAACTCATCGCCGCCCGGGATCAGGACGACGCGGCGATGATCGCCGACGTCGGCGAGATCCGCGCGCGGCTCGACGACGTGGGTCCCGACGATATGGATCGCGAAGATGCGGTTCGCGACGACGCAGAGAGCGCTGACACGGATGACTCTGACGCGGAGAACACGGAACAGCCGTTCTCGGCCCCGGACGGATCCCTGGACGCTCGCCGCTGACGGGTGACGCCGTCGCGAGGTGTCGTCAGGCGATGCCGGGAACGCCGCTGAGCAGCAGAATGACGAGCCCGCTGGTGACGACGAATGCGCCGATCATCCACCAGGAGCTGAGTTCATGGCCCTCGTCGCGACGAACGCGGAAGAGGACGTCGGCTCGGCGCGCGGGATCCGCGACTACGGGGGCCTTGACCACCGGCGGCGTAGCGACGTTGCTCGCGATCGGCGCGCCCGCTTCGTCGACCCTGACACGCATGATGCGCCCCGTGCTCGTCGTCACGATCTTGGTCGGAGCGGCTTTGGAGCCACTCGTGTGCTGCGTTGTCATCGGTCTGCCCTCCTGTGCCTGCGGTGCCTGGCGGCTCCGTCGACGGCGACAAATCCAGTGTCAATTGTGACACGGCGACCGGAGGAAGCCCGGTTCAGCGCTCCGCGACGCGGTACCGGGTCTGTAACGATGCCCGTGGCGCGGTCAGACCGATCGTGTCAGAGCCACTTCGAGACGAGGTGCTCCGACGCGATTCTGCGCAGTGTTCCCGAGGCCCCGCGCAGCACGACGCTCTCGGTGTAGATGTAACCGCCCTCGCGACGGACACCGGCCACGAGCTGACCGTCCGTGACGCCGGTGGCGACGAAGATCGTGTTGTCACCGCGCACCAGATCATCGGCCTCGTAGACCTTGTCCATGTCGAGCCCCGCATCGATGCCGCGCTGGCGCTCCTCATCATCGCGGGGCCACAGGCGTCCCTGGATGTGTCCACCGAGCGCCTTGATCGCGCAGGCGGTGACGATGCCCTCCGGGCTTCCGCCCACGCCGACGCACATGTCCGTGCGCGCGGCGTGACGGGCGGCATTGATGCCACCGGCCACGTCGCCGTCGCTCATCAGGCGGGTTCCGGCACCCGCATCCCGGATCTCCTGGATCAGCTTCTCGTGCCGGGGGCGATTCAGCACCGACACCACGATCTCGTCCACCGGCTTGCCGAGCGCCCCGGCGAGCTTGCGGATGTTCTCGCCGATCGGAAGGCGGATGTCGACGACTCCGACGCCCGCCGGTCCCGTGACCAGCTTGTCCATATAGAAGACGCTGGATGCGTCGAGCATCGATCCGCGGTCCGAGACAGCGATGACAGAGAGCGCGTTCTGCCGTCCGGCAGCGGTGAGGGAGGTTCCGTCGATCGGGTCGACCGCGATGTCGCACGCGGGCCCCGTGCCGGTGCCCACCTCCTCGCCGTTGAAGAGCATGGGGGCGTTGTCCTTCTCCCCCTCGCCGATGACCACGCGCCCCTGGAACGCGACAGTCCCGAGGAAGGCGCGCATCGCATCGACGGCTGCTCCGTCGGCGGCCTCTTTGGCACCCCGGCCGATGAACGGCACGGCGCGGATCGCCGCCGCCTCGGTCGCACGCACCAGCTCCATCGCGAGGTTTCGATCGGGACGAAGAGGGCTCAGATCCGCAGTCAGACTCACCATGCGGCCAGCCTAGCCAGCAGAACGATCCCGACAGGGCTGTTTTCGCCTGTCCGGAGCCGAAGGAATCCCGCTTCTTAACAGAGTGTCATGACGGACGCGCTCGCCGACCGGCACCGACGACATCCGCGAGCCAGCCCCGATAGAGTGACTGCTGTCCCGGCTTCCCCTATCGCAGGAGTTTCTCATGCCCGTCGCCACCCCGGATCAGTACGCCGAAATGCTCGACCGCGCGAAGGCCGGCGGCTTCGCGTACCCGGCTTTCAACGTCTCGAGCTCGCAGACGATCAACTCCGTCCTGCAGGGCCTCACCGAGGCCGGCTCCGACGGCATCATCCAGGTCACCACCGGCGGTGCCGACTACTTCGCCGGCCACACGGTGAAGGCACGCGCGACCGGCGCGCTCGCCTTCGCCCGCTACGCCACCGAGGTCGCCAAGAACTACCCGGTCACCGTCGCCCTGCACACCGACCACTGCCCGAAGGACGCCCTCGCCGGCTTCGTCGAGCCGCTGATCGCCGCGTCCGAAGAAGAGGTCAAGGCCGGACGCAACCCGATCTTCCAGTCGCACATGTGGGACGGCTCGGCCGTCCCGCTCGCGGAGAACATCGAGATCGCCAAGGATCTGCTCCCCCGCATGAAGAACATCAACGCCATCCTCGAGGTCGAGATCGGCGTCGTCGGCGGCGAGGAGGACGGCGTGCAGCACGAGGGCTCGAACGAGGCCCTGTACACCACGTTCGCCGATGTCGACCAGGCCGTTCAGGCGCTCGGTCTCGGCGAGCAGGGTCGCTACATCGCGGCCCTGACGTTCGGCAACGTGCACGGCGTCTACAAGCCGGGCGGGGTCAAGCTGCGGCCCGAGCTGCTGGGAGAGATCCAGGAGCAGGTCGCCGCGAAGTACAACACCGGAGCGAAGCCGCTCGACCTCGTCTTCCACGGCGGGTCCGGCTCGACCGACGACGAGATCGCCCTCGCGGTGGCCAACGGCGTCATCAAGATGAACATCGACACCGACACGCAGTACGCCTACACGCGCGCGATCGCCGACTACATGTTCAAGAACTACGACGGCGTGCTCAAGGTCGACGGCGAGGTCGGCAACAAGAAGCTGTACGACCCCCGCGCCTGGGGCAAGGTCGCCGAGACGGCGATGGCCGCTCGCGTGCTGGAGTCCACGCGCCAGCTCGGCTCGTACGGTCAGTCCCAGAGCTGACCCGCCGACGCGACACACGACGATGCCCCCGACCGATCCGGTCGGGGGCATCGTCGTGTGATCCGCGCTACCCGCCGGCGGTCTTGGCGACGAAGTCGATGAAAGCCGGGTCGTTCATCAGCGGGATCGCGGCGCAGATCGACGCCACGAGCAGAGTGACAGCACCGCCCGCCAGGGGCACCCACCACGACACCTTGCCGCTGCGCAGCCGGCGGACGGAGAGGAGGGCGGTGAGCGACCATCCCGCGACGAGGACGATCGAGGCGATCGTGCCCCAGAGCTTGCCCTGCGCGAAGTTCGTGAACTCGCCGTCGACGCCGAGCGCGCTCATCATCTGGTTCATCGCAGTCGGGAAGTCGAGATACGACAGCCCTGTCACGACCACGTTCACCAGGCCGTAGGCGAGCAGCGCGATGGTCACGAGACGGTCGACCGGGCGCCGACGGGGCGCATCAGGGCGGCTGCCCGTCATCGGGTCTCCCGGCCGGGCACCGGCTGCGGGAACGGAGTCGGAGGGCGTCGGCGGCGGAACCTCGTCGAGCGGCGGCAGTCCTGCTGCTCGACGCTGCTCTTCGATGGTCGCGATTTCGCCGTACTGCGGCCGCTGGTCCGTCATCCCGACATGCTATCCGTCCGGCCTCCGCGCGACTCTCAGGATGCGGTCCCGGAAAATGATGGCGGCCCCGGAGAAGTGGGGACTTCTCGGGGCCGCGGACTCGGAGCGCTGGGGACGCTCGTCATCCAAGTGGGCGAGGAACGCTGGGGACGTTCCGACACCTGTAGTGCCGTTTGCACATGCGACTACTCTCCACACTCTAGGAAAGCGCGTGCCGATTCGCTAGTGCCAGTTCTTCAGATAGTGAAGAGGCCGCGCTCAGACGGCGGCACCCAGTCCGGCCGGTCCGCCGGTGAGGCCGTCGGCGCCCAGCTGCAGCGCCAGTCGCCGCGCGGTCCGAGTGAGCGTCGCCACCAGGCCACGACCCTCGTGCGCCTGTTCGACGGGGAGCGAGATCGCCAGGGATGCACGGATGTTCGGCGCGATCACGGGAACGGCGACGCAGGCGTTGCCGATCGCGTATTCCTCACGGTCCACCGTGAACCCCGGCGATCGGTCGAGCTCGGCCAGCAGCGCGCGCGGATCCTTGATCGTGCGGGGCGTCAGTTCCTCCAGGCGGTGGCGCGACAGGTAGTCGAGACGCTCGGCCCCGGAGAGATCGGAGAGGATCTGCTTGCCCAGCGCCGTGGCATGCGCGCTCGACTCGAGGGCGACCGACAGGTCGATCCGTGGCCGCTCCGCCGCATCGACGATGTCGACCAGGTGCACCTCGCCCTCGTGGTACTTCGACAGATAGGCGGTGGCGCCGACGTCCTCGGTGACCTGGCGGAGCGCGACGCGCACCCGCGCGAGAAGGACCCCGCCGGCATCCGGGCGCGATTGGAACATCGGGAAGTGCTCTCCCAGCACGAGGCCCTCGGGCTCGGTGGCGAGGTACCCCTCGTGGATCAGCGTGCGCGCGAGGTTGTACGTGGTCCCCTGCGTGAGGCCGGTGAGCATCGCGAGAGTCTTGACCGGCACCGGGCGAGGGGAGTTCGCGACGATGTCGACGAGTCGCAACGCCCGTTGGACCGACCCGATCAGGGTCGGCGCCGCCTCGGTACCGGGCACCGTCAGGCGCCTCCGCCGGAAGTGCGACCGCCCAACGCACGCGCGTCGCGCTGGCCCGAGGAGTCCTGTCGCAGTTCCTTCGGCAGCGAGAACAGGAGGTCCTCCTCCGCCGTCTTGACCTCTTCGACGTCTCGGTAGCCGGCGCCGTCGAGCGCCTCGAGCACCTCGCGAACGAGCACCTCGGGAACCGATGCGCCGCTGGTGACGCCCACGGTGGCGACGCCGTCGAGCCACTCCTGCTTGACCTCCTCGGCGTAGTCCACCCGATAGGCGGCCTTCGCTCCGTACTCCAGGGCGACCTCGACGAGTCGCACGGAGTTCGAGGAGTTCGACGAGCCGACCACGATGACGAGATCGGCGTTCGCCGCGACCTTCTTGATCGCGACCTGGCGGTTCTGCGTCGCGTAGCAGATGTCGTCGGACGGCGGGCTGTGCATCTCGGGGAAGCGTGCGCGCAGACGGTTCACCGTCTCCATCGTCTCGTCGACCGACAGCGTGGTCTGCGAGAGCCACACGACCTTCGACGGGTCCTTCACCTCGACGGTGTCGGCCTCGTCGGGCGAGTTCACGATCGTGACGTGGTCGGGCGCCTCGCCCGCCGTGCCCTCGACCTCCTCATGACCCTCATGACCGATGAGCAGGATCTCGAAGTCGTCGCGTGCGAAGCGCACGGCCTCGCGGTGCACCTTCGTGACCAGGGGGCAGGTCGCATCGATGGCATGCAGTCCGCGGTCGGATGCCGCCTCGACGACCGCGGGTGAGACTCCGTGAGCGCTGAAGACCACGTGAGCGCCCTCGGGAACCTCGTCGACCTCCTCTACGAAGATCGCGCCCTTCTCCTCGAGCTCGCTCACGACGTGGATGTTGTGCACGATCTGCTTGCGCACGTAGACGGGGGCGCCGTAGCGCTCGAGAGCCTTCTCGACGGCGACGACCGCACGGTCCACGCCCGCGCAGTACCCACGAGGAGCGGCGAGCAGAACACGCTTGTTGCCCGCCACCGGGTTATCCTGAAGCCGCCCCGCCGCCCCACGTACTCGTGGAACGCGCGGAAGAGGCAGATGAACGGCAGTCGAGGTCACCCTCCGATTCTACCGCCGGGAACCTGAGCAGGAGCGGGAAGGTGCACTGAGCGGATGACGGTCTTCGAAGCGTCCACGGGCCCGGGCGAGACGCCCCCGGCGGATGCCGTCGCTCCGCGCGACTCGACGGCGGACGCCCCGACCTCGGTCGCCCGACTGAACGGCACGATCCGCGACTTCATCGCCCGCTGGAACACCGTGTGGGTCGAGGGCGAGATCACCTCGTGGAACGTGCGCGGAGGCAACATCTTCGCCCGCCTCAAGGACACCCGCTCGGATGCTCAGATCTCGATCCGGATCTGGTCGAGCGTGCGTCCCCGGATCCCCGGCGACCTCGCTGTCGGCGATCACGTCGTGGCGGCGGTCAAGGCGGACTACTTCGTCAAGGCGGGTGACTTCAGCTTCGCGGTCTCGGCCATGAAGCACGTCGGACTGGGCGACCAGCTCGAGCGTCTCGAGAAGCTGCGGCTGCAGCTGCGCCAGGAGGGCCTGTTCGATCAGGCCCGCAAGAAGCGGCTGCCCTTCCTCCCCCATGTGATCGGGCTGATCACGGGCGAGAAGTCCGACGCCGAGAAGGACGTGCACCGCAACGCCGAGCTGCGGTGGCCACAGGTGCGCTTCCGCACCGAGTACGCGGCGGTGCAGGGCGATCGCTGCGTGCCCGAGACCCTCGCCGCGCTCGCCCGCCTCGATGCCGATCCCGACGTCGACGTGATCGTCATCGCCCGCGGTGGCGGCGACCCGCAGACCCTGCTCGGATTCAGCGACGAGCGGCTGGTGCGCGCCGTGGCCGCAGCATCCACGCCGGTGGTCAGCGCGATCGGGCACGAGAACGACCATCCCCTCCTCGACGACGTGGCCGACCTCCGGGCATCGACACCCACCGACGCCGCGAAGCGGGTCGTGCCGGATGTCAGCGAGCAGCGTGCGCTGATCGCCCAGTTGCGCTCGCGGGCGACGAGCCGGCTGACCCAGCGCCTGTCGCACGACATCGCCCAGCTCGAACAGCTGCGGTCCCGCCCGGCTCTGCGCTCCCCCGACCCCATCATCGACTCCCGTTCGCAGGACGTGTGGCTGCTGCTCTCACGAGGGCGCGACACGATCACGCGGCGCCTGGATTCCGCCGGGCGGGCGACCAGCGAGCTGCGTGCATCGCTGCGTGCCCTCTCGCCGGCTGCGACGCTCGCGCGCGGCTACGCGATCGCCCATCTGGAGGGCGGCGTGATCCTGCGCGATGCCGCGGATGCACCGGCCGGCAGCGCGTTGACCATCACGGTCGACCGAGGCTCCGTCGCGGCCCGTTCCGAAGGCGAGATCGATGAGGCGTCGGCCCCGCCCGCCGAATGAGCGGTCCGCGCGCACGGCGTAGGATGAAGGGGTGACTGCGCTGAACGACACCCCTGTGGAGACCCTGTCGTTCGAGGCCGCTCGGGATGAGCTCGTGAGGGTCGTCTCCGAACTCGAGCAGGGCGCTCCGACCCTCGAGCAGTCCCTCGCCCTCTGGGAGCGAGGCGAGTCGCTCGCCGCGCGCTGCGAGGAATGGCTGCTCGGCGCGAAGCGCCGGCTCGAGGCCGCCCGCACGGCGGCATCCGATTCCGCCGAACCGTCCGCCGAGGACGCGTCGTGAACAAGCCCGCACCGATCGTCGCCGAACTCGGACGCCCCGAGACCCCCGCCGAGACCGCCGCGCGCAAGGCCGCTTCGAGCAAGGCGTACCGGTCGAGCCAGACCGTGCGCAGCCTTGTCGCGGCATTGATCGCCACGCTCGCCATCGTCGCCGTGATCGTGTTCGCGGTTCCTCGGGGCGAGCCCGCGACCACCAGGACGATCGACATGGTCGGCATCGCCGCCGATGTCGAATCCACCGTCGACAGCACTGTGATCGTGCCCGATCTCGGTGGCTTCTGGCGCGTCAACGCCGCAGGCCTCACCAGCGGCGCGACCGCCGTATGGGATGTCACCCTGGCCCCGTCCGCGCAGAACGAGCGCGGCTTCATCAAGCTGGCCCAGGCGTTCGACGCCGATGCATCGTGGGCGCCGCAGCGCCTCAACGGCACGGCCGCCACCGAGACGATCTCGATCGCCGGCCTCGAATGGGATGTCTACAAGCTCGGCGACGCCGGAGCGACGCAGAACATCACCTACGCGATCGGCACCCAGGCCGGAGACGACTACCTGCTGCTCTACGGTTCCCGCTCCGCCGATTCGACGGCCGAGCTGGCCGAATCCCTCGTCCCCCAGATCCGCGATCTCTCGGAGACTTCATGACACACGCCCTCACGCCGACCGCCGCCTGGACCCAGATGCAGGAGGGCAACCGGCGCTTCGTCGACGACGCGCCCCAGCATCCGAACCAGGACGTCGCCCGTCGCCGGCATCTGGCCGCGGCGCAGCATCCGGTGGCCACGCTCTTCGGATGCTCGGACTCGCGCCTCGCCGCCGAGATCATCTTCGATCTGGGGCTGGGCGACCTGTTCGTGGTGCGCAACGCCGGACAGGTGATCGGAGAGTCGATCGTCGCGAGCCTCGAGTACGCCGTGGCTGTTCTGGAGGTGCCGCTGATCGTCGTGCTCGCCCACGACTCGTGCGGTGCGGTCCGCGCAGCGATCGACGGGACCGCGATCGACGCCGCTCCCCTGCCCCCGCACATCTGGAAGCTCATCGCCCCGATCGTCCCGGCCGCGCGCAAGGTGCTGGTCGAGAACGGCGGGAGCACTGTCGACGAGATCGACGCGGATCTCGTCGGCGAGGAGCACCTCCGCAACACCGTCAGCGATCTGCTGCAGTCGTCCGAGGTGATCTCCCAGGCCGTCGCCGAGGGTCGTCTGGGCATCGTCGGCGCCAATTACCGCCTGGCCGAGGGCACCGCGGTGCCCATCATCACGGTCGGGATCGACACCGAGGGGCACGACCCCGCAACCAAGGAGGGTTCGGAATGACCGACCAGCACAGCGGAGCGCAGGAATACCGCATCGAGCACGACACCATGGGTGAGGTGCGGGTGCCCGTCAACGCCCTGTACGGTGCACAGACGCAGCGAGCCGTGGAGAACTTCCCGATCTCGGGCAAGGGCCTCGAGTCGACCCAGATCGCCGCGCTGGCGCGCATCAAGAAGGCCGCGGCGCTCGCGAACAAGCAGCTCGGCACGCTCGACGGCGCGATCGCGGATGCCATCGCTCAGGCCGCCGACCAGGTCGCCTCCGGCGCGCACGACGCCGAGTTCCCCGTCGACACGTACCAGACCGGCTCGGGAACGTCGTCGAACATGAACATGAACGAGGTGCTCGCGACGCTCGCCACCCGCATCCTCGGCGCCGACGTGCACCCCAACGACCACGTGAACGCCTCGCAGTCGTCGAACGACGTGTTCCCCACCTCCGTGCACATCGCCGTGACGCAGGCGCTCATCGACACCCTCATCCCCGCGCTCGACCACCTCGCCGTGGCCTTCGAAGCCAAGGCGGAGCTGTGGAAGGATGCCGTCAAGTCCGGCCGGACGCACCTCATGGACGCGACGCCGGTCACTCTCGGACAGGAGTTCGGCGGCTACGCGCGTCAGATGCGCCTGGGCATCGAGCGCGTCCAGTCGGCCCTCCCACGCGTCGCCGAGGTGCCCCTCGGCGGCACGGCGACCGGAACCGGCATCAACACCCCGCTCGGCTTCCCGCAGAAGGTCATCGAGCTGCTCGCAGCCGAGACCGAACTGCCCATCACCGAGGCGAAGGACCACTTCGAGGCTCAGGCCAACCGCGACGGTCTCGTCGAGGCCTCCGGCGCCCTGCGCACCATCGCGGTGTCGCTCACCAAGATCAACAACGACCTTCGCTGGATGGGATCCGGCCCGAACACCGGTCTCGGCGAGCTGCACATCCCCGACCTGCAGCCCGGATCGTCGATCATGCCGGGCAAGGTCAACCCGGTCGTCCCCGAGGCCGTGCTGATGGTCTGCGCGCGCGTGATCGGCAACGACGCGACGGTCGCCTGGGCCGGAGCATCCGGGTCGTTCGAGCTCAACGTCGCGATCCCCGTGATGGGCACCGCCGTCCTGGAGTCCATCCGTCTTCTCGCCAACGCCTCGCGCGTGCTCGCCGACAAGACCGTCGACGGCCTGCAGGCGAACCTCGACAGGGCCGCCGCGTTCGCCGGAATGAGCCCGTCGATCGTCACCCCGCTCAACAAGCTGATCGGCTACGAGGCCGCGGCGAAGATCGCCAAGCACGCCGTCGCCCAGGGCATCACGGTGCGCGATGCGGTGATCGATCTCGGCTACGTCGAGCGCGGCGACCTCACGATCGAGCAGCTCGACGAGAAGCTCGACCTGCTGTCGATGACCCATCCCGGGTGATCGTCTCGCACTGACGACACGGATGCCGCAGGGACTCGATCCCTGCGGCATCCGTCGTACAGCGGCGCGCGCCCGATCTGCGGGCCTCCCCCCGTGGTGGCGTGCGCCCGATCTGCGGGCCTCGCCCCGATCTGCGGACCGATTGCGTCAAACGCACCGCAGATCGGGGCACGATCCGCAGATCGGGGCGTTCTTTCGGCTCTGCACGGATGCCGGATACGAACGTCCTGTCCCCCGCCCGTGCACAGGCGGGCCTGTGGCGGCCGGCGAACGGGCATGCTCTGCGTCATGCTCTCCGCATCCGACACCATCATCCGCCTCGGCGGCCTCGCCCGCGGCTCCCGGCTGCAGGAGCTCGGCTTCACACGTCGCGCTCTCTCTCGCGCCGTGCACCGTGGTGAGATCGAACGGATCAGGGACGGCGTCTTCGCCTGCGGTCACCTCGAGCCGGAAGTGCGTGCGGCGACGGCACACGGCGGGGCGCTGAGTTGCGCGAGCGTACTCCAGCTCCTGGGTGTCTGGGTGCTCGCGCCCGTGCAGGTGCCCCATGTCTGGCTGGGCGGCGATCGCCATGCGCATCCCCATGACGGATGCCGGTGCGTGTCGCACTACTACCGCGGTACGCCTCCGCTCGGACGCAGCGCGCTCGAGATCGCACTCGTGCACTTCCGGCGATGCGCCGGAGACGAGGCCTTCTTCGCCGCCTTCGAGTCAGCGCTTCGGCGGGGACTGCTCGCGGGGACTGCTCGAACTCGCATCCGTTCCATGATCCCGGCGACCTCGCGTTGGCTGGTGGACCTCGCACGGTCCGATTCCGACAGCGGTCTGGAATCACTGCTCCGTCTGCGCCTGCATGTTCTGGGCGTCCGACTGGACTGTCAGGTGTCGATCGTCGGAGTCGGCCGCGTCGACTTCGTGATCGGCGGGCGGTTGATCCTGGAGGCCGACGGCAAAGAGAATCACGACGGCGCCACGCTGCGACACAAGGACCGGATCCGCGACGCCTCGGCATCCGCTCTGGGGTATGAGACTCTGCGCTTCGACTACGCCCAGATCGTCCACGACTGGCCCGCCGTGCAGGAATCGATCATCGGGGCGCTCTTCCGTCTGCGCGCCCGCGCCTGACCCGATCTGCGGCCTGCGCCCCGATCTGCAGACCCATTCCGTAGAACTGTCCGCAGATCGGGGCGAGGCCCGCAGATCGGGGCGTCGAGGCGCAGACCAGTGCCGTCGAGGCGCAGGTCCGAGCCCCGGGCAGCGCTGTCAGCTGAGTTCGCCGCCCTCCAGCAGCTCCGTGACCAGCGCGGCGATCGCCGACCGCTCCGAGCGCATCAGCGTGACGTGCGCGAACAGGTCGTGGCCTTTGAGCGTCTCGATCACACTCGCGATGCCGTCGTGACGCCCGACGCGCAGGTTGTCGCGCTGGCCCACGTCGTGGGTGAGGATGACCCGCGAGTTCTGCCCCATGCGGCTGAGCACCGTCAGCAGCACGTTGCGCTCGAGCGACTGGGCCTCATCGACGATCACGAACGCGTCGTGCAGGGAGCGTCCGCGGATGTGCGTGAGCGGCAGAACCTCGAGAAGACCGCGCTCGATGACCTCTTCGACCACGTTGCCGGAGACGACCGACCCGAGAGTGTCGAACACGGCCTGGCCCCACGGCCCCATCTTCTCGCCCTGGTCGCCCGGGAGATATCCGAGCTCCTGACCGCCCACGGCGAACAGCGGACGGAAGACGATGATCTTCTTCTGCTGCTGCCGCTCGAGAACCGCCTCGAGTCCGGCGCAGAGGGCGAGTGCCGACTTGCCCGTTCCCGCACGACCGCCCAGCGAGACGATGCCCACGTCGGGGTCGGTCAACAGATCGATCGCGATGCGCTGCTCGGCGGAACGTCCGTGCATGCCGAACACATCACGGTCTCCCCGCACGAGTCGGTACTCGCCGTCGCCCGTGACCCTGCCGAGGGCGGATCCGCGCTCGGAGTGGATGATGAGCCCGGTGTTGACCGGCAGCCCCCTGGCCTCCTCGCTGACGCCGACCTCGCTCTCGTAGAGGTCGCTGATCTCGTCGCCGGAGAGATCGAGGGTCGTGATGCCCGTCCAGCCCGAGTCCACCGCCTGCTCGGCGAGATACTCCTCGGCCCGCAGGCCGAGCGATGCCGCCTTGACGCGCATCGGGAGGTCCTTCGACACGATCGTGACGTCCTGCCCGTCCTGCGCGAGATGCATGGCCACGGACAGGATGCGGGTGTCGTTGTCGCTCAGGCGGATGCCGGCGGGCAGCACCGAGGAGTCGGTGTTCGCCAGCTCGACGCGCAGCGTGCCCCCTTCGCCCACCTCGACCGGGAAGTCCAGACGTCCGTGCTCCACCCGCAGGTCATCGAGGTGGCGAAGCGCCTGTCGTGCGAAGTAGCCGATCTCCGGGTCGTGGCGTTTGCCCTCGAGCTCGGTGATGACCACGACGGGAAGCACGACCGAGTGCTCGGCGAATCGGAAGAACGCCTGCGGATCGCTCAGCAGGACGGACGTGTCGAGGACGTAGGTGCGCAGATCCTGATCCGGATCGGCGCCCCCTGCCCGCGACGTGGACTTACGGGTGGACTGCTGCGCGGTGCTTGCGGACTGCTGCGCTGTACGTGAGGTCACGACCCACTCCCGACCCGGGCATTCCCGGTAGTTCGAACGAGTCGACCAGGGGGTCACGAGTCGTAGACCTGAGGTCGACCCGACGGGCGCCTTGCCCGATGCCTCGAAGCTACGTCCCGCTGCCGACATTGAGCGGATCCGACACACCGCGGATTCGTTACGCGTTGATTAACGGTTCGTGTCGCCGGATCCGAGTCCCGGCCGCACAGCGCGCGAGCGCCGGGACCGTCGGTTTCAGCGACCGAAACGTCGGTCGCGGTCGGCGAAGTCGCGGATCGCCCGCAGGAAGTCGACCTGGCGCAGATCCGGTCCGAGCGCCTCGACGAAATAGAACTCGCTGTGCGCGCTCTGCCACAGCAGGAAGTCGCTGAGTCGCTGCTCACCGCTCGTGCGGATCACCAGATCGGGGTCGGGCTGACCCCCGGTGTACAGGTGCTCGCCGATCATCTCGGGCGTGAGGTGGGCCGCGAGATCCTCGATCGTGCCGCCCGAGGCCTGGTGCGACGTCACGATGCTGCGCACGGCGTCGACGATCTCGTTGCGCCCGCCGTAGCCGACCGCGAGGTTCACGTGCAGACCGGTGTGGTCGCGCGTGCGCTGTTCTGCGTCATCGAGCACCCTGGCCAGCTCCGGAGGCAGGATGTCGGAGCGGCCGACGTGCTTGACCCGCCAGTTCGGCTCCTCCGACACGGCTTCGGCGAGCTCCGCGATGATCTCGATGAGATCGGCGAGCTCGGCAGAATCGCGCTTGCGCAGGTTGTCGCTCGACAGCAGGTACAGCGACACCACCCGGATGCCGAGCTCGTCGCACCACGCGAGGAACTCGCGCATCTTCGCCGCGCCCGCACGGTGCCCCTCTGCGGGCGTCTCGTAGCCGAGCTGACGGGCCCAGCGGCGGTTGCCGTCGATCATCATGGCGACGTGGTGCGGCACGGACGACGGGTCGAGATGGCGGCGCAGCCGACTGGTGTACAGCCGGTACAGCGGGCCTCGCCCCTGGCCGTCGCGTGACATCACCTCCCTACGCTATCGTGCCCGACTGTGCGGGTCACGTGCGAGGGAGCAGCACCACAGGATATGTACGGTCAGCGGAATGCCCGCCGCAATAGAGTGGGGCCGTGAGCACTCCCGACTCGGCACCCGATCTCCCCCAGCTGCCGCTCCTCGAGGAGGCGGCGCACGACTCCGCGGTCGAGATCAGACCGACCTGGCGAGGATGGATCCACGCGGCCACCTTCCCTGTCACCATCGTGGCGGGCATCGTACTGATCCTGTCGGCCCAGGGCGGGGCCGCCAAGTGGGCCGCCGCGGTGTTCATGGTGACGTCGATGCTGCTGTTCGGCAATTCGGCGCTGTACCACCGCTTCGACTGGAGCCCCAAGGTCAAGGTCACGCTCAAGCGCATCGACCACGCCAACATCTTCCTGCTGATCGCCGGCACGTACACGCCGCTGGCCGTGCTCGCGCTTCCGCCGCAGAAGGGAACCCTGCTGCTCTCGCTGGTGTGGGGCGGCACGGTGGTCGGCATCCTCTTCCGCGTGTTCTGGATCAACGCGCCGCGCTGGCTCTACGTCGCGCTGTACCTGCTCATGGGCTGGGCCGCGGTGATGTTCATGGTCGATCTGTTCACGGCGAACGCGGCGATGATGGTGCTCGTCGTCGTCGGCGGCCTGCTCTACACGGGCGGCGCGATCGTCTACGCGCTCAAGAAGCCCAACCCGTGGCCGGGCCATTTCGGGTTCCACGAGATCTTCCACGTGTGCACGGTGCTCGCGTTCCTGTGCCACTGGGCGGCGTGCCTGCTCATCGCCCTCGGCCCGCTGTCGCCGTCGCTGGGCGCCTGATCCCCGCTGCGACCCGTCAGCGCCTGTCGGGGTCGTCGTCGCCCTCGGTGACGATGGGCAGATCGGCATCGGTCTCGGTGGCCCGATCCGCGGCGAGCGCGGCCTCCTCGGCATCCAGCTCTTCCCTGACCTCTTCGCGGTAGCGCACCCGGCGGATCCGTCGGTTCATGTCGAGGATCAGCAGGATGACGGCCACCAGGATGATCACCACGGCGGCGAAGCCGACGAAGCCCGGGGTGACCAGCTGCGGGTCCACCGTCATCGTGGGGGTGGGCATCGGAGTCTCGGTCAGAGCGAGCATGTGGTTCTGCCTTTCCTGCGCAGGTCGCATAACCTGGTGTTACCAGCCTAACGACCGGAAGACCCACGCCGTGACGACCGCAGAACAGCTCGACGACCGCTATGGCCGCACCCGACGCCGACGCGGCCCCTGGATCGTCTTCCTCGCGATCGCGGTCGTGATCGTCGCCGCGTTCGGCTGGTCGATCGTCACGACCCAGATGAACGCCGTCGACGCCGACGACCTCGGCTACGACCTCGTCGACGAGCACAGTGTGACCGTGCGCTTCCAGGTGACCGGGGTGCAGGGCAAGGACATCGCGTGCGCGGTCGAAGCCCTCGACGAGGAGTTCGGCGTGGTCGGCTGGAAGGTGGTCGAGATCCCGGCCGGCGACAGCCATTCCCAGGCGCTGTCTGCCAGCGTGCCCACCGTGTCCGCGGCCACCACAGGTTTGGTGAACAGCTGCTGGGTCGCTTAGACTCGACGCAGACAGATGACGCCCTGGCACTGTGCCAGGGCGTCTTGGCATATCCCCCGCGGACCATCGCCGGGTACCTAACGAAGGAGCTCCGTCATGTCCACTGACGCTCAGGTTCCCTTCCTCACGCAGGAAGCCTACGACCGGCTCGTCTCCGAGCTCGAGCACCTCTCCACCACGGGGCGCGAGGAGATCGCGAAGCGCATCGAGGCGGCCCGTGAAGAGGGCGACCTCAAGGAGAACGGCGGGTACCACGCCGCGAAGGACGAGCAGGGCAAGCAGGAGGCGCGGATCCGCACCCTCGAGAACCTCCTGAAGACCGCCAAGGTCGGCGAGGCGCCCGCGAGCCGCGGCATCGTCGAGCCCGGCACCGTCGTCACCGCGATCGTCGCCGGAGGCGAGGAGGTCTTCCTGCTCGGCAGCCGTGAGATCGCCGCGGGCAGCGACCACGACGTCTACAGCGAGGCCAGCCCGCTGGGCCAGGCGATCCTCGGCCTCAAGGTCGGCGAGAAGTCGTCGTACGAGGCTCCGAACGGCCGTTCCATCTCGGTCGAGATCGTCGCCGTCGAGACCTACACGGGCTGACACGACCGGCGCCGAGCCGCGCACGCATGCAAGAGGGGCCCCGTCCATGCGGACGGGGCCCCTCTTGCATGCGCGTGGAATCCGGTCAGTCCGGAACGATCATCGGGTGGAAGCCCGCGCGGCGCAGCGTGTCGAGCGTGAGCTCGGAATGCTCGGCACCACGGGTCTCGACGCTGAGCTCGAGGATGACGTCGCTGATCTGCAGGCCGTGTCCATGCCGGGTGTGCATCGCCTCGATGACGTTCGCCCCCGCCTCGGCGATGAGCTCCGACACGCGTGCGAGCTGACCGGGACGGTCGGGAAGCGGGATCCGGATGGTCAGGTAGCGCCCGGACGCGGCCAGACCGTGGGAGACGACGCGCTGGAGCAGGAGCGGATCGATGTTGCCTCCGGACAGCACGGCCATCGTCGTCCCGGCCGCCGACACCTTACCCGCGAGGATCGCCGCAACCCCGGCCGCGCCCGCGGGCTCGGCGACGACCTTGGACTGCTCGAGGATGATCAGGATCGCCCGGGCGAGGTCGTCGTCCGAGACCGTCACGACCTCGTCGACGAGATCCTTGATGATGTCGAAGGGCACCGCTCCCGGTCGCGCGACGAGGATGCCGTCGGCGATCGTCGGCCGCGTCTCGATGTCGACGGGCTGTCCTGCCAACAGCGACGGCGGGACGGCGGCCGCGTTCTCGGCCTGCACGCCGATGATCCGCACCTCTCGTCCGAGCTCGGCGGCCCTGGCCTTGACCGCCGCGGCCACACCGGCGATGAGACCGCCGCCGCCGATGCTGAGCACGATCGTGTCGACCTCGGGGGCGTCGTCGAGCAGCTCGAGTCCGAGCGTGCCCTGGCCGATGACGATGTCGCGGTGATCGAACGGATGGATGAGCACCGCTCCGGTGCGCTCTGAGAACTCCGCGGCGAGACGCAGGGAGGTCGCGACGGTCTCGCCCTCGAGGACGACCTCGGCGCCGTATCCGCGCGTCGCGAGCAGCTTGGGCACGGGGACTCCCAGCGGCATGAAGATCGTGGCCGGGATGCCCAGTGCCTGCGCCGCGAGCGCGACGCCCTGCGCGTGGTTGCCGGCGGATGCGGCGACGACGCCGCGCGAGCGCTCCTCTTCGCTCAGGCGCGACAGCCGGTAGGCGGCTCCGCGGATCTTGAACGACCCGGTGCGCTGAAGATTCTCCATCTTGAGCAGCACCGGGGCACCGAGGATGTCCGACAGCGCCCTCGACGGCAGGGTCGGCGTGTGCGTGATCACCTCAGCCAGACTCCGAGCGGCCTCCTCGAACTCGGTCAGGCTGGGGACTGCGTTCATCGATTCCTCCGTGTCCGCTCGCGCGGTACTGTGCTCCAGATCAGGTCGGCGTCGGGTCGATCCCCCGTACGCCAGGCGCCGCTGCTCACGGTGACCGCCGCGACGTTGACGAACGCGGCGAGCGGCACGGCGAAGAGTGCTCCGGGGATGCCGCCGACCATCGCGCCACCGGCGACGACGAGCACCACGGCGAGCGGATGCACCTTCACGGCGGAGCCCATCAGGATCGGCTGCAGGATGTGGCCTTCGAGCTGCTGGACCCCGAGCACGACGGCCAGCATCGCCAGTGCGATCAGCGGGCCGTTGTAGACGAGGGCGAGCAGCACCGCGATCGCGCCGGTGACGACGGCGCCCACGATCGGGATGAAGGATCCGAGGAAGACGAGCACCGCGACCGGGATGGCCAGCGGCACGCCGAGCAGGGCCGCACCGACCCCGATGCCGACCGCGTCGATCGCCGCGACGAGCAGCTGGGTGCGCGCGTAGTTGATGATGGTCGCGAAGCCGTTGCTGGCTGCGGCGTCTGCGGCGGGACGAGCGGCGCGCGGGAACAGGCGCAGCGTCCACCGCCAGATGCCGCGTCCGTCGGCGAGCAGGCAGATGAGGATGAACAGCGACAGCACGGCGCCCGTCGCCACATGGGCAGCGGTGGTGCCGACGGCGAGGGCCCCGTTCAGGAGCGCCTGGGTCTGCTCGTTGATGATCTGCAGGCCCTGGTCGATGTAGCTCTGGATCTGGGCCTCGCTCAGGTGCAGCGGTCCGTTGAGCAGGAACTGCCGGAACTCCTCGATGGCCTGCGAACTGCGCTCCTGCACGTCGGGCAGCTGCGCGCGCACCTGCCAGATGACCAGCCACAGCAGCAGCGAGACGATCGCGATCGTGCCGATGAGCGAGACCGCGACGGCCAGCCATCTCGGGAACCGATGCCGCAGCATCCACTGCAGAGCCGGCCACAGCAGAGCCGTGATCAGGATTCCCACCATGAGCGGGATGACGAGGAGCTTGAGCTCGATGACGAGCCAGATGATGCCGGCGACGGCCGCGGCGATCAGCAGCAGACGCCAGGCGTAGGCCGCCGTGACGCGCAGTCCGATCGGCACCGCCGCATCGGCGTCGGTGGTGACCGTACGCTGCGTGGACACCGCACGCGGACGGAAGAGATCCCTCAGCCGCGGACGCTGCTCTTCGCTCATCGTCCGATTCTACGGCGCTGCCGCTGCGGGCCACGACGCCGGCCCGGATGTCGGCACCCGGCGTTACGCTGACCACGTGACCGACTCCCTCAGCGCCGCCCAGGCCCGCCGCATCGCGTTGGGTGCGCAGGGGTTCTCCCGGGCGCGACCGACCACGGTCTCGGCCGCGCACCTGCATCGCACGATGTCCCGGCTCGGCGTGCTGCAGATCGATTCGGTCAACGTCTTCGCGCGGTCGCACTATCTTCCGATGTTCTCGCGTCTGGGGGCGTACGACCCCGCTGTGTTCGACCGGGTCTTCCATTCGCGCACGACGCACTACGTGGAGTACCTCGCGCACGAGGCCACCTTCATCCCGATCGAGGACTGGCCGCTGTGGCGATTCCGGATGGAGAGCTTCCGCGATCGCTGGGCGGGACCCGACTCCTGGACGAGCACGAATGCGCGCACCCTCGAGTGGGTGCGCGACGAGCTGCGGGCACGCGGTCCGCTGCGCCCTGCGGACCTTCGCGACGATGTGCCGAGGGAGCGCGGCGGCTGGTGGGACTGGGACGATGTCAAGCTGGCCCTCGAGCACCTCTGGCGCACCGGCGACGTCGCGATCAGCGGCCGGAAGGGGTTCGAACGGCGCTACGCGCTCGCGGAGCAGGTGATCCCCGATGCGCTCCGGAATCAGCACGTCGCGCGGGACGATGCGATCCGCGAGCTGATCCGCCGGGCCGCCCGCCACTCCGGGGTGGCGACCCAGTCCGATCTCGCGGACTACCACCGGATCCGCGATCGCGCGGCGGTCGCCCGCTCGATCGCCGACCTCGTCGACGCGGGTGAGCTGCAGCCGGTCACCGTGCGCGGATGGGAGCGCGGCGGTCGCCCGCTGCAGGCCTGGCGGCATCGCGACGCGTCGCTGCCTCGTGCGATCGACGCCGCTGCCCTGCTGACGCCGTTCGACCCCGTGGTGTGGTTCCGGGATCGGGCGCTGCGGGCGTTCGAACTCGACTACCGCATCGAGATCTACGTGCCGGCGGCGAAGCGCCGTTACGGGTACTACTCGCTGCCGGTGCTCGTGGGCGACCGCATCGTCGCCAGGGTCGATCTCAAGGCCGAGCGCGCGACGTCGACGCTGCAGGTGCAGTCCGTCTGGTGGGAGCCGCAGGCCCGACCTCTCGACGATGTCGAGCGGATCGCGGCCGAACTGCGGCATGCCGCATCGTGGCAGGGCCTCGAGCACGTGTCGGTCTCGAGGTGGGGCTCGGCGTCCGACGCGGTGCACGCCGCCCTCGCCGCCCGGCCCGGCACCTCGGTGCGACGCCATGTGCATGCCAGAGAGAGCACCGCGTGAGACGGCGCGCCGCCTGGTCGCTCGGCATCATCGCGCTGGTCCTGCTGCTGGCCGGCATCGCCGTCTGGTGGTGGCAGTCCTCGCTCGATCAGCCCGCTCCCGTGGCATCTCGCTCTCCGTCGTCGGTCGCCACCGAGACGGATATGCGGGACGTCGCGCAGCAGGAGCTCGACGACCATCTCGAGAGCTGCATCGTGGATGCCACCGCCGAGGTGCTCCCCGAGGGCTGCGGGCTGCGCATTCCGTGGGGCACCGAGTTCGCCGCGGTCGACCGGGTGCGCCTGCGGATCGACCGGCTGCCCGTTCTCGAGCTGACCGAGGAGGGATTCGTCGCCGATGACGGTGTTCTCGTGGCGACCGTGACCGGCACGGGGCAGAACGGATCGCCGAGGACCGAGACCTACCGCACCGAGTCCTGGAGCGTGCGGGGTGACATCACGCGCGAGGGCTCGAGCGTCGCACTCGACGTCTGGTGAGCGCGGTCCACCGCTCGGGTCAGAACTGCACGCGCGGAGGCTCGGAGATGGCTCCGCTGTCGGCCACCTCGAAGAACTCGCGCTCGGTGAAGCCGAGGCCCCGGGCGAAGAGGTTGTTGGGGAAGACCTTGATCTTCGTGTTCAGCTCGCGCACCCCGCCGTTGTAGAAGCGACGAGCGGCCTGGATCTTGTCTTCGGTGTCGACGAGCGCCTGCTGCACCTGCAGGAAGTTCTGGCTGGCCTGCAGCTGCGGGTAGGCCTCGGCGACCGCGAAGAGGCTGCGCAGAGCCTGCTGGAGGTGTCCTTCTGCGATCCCGGCTTCGCCCGGTCCGGCGGCCGACAGGGTCTCGGCGCGCGCCCTCGTGACGTTCTCGAAGACCGCCTTCTCATGCGACGCGTAGCCCTTGACCGTCTCGATGAGGTTGGGGATCAGATCGGCCCGGCGCTTGAGCTGCACGGTGATCCCGCTCCATGCTTCATCGACGCGGACGTTGAGCTGCACCAGCGAGTTGTACGTCGCCCACAGGTAGATCCCGATGAGCAGAATCACACCGACGACGATCAGTACCGGCACGAGCCATTCCATCAGAAGCCCACCCTTCCTCGTGTTTTTCTCATCCTATCGGCGCAGTCTGCGCGTCGACTGGGTGCGGTGTCCCGGTCAGCACCCGGACTTCCCTCACGCGCCCAGCACGCGATCGAGGTAGCGGTTGGTGAACCTGCGGTCGGGATCGAGACGGTCGCGCAGCGCGGTGAAGTCGTCGAAGCGCGGATAGCGCTCCCGCAGCCCGTCGGCCGTCAGCGTATGGAGCTTGCCCCAGTGCGGCCTGCCCCCGTGTTCGAGCATGATCTGCTCCACCGCCTCGAAGTACTCGGTGGGATCCACGCGCCAGTACCGGTGCACGGCGATGTATCCGCTCGCCCGGCCGTACGCGGTCGACAGCCAGCGGTCGTCCGCCGCCGCGAAGCGCACCTCGATCGGGAACTCGATCCGCCATCCGCGCGCGTCGATCAGAGCTCGCACGGCGCGGAAGGCCGCGACGGTGTTCTCGGCGGGCAGCGCGTACTCCATCTCGCGGAACCTCACGGTGCGACTCTGCGTGAGCACGCGGTGCGACAGGTCGGTGTAGCGACGGTCACCCGTGAGGGTCACCGCGAGACGGTTGAAGGGCGCGGTGACGGCAGGGGCGAACTGTCCGGCCGCACACACGGCGCGGTAGACGCCGTTCGACAGCAGCGTCTCGTCGATCCAGCGTCCGACCACGGGGAGCGGCTGGCGCCTCGTCGATTCGGGGAGACGCGTCTGCCTCTTCGTGAGCGCCACATCGGTGTGCGGGAACCAGTAGAACTCGAAATGATCGGATGCCGAGATCCTCTCGGACACCGTGTCGAGCACGTCGTCCAGCGGCATCGGCTCGTCGACGGCCTCCAGGACGAACGCGGGCACGCACTGCAGCGTCACCTCGACGATGATGCCGAGCGCGCCGAGCCCCAGGGCGACCGCGGGCAGCAGCTCCGTGTTCTGGTGCTCATCGATGCGCAGGAACTCACCGGCCGCCGTCACGAGGGAGACGCCGACGACCTGGGCCGCGAGGCCGCCGAAGCGCGCTCCGGTGCCGTGGGTACCGGTCGAGATCGCTCCCGAGATCGACTGCCGGTCGATGTCGCCGAGGTTCTCCATCGCCAGCCCGAACGGTGCGAGGAGGCCGGGGATGCGGTGCAGCCGGGTGCCGGCGAGCAGGGTGACGCGACGGCTTGCGGTGTCGGCAGAGACCAGCCCCTGCATGTCGTCGAGTTCGAGCAGCACCCCCGGCGCCACCGCGATGCCGGTGAAGCTGTGACCGGCTCCGACCGCCTTGATCGAGAGACCGCGCGCAGCGGCGGCGACCACCGCGCGCTGCACCCCTTCGGGCGTCCGAGGACGCTCCACGCGCAGTGGAGTGACCTGCACCGACCGACCCCAGTTCTGCCAGGTGCCGCCGATCCTCGTCACAGGAACGCCTTTCCCTCGCCGCGATACGTGGGCAGCTCGTCGACGACCTCATCGCGCGACACGAGGTGATAGCGGTCGATGCGCTCGGCGGGCTCACCGCTCTTCGCATGCCGGAACCACACCCGGTCTCCCACCCCGAGATGCTCGGCGGCGCGACCCTGCAGCGGCGTCTGCACCTCGCCGGCCGCCTCTCGAGGGAGCGTGCGCAGCCCCTGCGGCCACACGGGCAGCGGCTGCCGCGACGCGACAGCCGGACCGGACGCGATCCATCCGCCGCCCAGTACCGTCGCGATGTCTGCGGCCGGGCGCCTGACGACGTCGAAGGCGAAGGCGGATGCCGGAGCGGGACGGAACGACCGGTAGCCGTCGAAGAGATGACCGCCGAGCAGGCCGCTGCCGGCGCTCGCCTCGGTCAGCGACTCGTCGCTGCCGGAGAACTCGAGCGAGCCCGTGCCGCCGCCGTTGAGGAGCTCCAGCGCGGTGACGTCGGCCACGGCCGCGACGATCGCCGCGCGGCGCTCACGCAGCTCCGTCCGCGAGCGCGCCTGCACCAGGCGGATCAGCGGCGCATCGGGGCCCGCGTCATCGCCCTGGCCGGCGATCTGCGCGTCGTACATCTGCAGACCCACGAGACGGAATCCGGGCCGGGCTACCACGCGCCGCGCGAACGCCGCGACCTCGCCCGCCGTGAACAGTGCGGAGCGGCGCACCCCGATGTGCCCCAGCAGCGCGGACCGCCAGGACGCATCGACGTCGATCGCCACTCGGATCTCGGGCCGCGCACCGGGGGCCGCCACGCTGTCGATGACGTCGAGGTGGGCGGGGTCGTCGACCATGAGGGTGATCCGACGCGCGGCATCCTCGTCGGCGAAGAGCTGAGCGAGTCCGGCCCGGTCGACCGTCGGGTACCCGAGCATGATGTCGTCGTGATCGGCGGCGAGCCAGAGTGCCTCGGCGAGCGTGAAGGCGAGGATGCCGTGGTAGCCGGGCAGCGCGAGGACGGCGTCCAGCACCGCGCGCACGCGCACCGACTTCGAGGCGACGCGGATGGGCAGGCCGCCCGACCGCGCGAGCAGATCCATCGCGTTGTACCGCAGCGCCTCGCGGTCGATCACCGCGACCGGCGCGGGCAGGTGCCCCGTCGCGGCCGACAGCCTCGACCAGTAGCGCGCAGGATCGTCCCACTCGGGGGCGACGGGGTGGCGAGCCTCGATCGGGCTCAGTTCGGCTGTGAGGTCGAGCACTCCCCCACCATACGGCGTGAGGCACCGGGATTCACCCCTCGCGGCACCGGGTTTCGACGCCGGACGGGCCTCTGCTCCCCGATAGGCTGACCAGGGCCACGCCCCCGTAGCCCAATGGCAGAGGCAGGCGACTTAAAATCGCTTCAGTCTGGGTTCGAGTCCCAGCGGGGGCACGCCCGGCATCCGCCGCGTCAGTCCGCCATGCCGTCGACGGCGGCGGCGTCCGCCTTCGACGAGCGCGACCGCAGGGAGCGCGCCTCACGCACCCGCCGGAGCACCAGCACGAGCAGCGCCACCGCGATGGCCGTGTAGACGGCATAGTCGAGGTAGCCGAGGTAGTGCTCCAGCCGCTCGTGCTGGGTCCCGAGCGCCGCGCCCACACCGATGAGCATGGCGTTCCACGCCCCGCTGCCGATGATCGTGTACGCACTGAACCTGACCAGGCCCATGCGCGACGCCCCGGCGGGGATGGAGATGAGGGAGCGGACCCCCGGCACCATCCGCCCGACCAGGACGGTCCACCCGCCACTGCGCGCGAACCAGTTCGCGCCGCGCTCGAGGTCGGATCTGCTGACCAGGCGCGTGGCGGCGAGCAGGCGCACCGCGCGCTCCATCCCGATGGCCCGTCCCAGTGCGTACAGCAGCAGGGCGCCGACCCACGACGCGAGCGTGCTCCAGAAGATCAGCCATCCCAGCTGCAGATCGCCGCTCTGGCTGAGGTAGCCGGCGAACGGCAGGATGACCTCACTCGGTATCGGGGGGATCAGCACCTCGATGAACACGAGGATGCCGACGCCGATGTCGCCGAGGGCGGTGAGGATGTCGGCCGCGAACCCGGTCAGTCCGGTGAAGCCGTGATCGGCGGTGTTCGCGATGGCAGTGGCGGGGCTCATGACGGGCTCGTCTCTGTCTGTGGCAGTGCGCCCATGCTAGGCGAGTCCTGCGCGCCGACCCTGAGCGTTCGGTGCGCCGCTCATCGGCCGAAGAGGTCGCGGATGCCGGGGATCCCGAGGTCTCCCAGACGCTCTCCCCATCCGCTCGCGGTCTCGCCGAGGCCCGAGACCGTCTCTCCCGCGGATCCGAGCAGTCCCTCGGCCGCGCCGCCGATCCCGTCGACGTCCACACCGCCGACGAGCCCCTCGAGGTCGACGCCCTGCATGAGCGATTCGACGTCGAGGCCCTGCGCCAGGGCGTCGAAGTCGACACCGAGACCCGCGGCCTGCTCGAGCAGCGGGCCGGCGACGGAGCTCAGGACCGCTCCCCCGGCGACGGCTCCCAGAATGCCGACCGCCGCGCCGCCGACGGCCGCGCCACCGACGACCATGCCACCGACGACCCTGCCGCCGCCCCCACCCGCACCGCCTCCGCGCACTCGGGAGAGCAGCGAGCGCATACGCCCCGGCGACGTCGCCTCGGTGCGCCCTGCGGCCCTCGCGAGGTCGTGGGATGAGGCGGACGAGGGGCGCTCGCCCGAGGGGAGCTCGGCCTGCATGCGCTCCTGCACCTGCGCCCGCTGTGCCGGTGTGAGGCGATCGAAGGCCTCCCTGTGCATCTGCTCGATGCGGTGCGGATCAGCGGTCTGCAGCAGGTAGTCGTAGCGGGCGATCGCCGCACGATCGGCGTCCGAGACCGCCGAGGACCCCCGAGTGCCGCCCTGCGCCGGAGGCGCGTATCCACCCGGCGCCGGAGGCGCGTATCCACCCGGCGCCGGAGGCGTGTGGCCCTGAGCCGGAGGCGTGTGGGCCTGGGGAGCCGAAGGGGCCGACGGCCGGGCCGCAGACCACGGTGCGTCCTGACCTCCCCGGTCGGAGGAGACGTGCGACTCGATCGCTTTCGCGGCGAGACCGATCAGACGGGAGAGCTTTGCCATGGTCGTGGTTCCTTCGATGGCGAGGGGACAGCCACGGAGTCTCGACCCGATCAAGGCGAAGAGGGGATGCCATGGCCGTCCGTGGATACGGACGCCAGGTCTCCTCCGCCCCGAGGGGCCGGTGGGCCGGGGCACGACTTCATGCCCGTAATGACGACTCCACCGCAGACGGGAGTACTCCCCTTGCTGATCTCGACGCTAGCGGGATCACCTATGAATCGTGTGCGAACGCGCTGCCGACCGGGAGACGACGAACGGCCCCGGCGCGGAGAATCGCGGGGGCCGTTCGTGCAGACGGATCGACTACTTGGCAGCGGCCTTCTCGGTCGCGTCGGCGTGCTCAGCGGGGTCGGTCGTGGCCGGAGCCGGAGCCTTCTTCGCTGCGGTCTTCTTGGCCGCAGGAGCCTTCGCGGCGGCAGCCTTCGGCTCGGCGGCCTTCGGCGCGTCGGCCTTCGTCGCAGGAGCGGCGGGGGCGTCGGCCGCGGGGCGCGGACGTGCCGCGAACTCCTCGAAGACGTACCGCGGGTTCTGCACGGTCTCGAGGTTCACGAGGTCGCGGCCGAGCCACAGGTTGTTCCACCAGCCCCAGATCACGCGGAACTTGCGCTCCCACGTGGGCATCGCGAGGCCGTGGTAGCCGCGGTGCGCGACCCAGGCGACGAAGCCCTTGAGCGCGATCTTGCCGGACTGGAAGACGCCGTTGTACAGGCCGAGACCCGCGACCGCACCGAGGTTCTTGTGGAAGTACTCCTTGGGATCCTCACCGCGCAGCACGGCGACGAGGTTCTTCGCGAGCAGCTTCGCCTGACGGACGGCGTGCTGGGCGTTGGGCACGCAGAAGCCGCCGACGCCGCCACCCGAGAGGTCGGGAACGGCCGACACGTCACCGGCGGCCCAGGCTCCGGGGACGAATGCCTCGGGGGTGCCCACGCGGAGGTCGGCGCGGGTCTGGATGCGACCGCGCTCCTCGACCGGCAGGTCGCCGCCGCGCACGACGGTCGGGTTCGCCATGACACCGGCGGTCCAGACGATCACGTCGGTCGGGATGACCTCTCCGGTGGAGAGCTCGACGTTGCCGTCGACGGCACTGGTGAGCTGGGTGTCGAGGTGCACGTTGGCGCCGCGCTTCGCGAGGTCCTTGAGGACCCACTCGCTCGTCTGCAGCGAGACCTCGGGCATGATGCGCCCCATCGCCTCGATCAGGTGGAAGTGCGTGTCCTCGAAGCGCAGCTGCGGGTACCTGCTCACCAGCGACGAGGCGAGCGAGCGCAGCTCGGCGAACACCTCGATGCCGGCGAAGCCGCCGCCGACGACCACGACGGTCAGCAGACGGTCGCGCTCGGGGCCGGCCGGGAGCGAAGACGCCTTGTCGAAGTTCGACATGACGCGGTCGCGGATGGCGACAGCCTCTTCGATCGTCTTCAGCCCGATCGCGTTGTCGGCGATGCCGGGGATCGGGAAGGTGCGCGAGACGGCACCCGCCGTGACGACGATCTGGTCGTACGCGAACTCGTACGGCTCACCCAGCGGCGGGGTGATCGTGGCCACCTTGTCGGCGTGGTTGATGTTCGTCACCTTGGCGGTGAGCACGTTCGTGCGCTTCAGGTGACGACGGTGGGCGACCACCGAGTGGCGGGCTTCGATCGAGCCGGCGGCCACCTCGGGAAGGAAGGGCTGGTACGTCATGTACGGCAGCGGGTCGACCATGGTGACGTCTGCTTCGCCCTTGCGAAGGTGCTTCTCCAGCTTCCACGCCGTGTAGAAGCCTGCGTAGCCTCCACCGACGATCAGAATCTTGGGCACAGTGCTGTTCTGAGGCACAGGGGGACAACTCCTCGGGAGTCAGGAATGTGGCGTGCGAATGCGCGCCGAGCGGATACGCCGGGCAGCTGCGGTGACGCCAAGCGCTATCAGGATACCAGGGACTGTGAGGGCGATGAGCGGCAGGGTACCGTAGCGCAGCGATTCAGCGCTGGGAAGCAGCGGTGAACCGGCCTCCGTCGGCGCATCGGCATCGGGCAGCGGCGGCACCGCCACCGGCGTCGCGGTGGGAACCGGCTGCGGCGCGGTCTCGGCCCGGCGATACAGACGGATCCACTCGGCGAGGTCGCCCATCGGGTTCTCGGCGACCGACGGCAGATCGGCGTTCAGGGCCGCTTCGGCGTCGATGAGACCGTAGCCGTACAGCGGATCCGGGGTCTTCGACATCCCCTCGACCGGGATGGCGGTCCTGATGATCCTGTTGATCACGTTGGCCGCGTCGAGGTCGGGGTGCGCCGATCGGATCAGCGCCGCGATCCCCGCCACGATCGGCGCCGCGCCGCTGGTGCCCCGCCACGAGACCACCGTGCCGTCGGCCGAGACGCCGAGCAGTCCTTCGCTCGGGGCGGCGATGCCGATCGTGATGCCCTGGGTCGATGCCTCGAGGCTGGCTGTCCCGGTCTGATCGACACCGCCGACCGTGAGCACGCCGGGGATCGTGGCCGGGGCGCCGATGATGTCGGTGCCGCTCCCCCGGTTGCCGGCCGCGACGACCACCACGACATCGTGCTCGAACGCGTACAGGAACGCGTCGTCCCAGCTCTTGTCCCAGTCGAGGGTGTTGGTGGTGAAGGAGAGGTTGATGATGTCGGCGCCGTTGTCGACCGCCCAGCGCATCGCCTTGGCGACCTGCTCGGTGAAGGGCACCGCCGCGGCGGCACCGAAGCCGACCGAGATCGACAGCAGATCGGCCTCGGGCGCCACGCCGATCATCCCCTTGCCGTCGGCGGCACCGCGCCCCGCCGCCAGCGAGGCCACCCACGAACCGTGGTTGCCGTCGATCGCGCCCACGGGGGTGCGGCCGTCGGGCGAGCCGGTGCCCGACACATCCGTGCCGTCGGTGACCGCGCCGTCGAACACCCCCGGGACCTTGCCGATGCCCGTGTCGATGACCGCGATCGTCACACCGTCGCCGCGAGTCGTCTGCCACGCGTCGCGGATGCGGGCGCCGTCGAGCCAGTACTCGGACGCGCGCACCGGATCGGCGGGGTCGTCGGGCACCGGAGGCGGGGTGGCCGACGCGCCGAGGAGCAGGACGGATGCCATGATCGTCGCGAGCACGACGCCGCTGCGCAGCATCCGGCGCGCCGTCATGCGGATGAGGCCTCGGCGTCGCGCAGGGCGGCGCCGGGCTCGTCGCACCGGCACCGATCGGGTGACCAGCTGGAGCGCTCGAGCGCCGCGTCACCGATCGGGTTCACGCCCGGGCCCGCCGCGAGGGCGTGTCCGGCCAGGGCATGCAGGCATTTGACACGCGTCGGCATGCCACCGGCCGAGATGCCGGAGATCTCGTCGACCTCGCCGAACCCGCTCCGGTCGCGCAGGTACGACCGGTGCGCCTTCAGATAGGCGGCCGCGACCTGCTCGTCATCCGCGAGCAGGGCGGCGAGCTCGGGCATGACCTGTGTGGCCTCGAGCGTCGACATCGCCGCCGTCGCCGCGGGATGCGTCAGGTAGTAGAACGTGGGGAAGGGCGAGCCGTCCGGCAGCCGCGGCGTCGTCGCGACGACCGTCGGGTTGCCGCACACGCAGCGTGCGGCGATGCCCACCACGCCGCGGGCGGTCCTGCCGAGCTGGGCCGAGACCACGGCGAGCTCGGCGGCGGTGGGCGTGGGGAAAGGCGGCGTGGTCACCCGACCAGCGTACGGGAGACGCCAGGGAGCTCGCTCGGAGCCGTGCCGGTCGTGTCACCTGCCCGACGGCCGGTGGCCGAGGTCAGCGCGTGACCGCTGCCGTGTCGCTGAGACCGGCGGAGGTGAGCGTGCGCAGCAGCTGGGGCATCCAGTCCGACGGGGTCTCTTCGAGGGTGTCGCTGACAGGACCCTGCTCCTGCGGCAGCGCGGCGGGGTCGAGATCGTCGTCGATCAGATAGACGACCTCACCCGGCTTGACGTAGTAGAGGCGCTCGCGCGCCTGGGTCGTGATGTACGCCGGGTCGTTCCAGCGGTCGCGCTCCTTCTGCAGCGCCGTGATCTGGTCTTCCGAGACCTGGATGGACTGCTCGAGCGCGGCGATCTTCTGACGCTGATCGATGAACGTCCCCAGGGTCGGCACCAGCACCCAGGCACCCAGCACGACGAGCGAGAGCATGATCACCGAGAACGCCGAGAGGCGGATGCCGGAGGCCCACTCCCGCACGTCGACGCTGCGCGCCGTCGCGCCGCGTGCGGCCGACCCGCGCGGCGACGCGGACCGGGGTGCGCGCGCCGCGGAGCCCTTCGCCGCCCCGGCTCGGGACGACCCCGGAGACGCCGAAGGAGGAGCCGGTCGTCGTGCCACGGCTCCTCCTCCGTCGATGCCGCTCAGGCGGCGTGCCTCTGTCTGTGCTGCGTTCAGCCCTGGTAGCGGGGGAACGCCGAACGGCCGGCGAAGACCGCCGCGTCGCCCAGCTCCTCTTCGATGCGCAGAAGCTGATTGTACTTCGCGACGCGCTCGCTGCGAGCAGGCGCACCCGCCTTGATCTGACCCGCGTTCGTGGCGACGACGAGGTCGGCGATCGTGGTGTCCTCGGTCTCGCCCGAGCGGTGCGAGAGCATCGCCGTGTAGCCGGAGCGCTGCGCGAGACTGACCGCGTCGAACGTCTCGGTGAGCGTTCCGATCTGGTTCACCTTGACGAGCAGCGAGTTGGCCACGCCGCGCTTGATGCCGTCGGCGAGACGCGTCGGGTTGGTGACGAACAGGTCGTCGCCGACGAGCTGGACCTGCGAGCCGAGAGCATCGGTGAGCAGCTTCCAGTTGTCCCAGTCGTCTTCTGCCAGAGCATCCTCGATCGTCACGATCGGGAAGTCCGCGACGAGACCGCGGTAGTACTCGATCAGCTCGGGGCCGCTCCAGTCCTTGTTGTCGAGACGGTAGACGCCGTCGGAGAAGAACTCGGTCGCGGCGACGTCGAGGCCCAGTGCGATGTCGGTGCCCGGCGTGAAGCCGGCCTTCTCGATCGCCTTGACGAGGAAGTCGAGACCCTCGCGGTTGCTGGGCAGGTCGGGGGCGAAGCCGCCCTCGTCGCCGAGTCCGGTCGCGTAGCCGGCGGCCTTCAGCTCGCCGCGCAGCACGTGGTAGGTTTCGACGCCCCAGCGGAGCGCCTCGGAGTAGGTCTCGGCGCCGATCGGCGCGAGGAAGAACTCCTGCATGTCGATGCCGTTGTCGGCGTGCTCGCCGCCGTTGATGACGTTGAACAGCGGCACGGGCAGGACGTGCGCGTTGGGGCCGCCGAGGTAGCGGAACAGCGGCAGGTCGGCCGAGTCGGCCGCGGCCTTGGCGACGGCAAGGCTGACGCCGAGGATCGCGTTCGCGCCGGTGCGCTGCTTGTTCTCGGTGCCGTCGGTGTCGATCAGGATCTCGTCGACGATGCGCTGCTCGCTCGCTTCGACACCCTCGAGGGCCGGGCCGAGCTCGTCGATGATGGCATCGACGGCCTTGAGGACGCCCTTCCCGCCGTACCGGCTCTTGTCGCCGTCACGCAGTTCGTACGCCTCGAATGCGCCGGTGGATGCGCCGGACGGGACGGCCGCGCGCTGGACGACACCGTCATCCAGAAGCACCTCCACCTCGACGGTCGGGTTCCCGCGCGAGTCGAGAATCTCGCGTGCGCCTACAGCCTCGATCAGTGCCACTGATGTGCTCCTTGCTCAGAGAAAACGTTGTGTGGAGCGTCGTCGATCCTCGGCCAGTCTAGCCCGCCGCCGCGTCGGCGCCGGGGTCCGAGTCGGAGGGCGACACCACGACCGCGACTGCGAAGCCGTCCCATCCCTTGACCCCGACGGTCTGCAGGGCTGTGGCGTCGAAGCGGGGGTCCTCCCCCAGCATCCGCAGCGCGTCCCTGGTGCCGATCACCTTCGGATCGGTCGTGTCGTCACGGATGATCTCGCCCTCGCGCCCGATGTTGTCGAGGATCACGACGGTGCCGGGATGCCCGAGGCGCGCCGCCCAGTCGAGGTAGATCGTGTTCGACTCCTTGTCGGCGTCGATGAAGACCAGATCGAATGCGCCGACGAGAGTCGGGAGCACATCCGCGCCGCGCCCGATCCGGATGTCGACCCGGTCGCCGACGCCGGCCGCGTCGAGACTCCCCCGCGCGACGGCGGCATTGGCTGCCTCGGCTTCGATCGTCACGACACGGCCCTCGGCGCCGACCGCGCGCGCGAGCCAGATCGTCGAATATCCGCCGAGGGTGCCGATCTCGAGCACCCGCCGCGCTCCGCTGATCCGCGCGATCAGGTGGAGCAGCTTGCCCGAGACGGGTGCCACCTCGATCTCGGGCAGTCCGGCCGCGCGCTGCGCCGCCAGCGCCGCCTCGAGATGCGGATCATCCCCGACGAGCAGATCGGCGAGATAGGAGTCGGTCTTCGACCAGGCATCGGCGGTGGCGTCCATCCCCTCAGCAAACCCTCGCGGCACGCGAGGCGTCAAGGGGTGGACGGCCGCTGCGGATCCCCCGTCGCGCCCGTCTCCCGTGACGCGCGCGGGGCGGAGAGCAGGCGTCCCGGTGCGTCCGCCAGCTCCGGCTGCCGGCGGAACTGCCCGGTGAGGGCGAGGATCCCGATGACGACGGCGGCCACGATCCACGCCGCGACGCCCAGCGGCCCCGCGAGGGCGAGATCGGGCTGCGATGCGGCGACGAGCAGCACGAGCCCGGCCGCCGCGTTGAGCGATCCGTGCGCCAGGACGGCGGGCCAGATCGATGCGGAGCGCAGGCGCAGCCATCCGAAGAGGACTCCCCAGGCGACGCAGCCGCCGACCATGAAGAGGACGCCCGTGACATCGGTGCGGCCGAAGTTGTAGCCGAGCAGGATGATCGGGCTGTGCCACAGTCCCCAGATCGCCCCGCTGAGGAGCAGGGTGGGCCAGGTGCCGAGCGGGCGCAGCGCCGGCACGAGCCACCCCCGCCAGCCCAGCTCCTCGCCGAATGCCAGCACGCCGTTGAGCAGCGCGGCGAACGGGATCAGCGCGATCTGCGAGACCACGAGCAGCCCGACGGGAGGCATCGGCGTGCCCTCGGGAAGGGCTCCCGCGACGGTGGCCGAGAACGCGGCGAACGTCAGGTCGAGACGGACGAATCCGAGCGCGGCGGCGACGAGGACGCCGAGCGCGACGAGCACCGGAGGCGCGAGCCAGCCCAGCACCGTCAGCCAGATCACGCGCCTCGCCGGACGCAGCGGCCACAACCCGAGGAATCGCAGTCTCTCGCCGCGCGCGGGGACGCGCATGAGCAGGGTCACCACGAGCGCGGCGATCGCGGGGGTGAACATCATCACGGGCAGGATCACGCCGGCGAGCGGCTCGGCGAGACCGTCGCCCGACCACAGCGGCAGGGCGACGAGCCAGGCGAGGCCGCAGGCGAGGGCGATGAACACGGCGATGGCGGTGACACGGAGGCGGGTCATGAGCGGTCTCCTCTGATCAGGACGGACACGGACGAGCTATCGGGGGTCGGCGGCGAGGGCCAGGACGGATGCCGCCGTGGCCGCGTCGTCGACCGTGACGACGAACACGCGGCCGTTCGTGCGGGCGACCTCGAGAGCGTCGCCCGCACGGAGCACCACTCCGCGGCGCCCGTCCACGCCGAAGCGATATCCCCATCCTCCGAACTCGGCGAAGGGGTCGACCCGCACGGCGCGCACGCTCGCGATCTCGGCGGCCGGGATCTCGATGCGCGGCCAGCCCATGACGGATCGCACGCGGAGCCCCGCGGCGCTCGCGCGGACGCGGAAGGTGAGGCTGGTCGACACGAGAACCGTGACGATCAGCGCGACCGCGGCGACGATCCACCCCGCGGCGATGTCCTGAGCGAACAGGAGCACGCTCATCGCGATCATGAGGAAGACGGCGATGCCGAGGACGACCTGGCCGACTCTCGCCACCGTCACCGTCTTCATCCACACCGCGCGCTCGTGATCGGCCAGCAGCAGCGGGGTCGCCGCATCGCCCACCGACTCGGGCGAGCGCGGCACCGCCGGCTGCAGGAACCAGCCGGCGACGGCGAGCGCGATCATGACCAGGAGGAAGACCGGGACCCACGGGGTGATGTCGGCGGCATCCGCGGCGTCGGCGAGGCCACGCTGCACAGCGGTGGTGGCGATGGCGAGCACCGCCATCAGGCCCGCCGTGCCGAGGCTCACGGCACCGAGCAGCCGCGCGGTCGCGGACCACTGCGGCCGCGGGCTCGGTGCCGCGGCATCCCGCTGCGGGGGACGGTGGGAGAATAGCGCGATGAGCGCGAACAGCAGCACCGTCCCGCCGCCGAGACCGACCAGCAGGGCGAGAGGAGTCCAGCTCGGTCCATAGCCGTCGACGCCGTCGAGCCCCCAGTGGGTCGCCGCCGGATCGGGGACCTCGGGCATCCAGGAGAGCACGACGATGCTCGCGAGCGCGATCAGGGCGAGCGGGACGATCACCCCCACCCACCAGAAGGCGGTGCGGGCTCGGAGGATTTCAGGGGTCATGCGTCGGTCTCCTTGATGAGGGCGGCCAGAGTCGAGGCGGACAGCCCGAGGGATGCCGCGCGGGTGACGAGAGCGGAGATGTCGTGCGAGAGCTCGGCGAGAGGGGTCGCGGATGCTGAGACGACGGCACCCCTGCCACGGCGCAGGTCGATCAGACCCTCGTCGCGCAGCTGCTGGTAGGCGCGCAGCACGGTGTGCAGGTTGATCTCGAGCGCCTCCGCGACCTCCCGAGCGGCGGGCAGCCGATCGCCGGGGACGAGTCGACCGGTGAGGATGTCGGTGCGCACCGATGCGGCGACCTGCTCGAAGAGAGGCCGCGCACTGTCGGCATCGATTCGAATCAGCATCCCGGCTCCGATCTTCTACTAGTTCTACTACAACTATAACAATAGTCGCCGGGTCGAGCCGCGTTCGATCAGCGCGGGAGCCAGAAGCACCGTCTCATGCGAGGCCTCCGTGCCCGAGACCAGGGCGAGCACCCGCTCCAGTGCCACCCGCCCGCTCTCCTCGAACGGCTGGCGCACCGTGGTCAGGTCGAGCCCCGCGGCGAGCTCGCCGTCGTCGTACCCGACCACCGCGAGAGGCGCGGCCGGCGGCGAGGAGCGGAGCTCGGCGAGCACCGCCGCCGCATACTGATCGTGGTTCGCGACGATCGCGGTCGCCCCCGTGCGGGCAGCCTGACGTGGGACGTCGGCGCCGACCGCACCCGGCCGGTCGAGCGCGATCGACACGACCTCGACATGGTCGGCGAGTCCCTCGACGCGCAGCATCCCCGCCGACACGTACGACGGCGAGCGCTGCGGCTCGTGGACGAAAAGAACCCGTCGGTGACCGAGACCGGCGAGATGCCGGCCGATCTGAGCGCCGCCGTCGCGGTCGTCGACGAGGATCACCGGCCCCCCGGCATCCGCACGCGAGGGCACGACATCGACGTACACGACCGGGATGCGGGCGGCGCGACTCGCGCGGCGTGCGGCCCCGCCCAGCGGCACCCCCATCACCACGAGTCCCGCGACGTCGGCGCGGGTGGGCAGCACATCCAGCAGCGGCTCCTCGGCGGCGGCCGCGGAATCCAGGTCGTAGGGGATGATGTCGACGGCGGCGTCCCTGGCGCGGCGCAGCATGCCGGAGAGCCTGCGCAGGTACGAGGGGTACGTCGTGAAGGGCGCGGCCACCGCGATCCGCGCCGCCCCCACCCGCCGCCCCGCGGTCATGCGATAGCCGAGCTCCGTGGCCGCGGCGACGATGCGCTCGCGTGTCTCCTGCCGCACCCGGTGCGGTGCGCTGACCGCGAGCGAGACGGTCGAGATGCTCACTCCCGCGCGCTCCGCGACGTCGTAGATGGTCACTCGGCCCGGTCGCGCTCGCATGTTCGATTCCCCGCTTCATCGAAGTTCTTCGATTGCTCAGACTAGTGCGCAGCCGCCGAAGCGGCCGTCGAAGGAGATGCAGATGCCCAGACCGAGGAATGGCAGATTCCGCCGTCCGACGCTCGACGACGCGGTGGCGAGGTACGAGAACCGGATCGCGCCGCTGCTGGCTCCCGAGCCGAAGGACCCCGCCGGCCGCCGACGCGTGGCGAGCGAGAACGACACGCGCGTGAGCGCCGCGCTGGGCATCGTCCCCCTCGACACCGCGACGCGCGACGAGCTCGTGCCGGTCGACGGGCACCCCGACGTGCGCGTGCGCGTCTACTGGCCGGACGCCGACCCGGCCGCCCGCGGCGCCGACCTGCCGATCCTCGTGTACTTCTACGGAGGCGGATTCACGATCGCCGGCATCGACTGGGTGAGCTGGGACGCACGGTTCCGGCAGCGCGCACACGACGCGGGGATCGTGCTCGTCGCGGTCGACTACGCCCACGCCCCCGAGCAGCGCTATCCGACCCAGCCCGAGCAGTGCTGGTCGGCGTTCGAGTGGGTGCGCGCACATGCGACCGAGCTCGGCGGCTCGCCCTGGCGGATCGCGGTCGGGGGCGCCTCGTCGGGTGGCGACCTCGCCGCGGCCGTGACCCTGATGAACCGTGACCGCGCGAACCATCCGATCGCCCTGCAGATCCTCGAGAACCCGGCACTGGATCTGACGATCGGGCACGCCGACATGGCTGGGATCGCCGCCTCGATGCCCGGCGTGATCGTCCGCACGGCGGGACGCCAGCTGGTGCGGCAGTACCTCGGCGACGATGCGGGCACCGCACGCCTCCCCTACGCCTCTCCGCTCCTGGCGGCCTCCCACGACGGCCTCCCCCCGGCCCTCATCCTCACCTCGGAGCTCGATCCGCTGCGCGGCGACGGCGAGGCGTACGCCCGCGCGCTGTCGGATGCGGGGGTCGCGGTCACGGCCGTGCGGTTCATCGGCCAGACGCACGGATCGCTGGGATGCACCGGTCTCATCCCCGCAGCCGATGCCGCGCACCGTCTGCTGATCGCCGAGCTGCGCACCCTGCACTCGGCGGATGCCCGACGCGTGGAAAGCGCCCGATGATCGATCTCGGCGACGATCTCCCGCCGCTCGACGAGCCGGTGCTCGCCTGGCTGCGCCGCACCGCCGAGCTCACGGCTGCACTGCCCGACGCGGGTCCCGCCGGGTCCCCCGCGCGTCGCCGCGCCGCCAGAGAGGTCAGCGACATCGTCGCGGTCGAGTTCACCGACCCCGCCCCTGACGGCGTGCGGGTCGACGATCTGATGGTCGCCGGCGCAGAAGGGCCGCTGCGCGCGCGACGCTTCCGGTCGTCCGCAGCCGCCGGGCCGCAGCCGACGATGCTGTGGCTGCACGGGGGCGGATGGACGGAAGGCACGATCGACGAGATCCTCAACGAGCGGGTATGCGCCGACCGCGCTCTCCGCTCCGGCGTGCAGCTCATCTCGCTCGAGTACCGGCTCGCCCCCGAGCATCCGTTCCCCGCTCCGGTTCTGGATGCGGTCGCCGCTCTGGCCGACCTGCGCGCGCACGCCGACGAGTGGGGCATCGACACGCACCGGCTCGGCGTCGGGGGGAACTCGGCGGGAGCCACCATCGCCGCCTCGGCCGCGCTGCGGGAACGCGACGCGGGGAGGCCGCTGCACCATCAGACGCTCGAGGTGCCCCCGACGGCTCTGCGCCCCGTGGGCGAGTCGATGGACCGATACCGCCGCGCGTCGGGGATGGAGGATGCGGAGGGGATCGTCGAGATCTACCGCGCCGGCGCTCCCCTGGAGGAGGCCTCGCCCCTGGATGCCGCGGATCACCGGCACCTCGCGCCCGCCCTGATCCTCGCGGCGGAGCACGACCCGCTGCGCGACGGCGCCATCGCCTACACGCGGACGCTGCAGGCTGCCGGTGTGCCCGTGGTGCTGCGCATCGGGGCGGGCCACGTGCACGGCTCCCCCGGTCTCACCGCCCACTGGCACGGCGCGCGTGCATGGCGCGACGTGTTCGCCCACGAGCTGGCATGCGCGTACGCGACCACCATGGCGGGCCCGGACGGCGCGCGACCGCTTCCCCACCGTTCGATCACCGTCCCCGTACCCGCCCCGACCCCGACACCGACACCGACCCCGACCCTCACACCGACCCCGAGCTGGAGACGATGATGTCCGCCCCTGCAGTCGACCCCGTGTTCCCCTCCCCGTCCTCCGCACCTCCGCTCGCATCGGACGCCATCCCCGGCGAGCGCCAGAGCCGCTGGTTCTGGGTGGCGTTCGTCCTGGCCTGGTTCGGCTCGGGTATCGCGCAGGGCGTGGCGAGCGTCGCGATCCCCCAGCTGCTCAAGGAATGGAACCCCGATCAGGCGACGGGCGATCTCAGCATCGTGCTCACCCTCGGCGGCGCTGCGGTGCTCATCACGACGCCGATCTTCGGTCGGGTGAGCGACCGCTCGATGTCCCGCCTCGGCATCCGTCGCCCCTGGATCCTCTCCGGAGCCGTCATCGCGCTGGTCGGCTATGCGATCCAGGCGACCGCACCGTCGCTGCTGCTGCTCGGCACCGGCACGGTGCTCGTGCTGGTGGGGTGGGGAGCGATCTCGATGACGGTCCACACGCTGTTCGCCGATCAGATCAGACGCAGCATCCGCGCGATCATGTCGGCGGTGACGGGTGCCGCCACCGCACTCGGCATCCTCGGCGGTGTCTCGCTGTCGGGCGTCGTCGCGACGACAGGACAGGCGGGGATGTTCCTGATCCCGGGCGGCCTGTCGGTGCTCCTCGCGCTCCTGCTGTTCTTCGCACTCAAGGACATCCGACGCGCGACGCCCGCCGCCCCGCTGGACTGGAACGGGGTGCTCGCCACGTTCTGGCTGAGCCCGCGCCGCCACCCCGACTTCGCGTGGGCGTGGATGTGCCGGTTCTTCATGACCGCGTCGATCGTGTCGGTCACCAGCTATCTCTATCTGACGATCTCCGGCCGCTTCGGAATCGACGACCCCGCGGCGATCGCGAGCGTGCAGACGCAGGCGACCGCGGCCTTCACGCTGATGAATCTCGTGATGGCCTTCGTCTTCGGCGTGATCTCCGACCGCACGAAACGCCGCAAGCCGTCGGTCGTGATCGGATCTCTGGCCAGCGCGGCGGGTCTCGTGCTCGCCGTGTCCTTCGGCGACATCGTGTGGTTCCTGGTCGGCATCGCGATCGTGGGTGCGGGCCAGGGCGCGTACATCGCCGCCGACGTGGCCCTCATGACCGAGTGCCTGCCCTCGATCGACGACGCGGGCAAGGATCTCGGCATCGTGGCGCTCGCATACCTGCTGCCCGGTATCCTCGTGCCCGTGTTCGGCTACTTCGCGACCCGCATCGGATCTCCCACCGGCGAGAACTTCGTCGCCCTCTACATGGGCGCGGTGGTGATGGCGCTGATCGCCGCGTTCGCCGTCACCCGCGTGAAGGGCGTGCGATGAGCGGCACCACTCGGCTGAGCCTCACCGCACGGCGAGAGCACCGACGACTGAGCCGGGTCGACGGGATGCCGCCCGTCACGCACCCCAAGGTGCGCCGCACCTCGGGCATCCCCGTCGAGGCCTCCGACGGCGTCACCCTGCTCACCGACCACTGGCACGCCGAGGGGGCCGGCGGCCACACCGTGCTCATCCGCACGCCGTACGGACGCGAGGGCATCGGCGGCGTCGCGCGGTTCCTCGCCGAACGCGGACACCACGTCGTGGTGCAGAGCTGCCGGGGCACGTTCGGCTCGGGAGGCGCGTTCGATCCGCTGCATCACGAGGTCGCCGACGGTCAGGCGGCGATGCGCTGGGTGCGCCGACAGCACTGGGCCACGGGCCGTGTGCACTCCTGGGGCGGGAGCTACTTCGGGGTGACGCAGTGGGCGTACTGCGACGGCGACGAGCGACCGGACGCGATGGGGATCGCGATCTCGGCCCGCCGGTTCGACGACGCGATCCTCTACCCGGGCGGCGGGTTCTCGATCGACACCCCGCTCACCTGGGCGTACGCGCTCGACATCCAGGAGAAGTCGCTGCCCGCCCGCCTGCGGGCGCTGCTGCTCGCGGCGCCCGCGCTCGACCGCGGCGCACGAGCGGTGCCGCCGACCGAGGCCGTGCGGACGGCCCGCGGCGCGGACCCCGCCTTCTTCCGCGACTGGGTCGCGCACAGCGACGCCGGAGACCCGTGGTGGGATCCGCTGCACTTCGCCTCGGACCTCGGGAGCATCCCGCCCGTGACGCTGATGGCCGGCTGGCAGGACCTCTTCCTCGTCGGCCAGCTCTCCGACCACGCGGCACTGCAGGATGCCGGGCATGCGGTGCGCCTGATCGTCGGGGACTGGGTGCATGGGGCGCCCGAGATCACCGACATCGGCGTGCGCGAGGTTCTGGAGGCGTTCACCGGCGGGCCGCCCAGCGGAGTGCGCGTCGAGGTCACGGGCGGCGTCGGGTGGCGCGAGCTCGACAGCTGGCCCCCGCCCTCCACCGCGCTGACGCTGGATGCGACCGCCGCGAACAGGCTGTCTCCGAGCCGGGATTCCGCGACCGCATCGACCCTCTCCTACCGGTACGACCCCGCTGACCCCACTCCGGCGGCGGGCGGGCGGACCCTGAATCCGTTCCGCGCCGGACGCCGCGATCAGCGCGCCCGCGAACGACGCGACGACGTGCTCGTGTTCACGGGTGACGTGCTGCGCACCGACCTGGTCGTGATGGGAGCACCGGGGTTCGAGATGTCGTTCACATCGACGAATCCTCGGGCCGATGTCTTCGTGCGACTGTGCGAGGTCGACGCCAGGGGCACCTCGCGCACGATCACCGACGGATACCGGCGGCTGTCGCCCGAGGCGAGCGCCGACGAGCCCCGCAGCGTGCGCCTCGATCTGGCCCCGATCGCCCACCGCTTCGCCGCCGGGTCGCGCCTGCGCCTGCAGGTGTCATCCGGTGCGCATCCGGTGCACCTGCGCAACCCGGGGACGGACGACCCGGTGCGCGACCACTCGCGGCTGATCCCGAGCATCCAGACGGTGCAGGTCGGCGGACCGACCCCCGCGAGGCTCACGCTCCCGATGGTCGACAGCACAGGACATCCGGAATTCACCCGCGCATGACACGATGACGGGATGCCCCTCGCCCGCCGCCTGACGCTCGGCGACGCCACCGCCCTCGGACTGGGTTCGATGATCGGCGCCGGCGTCTTCTCGGTCTGGGCACCCGCGGTCGGTGTCGCCGGCAGCGGCCTCCTGGTCGCGCTCGTGATCGCGGCGATCGTCGCCTACTGCAACGCCACCGCGTCGGCGCAGCTCGCCGCCGTGCATCCGGTGGCCGGCGGCACCTACGCCTACGCACGTGCCGAGATCGGCCCCTGGTGGGGCTTCATCGCCGGATGGAGCTTCGTGATCGGCAAGATCGCGAGCTGCGCGGCGATGGCCATGACGTTCGCCGCATACGCCGCCCCGGACGGCTGGCGGATTCCGGTCGCCGTGGCCGCGGTGGTCGCACTCGCGGTCGTCAACTGCTTCGGCGTGACCCGCACGGCTCTCGTCACCCGCATCCTCGTGGTGTGCTCGCTGCTGGGACTGGCCGTCGTCGTCGCGGTCGGGCTCGGGACGGCATCCGCGGCATCCCCCGTTCCCCTGCCCGATGCGACGGCGTACGGGGTGCTGCAGGGTGCGGGTCTGCTGTTCTTCGCGTTCGCCGGGTACGCGAGGATCGCCACCCTGGGCGAGGAGGTCGTCGATCCCGCGCGCACGATCCCGCGGGCGATCGTGCTCGCTCTCGGCGGTGCCGTCGTCGTATATCTGCTGGTCGCCGTCACGGTCGTCGCCACCCTCGGCGGCGCGGCGGCGGCGAGCACAGCGCCGCTCGCCGACGTCCTCGCCTCCACGGGGTGGGCCGCGCTCGCACCCGTCGTCCGGATCACGGCGGCGGCCGCCTCGCTGGGCGCGCTGCTCGCACTCCTCACCGGGATCGGACGCACCACACTGGCCATGGCGCGGGAGCACGACCTGCCCTCGTTCCTCGCGAAGATCGACGATCGCCGGCAGGTGCCCCGACGAGCCGAGATCCTGATCGCCGTCATCGTGGTCGCGATCGTGCTCGTCGCGGATCTCCGCGACGCGATCGGGTTCTCCTCCTTCGGAGTCCTGCTGTACTACCTGATCGCGAACGCCGCGGCCTTCCGCCAGCAGGGTCCCGCGCGCCGCCATCCCCGTGCGCTGCAGGTCGTGGGGGCGCTCGGCTGCCTGCTGCTGGTGAACTCGCTGCCGGTGCTGGCCTCGATCGTCGGGACGGCTGTGGTGCTGCTCGGGGTGCTCGCCCGGATGATCCGGCTGCGGCTGACGCGCTGATCAGGAGCGCGGGGTGCGTGGCAGGGGCGCGGATGTGAGGCGGCCGAGGCCCGCGATTCAGCCCACCGATCGACGACGCGAGCTGAGCGCAGTCTCCGCCGCGTGACACGCGGTGGGGAGGAGCGCCTCGGCCGTGCGCCGGTAGCCCAGCGGGCTCGGATGGAACCGATCCATGCTGAACATGGCGTCCGGATCGTCGAAGAACATCGGACCGACGGCACGGCGGAGATCGACGGGACGCGCTCCCGCGGCGAGCGCCGTCTCGGTCTGCGCCTCCGCCAGCCTGCGCGACATGCTGGAGACCAGACGGCGCAGCGGCTGCGGAACCGGGCGCAGCGCACCGAGGTCGGGACAGGTGCCGACCACGACCTCGGTGCCGCGTCGACGCAGATGCAGGATCGCGTCGCGCAGGTGCTGCGTCGAGACCGTGACCGGGATCCGGTGCGTGACGTCGTTGCCGCCCACCACGATCACGGCGACGTGCGGCGCGTAGTCCTCCGGCAGGCCGGTGAGCTGAGCCGCCAGGTCGGGCGACTCCGAGCCCACGACCGCCGCGGTGCGCAGGTGCACGGGCCACCCGATCCGTCGAGCCATGCCCTTGGCCAGCCGCCCGCCGAGCGTCTGCTTGCGGGTCTCGGCGCCGAGACCCGCCGCGAGCGAGTCACCGAGCACGAGCAGTTCGATCGGCTCACCGCCGAGGGAGCGACGCCAGACGCGGTCGGCATCGATCGACAGTTCGCCGAGCGGCTTGCCGATGCGTCGGCGCGCGATGGCCGCCTGATGGGCGAGCACGAATCGGATGCCGGCGGCCGCCCCCACGGCCGCGACGCCGACCCCGGCGAAGGCGACGAGATGCTGTGCTCTCATGCGCCGATTCGACCTGACGGGCGTGAACGCCGCGTGAACGGCATCCGATGTCGGACCCCGGCGTACCCGCTGCAGGACCGTCGCACGCCTGCAGGACCGATCACCCCCTCAGCCCCGACATCCGTGCCTCGGCCCTGCATTCGACACCCGGAACGAGCCCGGGCCGCGATGCCCCGGAACGAGCCCGGGCCGCGATGCCCCGGACTCAGGAGAGGGGCTTGAGCTCCAGCTCCGCCGCGCCGGCCGACACCGTGGCGAACTCCGTGTACCCGTCGGCGGCCGAGCGCTCGAGCAGCGCCTTGACGTTCTTCGTCCGTCGCTCCAGGCGCACTCGTGCTCCGGATGCGACGAGCCGCGCCTTGTGCGAGACCAGCTCGGCCACCGGCACATCGGCGTCATGGATGAGCACGACCGCGCGGTCCCCGGCGTCCCCGACGAGGGTCACCAGATCGACCAGGCGCTCGAAGCCGAGCGAGAAGCCGACGGCAGCGACCTGCTGTCCGAGGAACCGGCCGATCATGCCGTCGTAGCGACCTCCGCCGCCCAGCGAGTACGGCACCGAGGGGTGGGCGAGCTCGAAGATCGTGCCCGTGTAGTAGCCCATGCCGCGCACGAGGAACGGATCGAAGACGAGCGGGATGTCGTCGGCACCGCGTCCGGCGGCGACCGCCTCGCCGATCCCGACGAGGTGTCCGACGATCTCGTCCGGCGCGCCGTCGGGCAGCGCCTTGCGGATCTGTCGTTCGCCGAACGGGTTGTATTCCATGGTCTGGGGGCGGCGCAGGAATTCCTCGAACGCGTCGACCGCCGACGTGGCGGCGCCGCGCTCCCGCAGTTCGGTCGCGACGCCGTCGGGCCCGATCTTGTCGAGCTTGTCGATCGTGATGAGAACGCCGGGGCGCTCCTCGGCGGTGAACCCGAAGCTGTCGAGCATCCAGTCCAGCGCCCGCCGGTCGTTGATGCGCACGGTCGCGCCCTCCAGTCCGAGGGCGTCGACCGCGTCGAGCGAGGCCACCATCAGCTCGGACTCCGCCCGGGCGGAGTCGTCACCGATGATGTCGATGTCGCACTGCACGAACTGGCGGTAGCGGCCCTTCTGCGGCCGCTCCGCACGCCACACCGGGCCGATCTGGATGGAACGGAAGACACCGGGCAGCTGCCCGCGGTTGCTGGCGTAGAAGCGCGCGAGCGGCACGGTCAGGTCGTAGCGGAGCCCCAGGTCGGCCAGTGCCCCCTGGTCGTCGGCGGCCCCGCGGATCGCGTCGGCGTCGAGCCCGCGGCGCAGCACGTTGAAAGCGAGCTTCTCGTTGTCGCCGCCGATGCCGGCGTGCAGTCTCGAGTACTCCTCGAGCGCCGGCGTCTCGATCTCGTCGAAGCCGTGCGACCGGTAGCGGTCGCGGATGACGGAGAGGACGCGCTCACGGCGGGCCTTGTCGGCGGGGAGGATGTCGCGCATGCCGCGCGGCGGGTTCACAGTAGCCACGCCACCATCTTCCCAGGTCGCCGGGGCGGCCCGTGGCGTCAGGGGCGCGATTCGGCTTCGCGGACCTCGTCCTCCACGCGCCGGAGGCGCTCGCGCAGGGCACGCTCGGCATCCCAGCCCTGCGACCGGGCGACCGCGACGAGCGCGAGCAGCGCATCGCCCAGCTCGGCCTCCGTGCGCGGAACGGATCCCGCCGGCACTGCTCCTGCGACATCCGCTCCGGTGCCTGTGGCCCTGCCGACCACCTTCTGTGCGAGGGCGAGAGCCGGCATCCCCCGCGGGATGCCGTCGAGCACGCTGCGTCTCGTGCGCTTCTCGGCCGCCTTGGCGGCGTTCCAGTGCACGAGCACCTGCTCGGGCGTGGTCGCCGTCTCGCCCGCGAAGACGTGCGGATGCCGCCGCACCATCTTCTCGGTCAGGGTCGCGGCGACGTCGTCGATGTCGAAGGGGTCCGTGGGGTCCTGCGCGGCGATCGCTGCGTGGAAGAGGACCTGCCAGAGCAGGTCGCCGAGCTCCTCGCGGAGGTCGGCCCTCGTGCCGTTCTCGACCGCGTCGATGACCTCGTGCGACTCCTCGATCAGGTACGGCACCAGGTCGCGGTGGGTGATCCGCTGCGACCACACGCAGTTCTCCCGCACCTCGCGCATGGTGTCGGCCGCCGCTCTCAGGGGATCCGGGACCTCGTGCTGGGCCGATTCGCGTTCTGTGGACACGGTCACTCCTCGCCGATGTGCGGTTTCGTCTGGAATCTCGTCTGCGGTTTCGTGTGCGGTTCTGTCTGCGGTTCCGGACGGCCCGGGTGCTCGCGTGCTCAGGTGATCGTCGGGCTCTCGGGGGCCGTCGCGGCCAGACGACGATAGAAGCGGGCGCGCAGCGACACGATGACCGCCGACAGCAGCAGCGCGCACAGCGAGCCGACGAGCACGCCGAGGATCGCCTGGTCACGGATGCCCGCGTCACGGGCGAAAGCGAGGTTGGCGAGCAGCAGCGAGACCGTGAACCCGATGCCGCCCAGCGTTCCGGCCGCCAGGATGTCGCCGAACGGCAGCGCAGGAGGGGCGCCCCGCGGGCGGATGCGCATGGCGATCCAGCCGAACAGCGAGATGCCGAGGATCTTGCCGACGGGAAGCGCGACCACGATGCCCCAGAACGCCGGCGACAGCTCGGAGGGGGCGAGATCGGGGATGACCACGAACGCCGCGACGAAGGCGAAGACCGGCAGGATCAGCCCGTTGACCGTGGGCTCGAGTGCGTGCCTGGTGCGGGCGGCGGGCACCGGCGACATCACGAGGCCCAGCAGGACGCCCGCGATGGTGGCATGGATGCCGGATGCGGCGACGAGTCCCCACGCCACGACTCCGACCACGACCATCGCGACCGCGATGCCCGCGTGACCCGTGGCGTGCAGCGCGCGGCTGAGGAGCCAGAACGCGGCCACCGCGATCACGGCGAGGACGAGCAGCAGCCACTGCACGTCGTGTGCGAAGAGCACCGCGATGAAGACGATGCCGATGATGTCGTCGAGGATCGCCAGCGCCAGCAGGAACACCCGCACGGTCGAGGGCAGGCCGCGCCCGAACATGGCGAGCACGCCGAGGGCGAAGGCGATGTCGGTCGCCGTGGGGATCGGCCATCCGGTCGCGGTCGCGGAGTCTCCGGCGATGAGCAGGTAGACGGCGATCGGCACGAGCACACCGCCGGCGGCGGCGATCGCCGGCTGCACGGCCTTGCGCGGCGAATCGAGCTCGCCATGGGTCAGCTCGTGGCGCAGCTCTATCGCGACAACAAGGAAGAACACCGCGAGGAGGCCGTCGGACACCCAGTGCTCGATCGAGAGGTCCAGCGTGGTCCCCGGCACCGCGATGTGCAGATCGAGCACCGCGGCGAGCGCATCGTGTACGGGCAGGTTGGCGAGCAGCAGTCCGATGCCCGCGGCGAGCAGCAGCAGCACGGCGGGGAACTGCTGTCCACGCAGGGGGTTCACGGAGATGCGCATATCCCCTCCATGGTAGTTCGCCCGGTGTCGCGGCGGTCTTGCGAACGCCTCGTTCGCGCCTCGCACCGTCATGAGTTCAGAGTGGGCCCGCCACCCGGGCTACTCTCGAAGCGTGACCCCCGAACACAGCTTCCCCGAGCCCACCGACACCTCGGCCATCCGCATCATCGGCCGCTTCGAAGCGGGCCGCGGCATCCCCGATGCGATGCGCTCCGACGTCAGGATGCTCGGCGGCCTCCTCGGCCAGGTGCTGCGAGAGGCCGGCGGCGACGACCTCTTCGAGGACGTCGAACGTCTGCGCCTCGCGACGATCCAGGCGTACGACGAGGAGACCTCCGACGCGTTCGAGCGTGCCGCGGCGATCGCCGAGTCGTTCACGATCTCCCGCGCCGACGAGGTCGCCAGGGCGTTCACGTGCTACTTCCACCTGGTCAACCTCGCCGAGGAGCACCAGCGTGTGCGCGTGCTGCGTGAGCGGGCCGGCCAGCCCGGTCGCGAGGATGCCGCCGACACGGTCGCCTCCGCGTATGCGCGCCTGAAGACCGAGGTGGGCGACGACGAGGCGCGTCGGCGTCTCGAGGGGCTGCGCTTCCATCCCGTCTTCACAGCGCACCCGACCGAGGCGCGACGCCGGGCCGTGTCGTCCAGCATCCGCCGCCTGTCGGAGCTGCTGACGCAGCACGATGCCGCCAGCGACGACGGCGCCGAGCAGCGCCGTGCGCATCGACGGATGCTCGAGGAGATCGACACGCTGTGGCGCACCGCTCCGCTGCGCGCCGAGAAGCCGTCGCCGACCGACGAGGTCCGCACGGTCATGGGCGTCTTCGACGAGACCCTGTTCACGACGGTGCCCCACGTGTACCGCCGCATCGACGATGCGCTGCGCGGAGACGACTCCGGCGCCAGCGCCCCGATCGTTCCCGCGTTCGTCCGGATCGGCTCCTGGGTCGGCGGCGACCGCGACGGCAACCCGTTCGTCACCGCGTCGGTGACGCGCGAGGCATCGCAGATCGCGTCCGACCACGTGCTCCGCGGTCTCGAGCGTGCACTCGAGCGCATCGGCCGCACTCTCACCCTCGATGCCGAGGACACCCCGCCCAGCCCGGCCGTCTCGTCGCTGTGGGATGCGTTCGCCGCCGCCGAGCCGCGCGTGGCGTCGGAGCTCGGCGCCCGCTCCCCCGGCGAGCCGCACCGACGGGTGCTGCTCGCGCTCGCGCACCGGGTCTCCGCGACCCGGCGGGGCGAGGAGCCCCGGTACACCCGCCCCGAGGAGCTGCTGGCCGACCTGCGAGCGGTGCAGTCGTCGCTGGCGGATGCCGGGGCGAAGCGCCACGCCTTCGGCGGTGTGCAGCATCTGATCTGGCAGGTGGAGACCTACGGGTTCCATCTCACCGAGCTCGAGGTCCGTCAGCACTCCCAGGTGCACGCGAAGGCTCTCGCCGAGCTCGAGGGCGGCGAGGCGCTCAGCGCGCAGACCGAGGAGGTGCTCGAGGTCTTCCGGGCGATCGCCGACATCCAGCGCGACCGCGGTCTTCGTGCGGCCGGCCGTTACGTCGTGTCGTTCACGCAGGCGGCCTCCGACCTCGCGAACGTGCACCGTCTCGCACGGCACGCCCTCGGTGACGACGCACCCGTGCTCGACGTGGTGCCGCTCTTCGAGACGTTCGCCGACCTGCAGGCGGCACCCGGCATCCTCGCCGAGGCCGTGACGTTCCCGGAGTTCCGGTCGCGGATGGCCGACACCGGCAACCGTCTCGAGGTCATGCTCGGCTACTCCGACTCCTCGAAGGACGTGGGCCCGGTCGCCGCCAACCTCGCGCTCTACGAGGCGCAGGCGAAGATCGCACTGTGGGCGCAGGAGTCCGGCATCGAGCTGACCCTGTTCCACGGCCGCGGAGGCGCCCTCGGACGCGGCGGCGGACCCGCCAACTCGGCGATCCTCGCGCAGCCGCCGCACTCGGTCGACGGGCGCTTCAAGCTCACGGAGCAGGGCGAGGTCATCTTCGCGCGCTACGGCGAGCCGGCGATCGCGATGCGCCACATCGACCAGGTCGCCGCGGCGACCCTGCTCGCCTCGTCACCGTCGGTCGAGAAGCGCACGAGCGATGCCGCAGAGCGGTTCGCCGACATCGCGGCGGTCATGGATCGGTCCTCGCGGGAGCGCTTCTTCTCGCTCGTGAAGGCCGAGGGCTTCGCGCCCTGGTTCGCCACGGTCACCCCGATGGAGGAGATCGGCCTGCTCGCGCTGGGCTCGCGCCCCGCACGTCGCGGCCTCTCGGTCGAGTCGCTCGAGGACCTGCGTGCGATCCCCTGGGTGTTCGCATGGACGCAGGCGCGCATCAACCTCGCCGGCTGGTTCGGACTCGGCACCGCCCTCGCCGCCGTCGGCGATGAGGCCCGCCTCATCGAGGCGTATCGCGACTGGCCGCTGCTGCACACGATGATCGACAACGTGGCGATGAGCCTCGCGAAGACCGATGAGCGGATCGCCCGTCAGTATCTCGCTCTCGGCGACCGCGACGATCTCGCCCAGCTCGTGCTCGATGAGATGACGCTGACCCGCGAGTGGGTCGTGCGCCTCACCGGTGGCGTCGGGCTCCTCGAGAACAAGCCGATCCTGCAGCGCGCCGTGCAGCTGCGCACGCCCTACGTCGACGCCCTGTCGCTCCTGCAGCTGCGGGCTCTGCGCGCGCTGCGCGAGCCCGACGCCGCGTCGGGCTCGGGAGCCGACGACGAGCAGAAGCGACTCCTCCTCCTCTCCGTCAGCGGCGTCGCGGCCGGCCTCCAGAACACCGGCTGATCCCGGCACCGCACCGCTCTCACGCGACACGATCGCACGTACGTCCTCCCCCGTCAGAAAGACCTTTCGCGTGACCTCTTCGTCTTCCCCTGCCTTCCACCCGCTCGCCGAGTCCGTGCAGCCCGTCTTCGACACCGTGCTCGCCCGCAGCCCGCACGAGCCCGAGTTCCAGCAGGCCGTGCACGAGGTGCTCGGATCGATCGCGCCCGTGCTCGCCGCACACCCCGAGTACATCGACGGCGGGATCCTCGAACGTCTGGTCGAACCGGAGCGCCAGATCCTGTTCCGGGTGCCGTGGGTCGACGACGCCGGCCGCCTGCAGGTCAACCGCGGCTACCGCATCCAGTTCTCCTCGGTGCTCGGCCCGTACAAGGGCGGACTGCGCTTCCACCCCTCGGTGAACCTGTCGATCATCAAGTTCCTCGGGTTCGAGCAGATCTTCAAGAACGCCCTGACCGGTCAGGGTATCGGCGGCGGCAAGGGCGGATCGGACTTCGACCCGCACGGCCGCTCGGACGCCGAGATCATGCGCTTCTGCCAGTCGTTCATGAACGAGCTCTACCGCCACCTCGGCGAGCACACGGATGTGCCGGCGGGCGACATCGGCGTGGGCGGACGCGAGATCGGCTACCTGTTCGGCCAGTACCGCAAGATCACCAACCGTCACGAGTCGGGGATGTTCACCGGCAAGGGCACCGGCTGGGGCGGCGCCGAGGTGCGCACCGAGGCCACCGGCTACGGCGCGGTGTTCTTCGCGCAGGAGATGCTGGGGGTGCACAGCGACTCGCTCGACGGCAAGCGCGTCGGCGTCTCCGGGTCGGGCAACGTCGCGATCTACGCGATCCAGAAGGCCGCGCAGCTGGGAGCGGTGCCGGTGACGGCATCCGATTCCTCCGGCTACGTCGTCGACGACGCGGGCATCGACGTCGATCTGCTCCGTCAGATCAAAGAGGTCGAGCGCGCGCGCATCGTGGAGTACGCCGCCCGCCGTCCCGGCGCCCGGTTCGTCGAGGGCGGCAGCGTCTGGGAGGTCCCGGTCGACATCGCGGTGCCCTCGGCCACGCAGAACGAGCTCGATCTCGACCATGCCCGTGCACTGATCGGCAACGGCGTGCGCGCGGTCTCCGAGGGCGCGAACATGCCCTGCCTGCCGGCGGCGATCGACGCCTTCCAGAGCGCCGGTGTGCTCTTCGCCCCCGGCAAGGCCGCGAACGCGGGCGGTGTGGCGACCTCCGCACTCGAGATGAGCCAGAACGCCTCCCGGCAGCGCTGGAGCTTCGACGCCAGCGAGAACAAGCTGCGCGAGATCATGTCCGACATCCACGCCGCCGCGTTCGATGCCGCCGAGCGGTACGACGTCGCCGGCGACTACGTGGCCGGCGCGAACATCGCCGGCTTCGAACGCGTCGCCGGAGCGATGCTCGCGCAGGGCGTGATCTGATCCCGCCCCGATCCTCCCCCGGCGAGTGCCGGAGGAGGATCGGAGTCAGCGCTCGTCGACAGGAACCTTCACGACCTTGTTGTACCCGGTGACCGCCTGATTCTCGTCGAACGCGACGACCTTGCGACGGAAGCCCCGGGTGATCACGAGCAGGTAGATGAACCCGAGGGCGGTCCAGATCAGCCCGCCGATCAGCGCATCCTGGTGCAGGTTGACCCACAGCAGACCGGTGAGCAGCATGCCGATCGCCGGCATCACGATGTAGTTGACGATGTCGGCCGGGGTCTTGCGCCGCCCCTTGCGGATCGCGAACCACGCGATCACCGAGATGTTCACGAACGTGAAGGCGATCAGCGCTCCGTAGTTGATCCAGGCGGCGATCAGCTCGAGCGTGAAGGGGATCGCCAGCAGCGAGATCGCCCCCACCAGCACGATGTTGAAGGTCGGCGTGTGCGTGCGCGGGTTGATGTAGCCGAACGCCCGCTGCGGCAGCACGTTGTTGCGTCCCATCACCAGCAGCATCCGCGACACCGAGGCGTGCGAGGCGAGTCCCGAGGCGAGGGTCGCGCAGAAGCCCGCGGCCGTCAGCACCGCCATCAGCACGTTGCCGCCGACCAGCTGCCCGATGACCGGCAGGGTCGAGTCCTCGACGAACTGCATGTCACCGCCCGGGGCGAACTCGTTCCAATCCGGGAAGCGCAGCTGCGAGACGTACGAGGCGACGAGGAAGATGCCGCCGCCGATGATCACCGTGAGCAGGATCGCCTTGGGCATGATCTTCGGGTCCTTCGCCTCCTCGGCGTACATCGTCACGGCGTCGAACCCGATGAAGGAGAAGCAGACGATGGTGGCGCCCATCAGCACCGCCCCCATGGTCACGTCGTCGTGCAGGAACGCGCCGACCGAGAGGATCGTGGCCGCTCCCTCACCCCGCATGAGCTGCGCGACGACGAGCACGACGAAGACGATCATCACGATGATCGAGAAGACCAGCAGGATCATGTTCAGGTTCGAGGTGCCGCGCATGGTCATGTAGATGATGCCGGTGACGAGGATGCAGTACAGCACGACCCAGATCCAGGCGGGGACGTCGGGGAACATCGCCTCGAGATAGCTCTTGATGATGAGGCAGTTCACCATCGGCAGCAGCACGTAGTCGATCAGCGAGGTCCAGCCGACCATGAACCCGAGGTTCGGGTGGATCGATTCCCGCACGTACGTGTACGCCGACCCGGCGCTCGGGATCGCGCTGGCGATCTTGCCGTAGCTGATGGCCGTGAACACCATCACGACGAGAGCGACCAGGTACGCCGCCGGGACGACGTTCTGGGTGTCGCGTGCCACCATGCCGAACGTGTCGAACACGACGGTGGGCGTCATGTACCCCAGCCCGAGTCCGACGATGGCCCACAGGCCGAGATTGCGTCGGAGGGCTCCCCCGCCCTGCGCGAGCGGCTTGGTCTTCGCGGCCATGTGTACTCCTTCAGGGACGGCGCAGAGGCCGGACTTCGGGTCGTCCGACGTTGAGCATCAGTATGGACCCGGGAGTTTCCTCAGCGGAAGAGGAGATCTGATTCGAAATACGCATTTAACATGACGATTGTGCGCGATATTCGAAGACCGTCGATCGTCACCAGCCTTCGCTGAGCACCCGATCGAGCATGGCGACGGCGTGGTCCGCGCTCTCCGCGGTCAGGCACAGCGGAGGCTTGATCTTCAGCACGTTCGACCGTTCGGAGGTCGTCAGGACGATCACGCCGAGTTCGCGCATCCGCTCGCAGATCGCGGCGGCCTCTGCGGCGGCCGGCTCGAAGGTCTGCCGGTCACGCACCAGCTCGACACCGAGATAGAGTCCGACGCCGTGCACCGGTCCGACCAGCGGATGCCGCTGCGCCAGCCCCCGCAGCGCCTCGGCGAGCCGTGAGCCGACCTCGCGCGCGTTGCGCTGCAGGTCGTCCTGCACCATGGCGTCGAGCACCGCGAGGCCGACCCGGCAGCTGAGCGCGCTGCCCCCGCCCGACGAGAAGAAGTGCCCCTGGTCGCTCAGCGCGTCGGCGATCCGCTTCGACGTGATCACCCCGCCGATCGGGAACCCGTTGCCCATGGGCTTGGCGATCGTCACGATGTCGGGGACGACGCCGGACTGCTCGAAACCCCAGAAGGTGGTGCCCATGCGGCCGAAGCCCACCTGCACCTCGTCGGCGATGCAGAGCCCGCCGCGATCGCGGATCAGCGCGTAGGCACCGCGGAGGTACCCGTCCGGCAGCACCACGCCGCCGGCGTTCCCCAGCACGGACTCGCTCAGGAATGCGGCGGGATCCCGCCCCTCCGCAGCGAGTCGGTCGAGGTCTGCGGCGAGATCCGCGAGGTAGCGGTCGGCGGTGTCCTCACCGCGATACGTCCCGCGGAAGCGGTTGGGCACGTCCGCGACGTGCACCCAGTCCGGGCGCGTCGACAGCGCGTCCGGGTTGTCGTAGGCGCTGGTCGTCACGGCATCCGACGCCATCGTCCAGCCGTGGTACGCCTCGCGGAGTGCGACGACCGTGCGGCGCCCCGATGCCGCCTGCGCGAGCCGGATGCCGAGGTCCACCGCCTCCGACCCGCTGTTCACCAGCAGCACGGTGTCGAGGCCGCTGCCCTCCGGCATCAGCGCGAGCAGGCGCTCGCTGTACTCGGCGAGATCGCGGAACAGGAATCGGGAGTTCGTCGCCAGCCGCCGCAACTGACGAGCGGCCGCATCGGCGACCGCGGGATGGCCGTGACCGAGACCCGCGACGTTGTTCACCATGTCGATGTGGCTGCGGCCGGTGGTGTCGACGAGGTGGTGACGCCAGCCCCGCTCGATCTGCGGGGGCCGCTCGTAGTAGCGCTCCTGCGCCTCGGCGAAGATGCGCTCACGGCGTCGCAGCTCATCGCCGGCCTCATCGTGCTGCGCCTGCGAGCGCAGACCCAGCAGCGGAGCGGGATCGGCGGTGAGACGACGCCACGCCGCGACGCGCTCCGGCGCCACCCGTCGTGCCGACGCGGGGTCGGACGGCTGCGACGGCGCGTCCTTGCGCCGCACGCCCACGGTGATCACCCTGTTCTCGAACGAGGCGGCGAGCCGACCGATGTTCTCCCCTGCGTCGACCCCGCCCGTGCGCGTCGGCTCGAGGTGAGCGCCACGGAGCTCGATCTCCCAGTGCTCGTCCACGCTGAGCAAGACGGCCTCGTCGGACGTGCGCAGGTCACCGGAGATCGGGGCCAGCAGCCGCACCGACGGCCCGGGAGCCACGTGCAGCTCGGTCTCGGTCGGCCAGGTCGCCGCGGCATCCGCACTGTCCACCACCGTGCGCGTGAGCCGGTACACCCCGTACGGCATCACCGCGACGCGCGCACCGCGCGCATGGGCGTCGTCGATCAGCTGCGCCTCCGCGTCCGAAGCCTGCCAGCGGCCCGCCCCGAGCTCGTCGGACTCGACCCCGGGGTCGACCACGACCACCCGGCCGTCGATGTCGGGAAGCAGCATCGACAGCTCGGGGGCGGGGTGCGCGGGCAGCGCGGGCACGGCAGCGCCGAACCCCACCGCGTCGCGCACGATCTCCGTCGCCTCGACGAGAGGAACGGAGGTCGCGGCATCGAAGATCGCCTGCTCCGCCGCGACGCGCTCGCGCGCATAGTCGTTGTCGCCGTCGATCTCGAGCTGCCTCCACCCGCTGGCGACGAGCAGCGCGGATCGCAGCACGACGAGCGGCCAGAGCGCGAGGGCCTCGTCGCCGCTGAGCGGGACGTCGGCGTGGAAGGCGGTGACGGTCTCGAGCGTGCGCAGTGGCCTCTCGGGCTCGTGGTGCAGCATCGACGCGACGCACACCGCCAGCTCGGCCACCCGCCATCCGAGGCCCAGGTCGCCCAGATCGAGCACCGCATGCGGATGCAGGCGCGAGTCGTCGCCGCGGCGCCCCGTGACGTTGTCGTCGGTGAGGTCGCCGTGGATCGGCTGCACCGGCAGACGGCCGCAGACGGGATCGAGCGCCGCCGTGGCCTCTTCGGCCGCCATGACCACGGCGGTGCGGAGCGCGGCATCCGAGATCGACGGCGCGAGCCGTCGCACCTGCTCCGCGGCGACGCGCATGTCCCACATCTGCGGGCGGTCGAGGCCAGGATGCTCCAGGGCGGCGAGCGCGGTGACGGATGCCGCGGCGAGCGTGCCGAACTCGGCGAGGACGACGGGCGCGAGATAGCCCGCGTCCACGAGCGCCTCCCCCTCGGCGAACTCGCTCCGGCGCACCGCGAAGCCCCGCCAGCGCTGAGTGAGCGCACCGTCGAGGCCAGGCAGCACGGCGGGCACGACGACGCCCGCCGCCCGGTAGGCGTCGAGCGCCGCGTGCTGAGCGTCGCGCGCCTCATCTCCGAACACGGGGTTGTCGATGCGCAGCACACTGCGCGCGCCGTCGGGTTCGACGAGCACGAAGTTGCGGTCCTGGTTGCTGCCGAGTTCGGTCGCCGTGGCGTCCACCCCGTAGCAGTCCCGGGCGATCAGAGCGGCATCGGCCTCGGTGACATCGGGCCGGACGAGGCCGGTCTTCTCACTCACCCGAGTCCGCCGCACGACCGTCGGCGTCGAGGCGCACGTCATCGGCATGTCGAGCCAGCGAACTGCCGTAGCGCTCGGTCAACTGCACCATGAGGTCGGGGGTGTCCCGGTCGACGCCGAACACGTGTCCGGGAAAGTCGAGCTCGGGCTGAGCTGCCGAGATCGCCTCGTCCTGGTCGGGAGAGAGGAGCTGCACCGGATCGCCGACGGCCACCCATCCGATCGGCACGACCGTGCCGGCCGGCAGCACGGCACGCCGATGCACGATCGCGTTCACCCGCACCTCGCAGCGGTCGCCGACGAGGGCCCCGTTGAAGATGCGCGCTCCGGAGGCGAAGAAGACCTGCTCACCGACCGTCGCACCCGCGATGCTCGCCAGGGTGCCGATCAGCGTATGGGGTCCGATGTGCACGGCGTTCGCGGCGGTGGCGCGGATCAGCGCGTTCTCCATCACGATGACGTGCGCCCCGATGGTGATCGGGCCGCCCTCGGCGGTGATCACGGCGCCGTGCAGCACCTGGCACCCCGGGCCGATCGTGACGTCGCCGGAGATCACGGCGGTGGGAGCGATGACGGCGGAGTCATGGATCCGGGGCCGAGCCCCGAGGTGCTCGTACAACATGACGCCAGCGTAGTGCGACGGGGTCTACGCCGAGAAGGCCGCGCACGGACGAGGCGGCAGGAGGCGGCCGCGATCCCTGCTGCTACGCTGACGCCCATGCAATGCCGGTGACTCGATCCTCTCCCCTGCCGTCGGGCCGCATCCACGCGCCCCGGCACCACGATCGAAAGGCACACCCATGCACGCACGCCCTCTCCCCCTGGCCGGACGCACGGCCCTCGTCACCGGCGTCTCGCGACGTCGCGGCATCGGATTCGCGACCGCCCGCACGCTCGCCGCCCTCGGCGCCGACGTCTTCGTGCACCACTACCGACCTCATGACCTCGACCACCCCTGGGGCGGCGACGATCTCGAGGCGGTGCGCGACGGCATCCGGGAGTCCCTCGCGCCCGGTGCGGTGATCGGCGACCTGCACGCGGACCTGCGCGATGCCGGTGCCGTCGACGCGCTCCTCGATGCGGCAGGCGATCTGACCGGGCGGCTCGACATCCTCGTCTGCAATCAGGCCCGCAGCGGCGACGACGGCTCGATCTTCGACATGACGCAGGAGCGCCTCGACGCGCACTGGCAGGCCAATGCCCGCGCCAGCCTGCTGCTGACGGCGGGCTTCGCGCGGCGGAAACGTGCCGAGCTGGGTGGCGCGGCGACGACCGATACCCGCCCCGGTGACCGGATCGACGTGCTGGGCCCGTTCGAGAAGCCCACCGGTCACGTGATCTGGATGACCTCGGGTCAGGGACACGGCGCGATGCGCGGCGAGATCGCCTACGCGACGAGCAAGGCCGCCCTCGCGGGCATCACCCGCTCGACGGCCGCCGAGCTTCTCGATGTCGGAATCGTCCTGAACACCGTCAACCCCGGTCCGGTGAACACGGGGTACCTCGACGAGGACACCACCGACCGCGACCTGACCGGGGTCGCCGACTGGATCGCGCGCACCCCCTTCGGCCGGGTCGGGCGCCCCGACGACCCCGCGCAGCTGATCGGCTGGCTCTGCACCGATGCCGGCTCGTGGATCGTCGGACAGGTGCTCACGTCGGACGGCGGCTTCTCGCTCTGACGCCTCGGGCCCTCATCCGGCCGTCATCGGCGCCCCGCCCGCCGGCCCTCAGGCGACCGGGACGGGCTCGGGGAAGATCGCCGTGAGAAGCTGCCCGACCCAGGCGAGGAGCTCGGCATCCTGCAGCGGCTCGAGTCCGACGCCGACCGCGGCGGGCACGGTGGGCATCGGCACGACCAGCGCTTCGCCGCCCGAGACCAGCTTCGCCTGGGGGTACAGGCGCCGCAGACGCATCTGGATGGAATCCTCGAGCCGGGCCGGGGCGATGCGCAGGTTCGACCCCATCACCACGACGTCGGCGAGTCCCGCGCGCGCGGCTCGCCGGCGCAGTCGGGCGACCGCGATGAGTCCCTCGACCTCGGCGGGCGGGGCGCCGTAGCGGTCGGTGAGCTCATCGATCACGAGGTCGATGGCGTCGTCCTTCGCCGTCGCCGCCGATGCCGCGGACAGCTTCTGATACGCCTCGAGGCGCAGCCGCTCGCTGTCGATGTAGTACTCGGGGATGCGCGCATCCAGGGGGAGCTCGAGCCGCAGCTCCTGGCCAGACTCGACGTCCTCGCCGCGGAAGGTCGCGACGGCCTCGCCGATCATGCGCAGATAGAGGTCGAAGCCGACGCCGGCGATGTGACCCGCCTGCTCGCCGCCGAGCAGGTTGCCCGCGCCGCGCAGCTCGAGGTCCTTGAGCGCCACCTGCATGCCGGAGCCGAGATCGTTGTTCACCGCGATGGTCTGCAGACGGTCCGCGGCGGTCTCGCTGAGCGGCTTCATCTCGTCGTACAGGAAGTACGCGTACGCCCGCTCACGACCGCGACCGACGCGTCCGCGCAGCTGGTGCAGCTGGCTCAGGCCGTACTTGTCGGCGCGGTCGATGATGATGGTGTTGGCGTTCGAGATGTCGAGACCGGTCTCGATGATCGTCGTCGAGACCAGCACGTCGAACTTGCGCTCGTAGTAGTCGTCGACGACCTGCTCGAGCGCATGCTCGCCCATCTGACCGTGAGCGACCGCGATGCGCGCCTCCGGCACGAGCTCCGCGAGCTGCGCGGCGACGCGCTGGATCGACTGCACGCGATTGTGCACGAAGAACACCTGCCCCTCGCGGAGGATCTCGCGACGGATCGCCGCGGTGATCTGCTTGTCGCTGCGGGGTCCGACGAACGAGAGGATCGGATGCCGGTCCTCGGGTGGCGTCGCGAGCGTCGACATCTCGCGGATGCCGGTCACCGCCATCTCGAGCGTGCGCGGGATGGGGGTCGCGCTCATGGCGAGGATGTCGACGTTCGTCTTCATCTTCTTGAGCGTGTCCTTGTGCTCGACGCCGAAGCGCTGCTCCTCGTCGATGATCATCAGCCCGAGGTCCTTGAACATGACCTGGTCGGTGAGGATGCGGTGCGTGCCGATCACCATGTCGACCGTGCCGTCGAGCAGGCCGTCGAGGGTCAGCCGCGCCTCCTTGTCGGTCTGGAACCGCGACAGCGGACGCACCTTCACCGGGAACCCGGCGAAGCGCTCGGTGAAGGTCTCGAGGTGCTGCTTCACGAGGAGGGTCGTCGGCACGAGCATCGCGACCTGCTTGCCGTCCTGGATCGCCTTGAACGCCGCTCGCACCGCGACCTCGGTCTTGCCGAAGCCCACATCGCCCGAGAGCAGACGGTCCATCGGGATCGGGCGCTCCATATCGGCCTTGATCTCATCGATCGTCTGCAGCTGATCCGGGGTCTCGGCGAACGGGAACGCCTCTTCGAGCTCGCGCTGCCAGGGTGTGTCCGGGCCGAACGCGTGCCCCTTCGCACTCATGCGGGCCGAGTAGAGCTTGACCAGCTCGACGGCGATGTCGCGCACCGCCTTGCGCGCCTTGCCCTTGGCCTGCGACCAGTCGCTGCCGCCCATCTTGGAGAGCGTCGGCCCCTCGCCGCCCACGTACTTCGAGAGCGAGTCGAGCTGGTCGGTCGGCACGAAGAGCTTGTCGCCGGGGTAGCCGCGCTTCGAGGGTGCGTACTCCAGCACGAGGTAGTCGCGCACCGACTTGGTCGCGTTGCGTCCCCCGGTGGAGACCTCGCGCTTGGTCATCTCGACGAAACGGCCAATGCCGTGCGTGTTGTGCACGACGTAGTCGCCCTGCGTGAGCTGCAGCGGGTCGACGACGTTCTTGCGCCGCGATGCGAGCTTCTTGACGACCCGCTGGTCTCCGCCGATCGTGCGTCCGTAGAACTCGTTGTCGGTGAGGACGGCGAGCTTCGCCTCGGCGATCTGGAAACCGGCCTCGACCGATCCGCAGACGAGGGTCGCGACGCCGCCGTCGGGGGCCGCGTTCAGCTCTGTCACGACGCGGGCGGCGACCCCCCGGTCGGACAGCACGTCGCGCGCGCGATCGACCAGTCCCGTGCCGGTCGCGATGACGACGACGCGCCAGCCCTCCGCGACCTTCGCGTCGACGAACGAGATCGCGCCGTCGACGTTGCCGTGGAACGACGGGATGACCGTCGCATCGATCGTCTCGGCATCCTCGCCGCCCATCGCGAACGGGCTCAGCCGCCACCAGACGCCGCCGCGGTCGCGGACGACCTCGCGCAGCCGGGCGATGGTGAGGAAGTCCCCGGCACCGAGGTCGATGGGGGCCGAGGCGCCGGAGGTGGCCGCGCTCCAGGCCGCGTCGAGGAACTCGCGGTTGGTCTCGCCGAGCGTGATCGCCCTGGCACTGGAGCGCTCGGGGTCGACGACGGCCGTCGCACTGCCCTCGGGCAGATACTCGGCGAGCGACTTGAGGGGTCCTGAGACGGCGGGCAGCAGCGATTCCATGCCTTCGACGGGGATGCCCTCGGACATCTTCTCGAGCATGCCGGCGATCGCGGGGAACCCGGCGATCAGCGCGCGGGCGCGATCGCGCACGTCGGGGGTCAGCAGCAGCTCCCTGCTCGGCGGGAGGTCGACGGCGTCGATCGCCCCGGGCAGCGAGCGCTGGTCGGCGACCGAGAAGGCTCGGATCTGATCGATCTCGTCGCCGAAGAACTCGATGCGGAACGGGTGCTCGGAGATCGCGGGGAAGACGTCGAGGATGCCGCCGCGCACGGCGAACTCGCCACGTCGCGAGACCATGTCGACACGGGAGTAGGCGCGCTCGATCAGCTGCTCGACGACGCGCTCGAGCTCGTGGCCGCGTCCGCCCGCCCGGAGGTCGAGCGGGGGGATCTCGCCGAGATTGCCGGCGATCGGCTGCAGCGCCGCGCGCACCGACGCCACGACGATCAGCGGGTGGTCACCCGACCAGTCGGCGATGCGGCGCAGGGTCTGCAGGCGCTGGCCGACCGTGTCGGGGCTGGGGCTGAGCCGCTCGTGCGGCAGCGTCTCCCACGCCGGGAACGTGACGACCTCGGCATCGGGGATGTATGCGGTGAGCGCGGCGGCGAGGCTCTCGGCCCGTCGCCCCGTCGGCACGACGGTGAGCAGCGCGGCGGGGTGCCCTGCGGCGCGCCGCTTGTCGAGCAGCCCCGCGAGCGTCGGTGCGTCGAGCCCGTCGACCAGGCCGAGATCGGCGTCGGTCTGGGCCCACGTCAGGGCGTCACGAAAAAGAGAGGCCTCTTCCAAGGCGCGCAGAATCCCCGACACAGTCACCGGACAAGCCTAACCGCGCCCACCGACACCGAGTCCGTGGCTCGTGCGCCCTCTCGTTCCCCTCATAGGATGCACGGATGGAACCGGTCATCCTCACCACGGAGCGTCTCGTCCTGCGCACGCCGGATGCGTCCGATGTCGCCGCGATCACGGCCGCGTGCCAGGACCCCGAGATCCCCCGGTGGACGACCGTGCCGAGCCCGTACACACGGGAGCACGGCGAAGGATATGTCCGCCTGATCGGGGAATGGTGGGCGGACGGCAGTCAGACCATCTGGTGCGCGTACCGCGACGGCGAGCTGGTCGCCTCGATCGGGCTGCACCACATCCACGAGCACCGCACCGGCGGGGATGCCGAGCTCGGGTACTGGGTCGCGGCGCCGGCGCGGGGCCACGGCTACCTGGTCGAGGCCGCCCGCGCCGTCATCCACTGGGGGTTCGCGGAGCTCGGCCTCGCCAGGATCGGCTGGCGCGCCGTCGCCGGCAACATCGCCTCGGCCCGCTCGGCGCGGGCCCTCGGCTTCCGCTACGAGGGCCTGGGGAGGAGCGCTCTCACCAGCGATCGCGGTCGCGACGACGGCTGGTTCGGCGGTCTTCTGGCGACGGATGACCGGGGGCCCGTGGAATGGCCGATCCTCTAGCATCCGTCTGCCCTGGCCCGGTGTCGGCGGCGGGTGGCAGGATGGGCGCATGCCTGAGATGCCGGAAGTCCAGGGCCTGACCTCGTTCCTCGAGGGGCGAGCGGTGGGGCGCACCATCGTCCGCACGAGTGTGGGCGCGATCGCCGCGCTCAAGACGTACGACCCGCCGAACACCGCCCTGCACGGTGCGCAGATCACCGGTGCGGCGCGACGGGGCAAGTTCATCGTGCTGTCGGCCGGCGCCGACCTGCATCTCGTCTTCCATCTGGCCAAGGCCGGGTGGCTGCGCTGGTACGAGACTCTGCCGACGACGCCGATCAAGCCCGGCAAGTCGCCGATCGCGGTGCGCGTGGCACTCGACGACGAGAGCGGTTTCGATCTCACGGAGGCCGGCACGAAGAAGTCCCTGGCGGTGTACGTGGTGCGCGATCCCGAGCAGGTGCCCGGCATAGCCCGCCTCGGACCCGACCCTCTGGAACCGGCCTTCACCCGGGAGGTGTTCGGCGGGCTGCTCGACGGCCGGCGCACCCAGATCAAGGGTCTGCTGCGCGACCAGAGCGTGATCGCGGGAATCGGCAACGCGTACTCCGACGAGATCCTGCACGCCGCGCGCATGTCGCCCTACGCGATCGCCGCCACGCTGGGCGACGACGAGGTCGACCGCCTCTTCGCCGCCATGCAGACCACCCTCGCCGAGGCGATCGCCGAGGCATCCGGAAAGCCGCCGGCAGATCTCAAAGACGCGAAACGACGCGGGATGCAGGTGCACGCGCGGCGCGGCGAGGCCTGCCCCGTCTGCGGCGACACGGTGCGCAGCGTCTTCTTCGCCGACCGCTCGCTCGAGTACTGCCCGACGTGTCAGACCGGCGGCAAGCCGCTCGCGGATCGTCGTCTGTCTCGACTGCTCAAGTAGCACGCCGACGCGGAATGAAATGCACCAGGACGCGTTGAGTACACTCAGAGCAACAACGTGCTCCGGGGTCGGTGAGAATCCGAACCGGCGGTGACAGTCCGCGAGCGTCTCGGTTCTCCGAGGTGCCGATCCGGTGGAATTCCGGGACCGACGGTGATGCGAGGCCCGGCCTCGCTAGTCCGGAAGGGAGGCAGCACGGTGCGCCGCTGCGCGCACGTTCTGCCTGCCTCTCCCCTCGAGGGAATCCCCGGAGCCTCAGAGAGGACGACGGATGGCAGTGAACGAGACGGAACGCCGGGCGATGACCCGAGCGCTCGAGCTCGCGGCGCTCGGCCCCCGCGGCGTGAACCCGCAGGTGGGCGCGGTCATCCTCTCCCCCGACGGCACCGTGCTCTCCGAGGGGTGGCACCGGGGTGCGGGCACCCCGCACGCCGAGGTCGACGCGCTCTCGAAGCTCGCCCCCGGTGCCGCACAGGGCGCAACCGCTGTCGTCACTCTCGAGCCCTGCAACCACACCGGCCGCACCGGACCCTGCGCCCTCGCCCTCATCGACGCGGGAGTCGCCAGGGTCGTCTACGCCCTCGACGATCCCGGCGAGGTCTCCGGTGGTGGCGCCGAGCGTCTCCGCGCAGCGGGGGTGAGCGTCGACGCCGGGGAGCAGGCGCGGACCGCGCGCGCCGTCATCGACGGCTGGCTCACCGCCCAGCGACTGGGACGCCCGCACGTCACCGTGAAGTGGGCGCAGTCGCTCGACGGTCGGGCCGCGGCATCCGACGGCACCAGCCAGTGGATCACCGGGCCGGTCGCGCGCGCCGACGTGCACCGCCGTCGCTCCCTCGCCGACGCGATCGCGGTCGGCACGGGCACCGTTCTCGCCGACGACCCTGCGCTCACGGCGCGCGACGGAGCGACGCTGTACGCGCACCAGCCCGTTCCCGTCGTGATCGGCGCGCGCTCCACGCCCGTCGACGCCGCGATCCGCAGACATCCGCATCCGCCGATCTTCCACGCCACGCACGATCTGTCCGCTGTCCTCGGGGATCTCCATGAGCGCGGGATCCAGAGCGTGTTCGTCGAGGGCGGCCCCACCCTGGCCAGCGCATTCGTGGCCGCGGGCCTCGCCGATCGCGTGCTCGTCTACCTCGCCCCGGTACTGCTGGGCGGCGATCGGCTCGCCCTCACCGACGTCGGCGTCGCCTCGATCGCCGACGCGCACCGGCTGACCATCGACGAGTGGGTGCCGCTCGGCGTCGACCTGCTGGCCGTGGCGCGTCCCGCGCTCGGCATCGAATCACGCGCAGAACCACGCACAGAACGCGCCAGCGAACCGCGCACAGAAGCACGCACAGAACCACGCACAGAAGAAGGAGTCGCCTGATGTTCACCGGAATCATCGAGGAGATCGGCGAGATCACGGCGATCGCGCCCGCCGGCGACGGATGGCGCCTCACGGTGCGCGCACCGCGCGCCGCGTCCGGGGCTGTGCACGGCGAGTCGATCGCCGTGTCGGGGGTGTGCCTCACGGTGGTCGCGTCGACTGCCGACACCTTCGACGCCGACGTCATGAAGCAGACGCTCGACGTCGCAGCCCTCGGCGGAGCGAGCGTGGGCACGCGGGTCAACATCGAGAAGGCCATGCCGGTGGGCGCCCGCCTCGGCGGACATATCGTGCAGGGTCACGTCGACGGCACGGGGCTCGTCCTCGAGGTCCGGCCCGGGGAGCAGTGGAGCGTTCTGCGCATCGGACTGCCCGACGACCTCGCCCCGCTGGTCGTCGACAAGGGATCGATCTCGATCGACGGCACCTCGCTCACCGTCAGCGCCGTGAGCGCCGCCGATGCGGCAGAGCACTGGCTCGAGGTCTCGCTGATCCCCGAGACCCTCGCCGCCACCACCCTCGGAGTCCGCGCGGTCGGCGACCGCGTGAACCTCGAGACCGACATCCTCGCCCGTCACGTCGAGCGCCTGCTGGCGTTCCGGGCAGCACCGGAAGGAGGCTCACGATGAGCCTTTCCACCATCCCCGAGGCCCTCGAAGCCCTTCGCGCCGGGCGCCCGGTGCTCGTCGCCGACGATGAGAACCGCGAGAACGAGGGCGACGTCATTCTCTCCGCCGAGCTCGCGACACCCGAATGGGTCGCGTGGACCGTGCGCTGGTCGTCGGGGTTCATCTGCGCCCCGATGCCGACGGATCTCGCCGACAGCCTCAACCTCCCGCCCATGGTCGCCGCGTCAGAAGACGCGAGATCGACCGCGTACACGGTCAGCGTCGACGCCGCCGAGGGCGTGACCACGGGAATCAGCGCCCACGACCGTGCGCACACCCTCAACGTGCTCGCGAACCCGGACTCGACCGCGACCAGCATCATCCGGCCCGGGCATGTGCTGCCGCTGCGCGCCGTCGACGGCGGCGTGCGCGAACGCAGCGGACACACCGAGGCTGCGGTCGACCTGATGAAGCTCGCGGGGCTGCGGCCGGTCGGCGCGATCGCCGAGGTCGTGGCCGAGGACGGCAGCATGATGCGCCTCCCCGGGCTGCTGGAGCTCGGCGAACGCGACGGCGTGCCCGTCATCACGATCGAGCAGCTGATCGCGCACCTCACCGAGAGCGACCCCACCGGCTGGTCCGCCGAGCGGGCGAGCCGTCGCGTCAGCCTGCGCGCCGACGCCACCGTCCCCACCACGCACGGCACCTTCCGCTTCCTCGCCTACAAGGACAGGGTGACCGGCACCGACCACATCGCCGTCGTCTCCGGGGAGCCGGGCGAGACCGCCCTCGTGCGCGTGCACTCGGAATGCCTGACCGGTGAGGCCTTCGGCTCGCTGAAATGCGAGTGCGGTCCGCAGCTCGACGCCGCGCTGGACGCGATCGAGAAGGACGGCGGGATCGTCATCTACATGCGCGGTCACGAGGGTCGCGGGATCGGCCTGATCAACAAGCTGCGCGCGTACAGCCTGCAGGAGGAGGGTCTCGACACCGTCGATGCCAACCTCGCGCTCGGCCTCCCCGCCGATGCGCGCGACTACGCGGCGGCGGCCGGCATCCTCACCGATCTCGGCGTCTCGAAGGTGCGCCTGCTGACCAACAACACCGACAAGGTGAACCAGCTGCGCAGCCTCGGCCTCGACGTCGTCGAGCAGGTGCCGCTGATCGTGGGCGTCGGCCCGAACAACCACCAGTATCTGGAGACCAAGCGTGACCGGATGGGTCACATCATCGGTGAGGCGGAGCTCGCAGAGGCTCTCGCCGACGGACGGAAGGACGAGGAATGAGCGGCGCAGGAGCACCCAGGACCGAGAAGATCGACGGACGCGGACTCAAGGTCGTGATCGTCGCGGGCACCTGGCACGACGTGATCACCGACGGGCTGATCGCCGGGGCGCAGCGCGTCCTGGACGAGGCGGATGCGGCCTACCGGCTCGTCCGCGTGCCCGGGTCGTTCGAGCTGGCCGTCGCCGCCCAGGCCGCGTTCGCGGGTGGAGCGGATGCCGTCGTCGCCCTCGGAGTGATCATCCGCGGCGGCACCCCGCACTTCGAGTACGTCTCGGCCGCGACCACCGACGGGCTCACCCGGGTGGCGCTCGACGCCGGTAAGCCGGTCGGCTTCGGCGTGCTCACGCTCGACGACGAGAAGCAGGGCCTCGATCGTGCCGGGCTCGAGGGCTCGAAGGAGGACAAGGGCGCGGAGGCGGCGGAGGCGGCGCTGCGCACCGCCCTCGTGGTGCGCGATCTGCGCGGCTGACCTCCGCCACGAACGTCGCGATCGCCACGAACGTCGCGATCGCCACGATCTGGCGCGGAGCCGCGGTCGCGGCGGACTAGCGCGGCGGCGCGGTGCTCTCGCGCACGATGAGCTCGGTGCCCACGAGCGGGGTCTGCGCGCGCTCTTCCCCGTCGAGCTCGGCGAGCAGCGCGTCGACGGCCAGCGCGCCGACCTTCTCGGGGTGCTGCTGCACGGTGGTCAGCGGCGGCCAGAGCTGGGCGGCATCGGGCAGACCGTCGAACCCGACAACGCTGACATCGCCGGGGATGTCGCGTCCCGCCTCGCGGAACGCCCGGACGACACCGATCGCCATCTGGTCGTTCGCGGCGAACACGGCGGTGACCCCGTCGTCGTCGCGCAGGCGGAGACCCGCCTGGTATCCCGATTCCGCCGACCAGTCGCCCTGCAGCGGCTCGGGTGCCACGACGCCGCGTGATTCGAGCGTCTGGCGCCACGACTCCCGGCGACGCTCGGCGGAGTACGACTTCGCGGGCCCCGCCACGTGCCAGACGGTCGCGTGTCCGAGGTCGAGCAGATGCTCGGTGGCGAGACGCGCGCCCTGGGCCTGATCGGTGTCGACGAAGGGATGCGCGTCGGCGCGGTTCGAGTCGACCAGCACCACGGGCATCCCGTCCGGGATCTCGACCTCGGCCTCATCGAGCTGATGCGCCTCGATCACGATGATGATGCCGTCGACAGCGTGCTCTTCGAGTCGACGGAATGCTCCGGCGACGGTGTCCCTCGCCGTCGATTCCACGGGGATCAACGTCAGCGCGTAGCCCCTCTGCGAGGCGCGCACCGCGATCGCGTCGAGAGTGCGCTGATTGCCGTACGAGCTGAACGAGAACATGATGACGCCGATGGCCCGGAATCGCCCCGACCTCAGGGCGCGGGCCGCACTGTTGGGCCGGTATCCGAGCCGCTGCATGGCATCTTCGACGCGTTCCCTCGTCGCCGCGCCCACGTATCCGCGGGCGTTCACGACCCGTGAGACGGTCTGACCGGAGACACCTGCTTCGCGCGCGACGTCCTCCATCGACGGATCTCTCCGCCGCTGCGGCGGCTCTGCCGGCTGTTCCGAAGTCACGATCGATCATCCATTCATGTGTTGACGTTGACACACTAGCAGCGCGTCGAATATGTTGACGTTGACACACGGCGCAGTGAGCGCCCGATCCGTAAGAAGGTTCTCGTCGATGACGACACAAGACTCCGTCGCCCTGGCGGCTCACGGCACCCGCCGGCGCGAGAAGCGCGACTGGAAGGGCTGGGCATTCGTCGGCCCCTTCATGGTCGTCTTCGCCCTGGTGTTCCTCACCCCGCTCGCGTACGCGCTCTACCTGAGCTTCTTCCAGGAGAAGCTCGTCGGCGGCACCGCCTTCGTCGGCGTCGACAACTACGTGCGCGCACTCACCGACCCCCAGTTCTGGGAGGCCTTCGGCCGCGTCGTGCTGTTCCTCGTGGTGCAGGTGCCGATCATGCTGGTCCTGGCGCTGGCCGCCGCGCTCGCCCTCGACAGCGCTCGACTCCGGGGCGCGGCGTTCTTCCGCATCCTGATCTTCCTGCCCTACGCCGTGCCCGCCGTCGTGGCCGTGCTGATGTGGGGATACATCTACGGCGACCAGTTCGGACTCACGTCGAACTTCAACGACTTCCTCGGCAGCGACCTCATCACCCCGTTCGCCAGGGAGTGGATCCTGGTCTCGATCGGCAACATCGTGACCTGGCAGTTCGTCGGCTACAACATGCTGATCTTCTACTCGTCGCTCAAGACGATCCCAACCGACATGTACGAGGCCGCGTCTCTCGACGGCGCCGGAGCCTGGCGCACGATCTTCTCGATCAAGATCCCGAACGTCCGCGGCGCGCTGGTGATCGCGACGATCTTCTCGGTCATCGGCAGCTTCCAGCTCTTCAACGAGCCCAACATCCTGCGTCCACTGGCCCCGAACGTGATCACGACGTACTTCACCCCCAACATGTACGCGTACAACCTCTCGTTCGCGGGACAGCAGTTCAACTACGCCGCGACGATCGCCATCATCATGGGCGTCATCACCGCGGTGATCGCCTACGTCGTGCAGCTGCGCGGCTCGAAGTCTGAGGTGCGCTGACATGGCACTCCCCCTCGCCCGTCCCTCGCAGAAGCGCCACGATCTGATGAATCCGCGCAAGTCGAAGATCCTGCTGATCGTGATGGTCGCCTACGCGCTGTACACGCTCATCCCGCTCGTGTGGCTGCTGTTCAGCTCGACCAAGACGCAGTCCGGACTGTTCAGCTCGTTCGGCCTGTGGTTCTCCGACGACTTCGCGTTCTTCGACAACCTCGTCGCCACATTCTCGTACCAGGACGGGATCTTCCTCCGCTGGCTCGGCAACACCCTCCTCTACGTCGTGGTGGGTGCGGGCGGGGCGACCCTGCTCGCGACCATGGCGGGCTACGGACTCGCGAAGTACCGCTTCCCCGGCCGGCGCGCCGTCTTCGCCGTCGTCCTCGGTGCCGTCGCGGTGCCCGGCACCGCCCTCGCCGTGCCGACGTTCCTGCTCTTCAGCGAGCTGGGGCTCACGAACACGCCCTGGGCGGTCATCATCCCGTCACTCATCAGTCCCTTCGGGCTGTACCTGATCTGGGTCTTCGCCTCGGAATCGGTGCCGACCGAGCTGCTCGAGGCCGCCCGTATCGACGGGGCCGGCGAGTTCCGCACGTTCTTCACCATCTCGATGCGGCTTCTCGCCCCGGGCATCGTGACCGTGACCCTGTTCACCGTGGTGGCGACCTGGAACAACTACTTCCTGCCCCTGATCATGCTCTCCGACCCCGCCTGGTATCCCCTCACCGTGGGTCTCAACCAGTGGAGCGCGCAGGCCATCGGCGCAGGTTCCCAGCCGATCTACAACCTCGTGATCATGGGCTCGCTGCTCACGATCGTCCCGATCGTCATCGCCTTCCTGCTGCTGCAGCGTTTCTGGCAGTCAGGTCTCACCGCCGGCAGCGTCAAGCAGTAGCTCCCGGCATCCTCTGCACCGAAGACGTCGGTCCGATGAAGGACCGCACCCCCGAAAGGACACAGCAATGAAGCACCTTCCCTCCCCCGCCGCCCGACGCACCCTCACGGTGCTCGCGGCCGGCACCGTCGCGGCGCTCGCGCTGGCCGGATGCAGCGCCGGCAGCTCCGGCAGCGGCGGCGCGGCCGGCGACGGCTCGTTCGACTCCGTCGAGGCCGCTCTCGAGAAGGGCGGCGAGATCACGTACTGGTCGTGGACGCCGTCTGCGGAGGCCCAGGTCGAGGCCTTCGAGAAGGAGTACCCGAATGTGAAGGTCAACGTGGTCAACGCGGGCACCAACAAGGACGAGTACACCAAGCTCCAGAACGCGATCAAGGCCGGCTCCGGCGCCCCCGACGTCGTGCAGATCGAGTACTACGCCTTCCCGCAGTTCACTCTCAGCGACGCGTTCGTCGACCTCTCGCAGTACGGCTTCGCCGACTTCGAGGACGACTACACCGCCTCGACGTGGAACTCCGTCACCGAGGGCGACGCGATCTACGGCCTGCCGCAGGACTCGGGCCCCATGGCGCTGTTCTACAACAAGGCCGTGTTCGATGCCGCCGGTGTCGCCGTGCCCACCACGTGGGACGAGTACTACGAGGCCGCCAAGACGATCCACGCGGCGAACCCCGACGCGTACATCACCAACGACACCGGCGACGCGGGCTTCGCCACCTCGATGATCTGGCAGGCGGGCGGCGAGCCGTTCGCCGCCTCCGGCACCGACGTGACGATCGATCTGCAGGACGACGGATCGAAGAAGTGGACCGAGAACTGGAACCGCCTCGTCGAGGAGGACCTGCTCGCCCCGTACAGCAGCTGGAGCGACGAGTGGTTCCGCGCTCTCGGCGACGGCAGCCTCGCGACCCTCGTGATCGGCGCCTGGATGCCCGGCAACCTCATCACCGGTGCCCCCGACGGAGCCGGCGACTGGCGCGTCGCTCCGATGCCGACCTACGACGGCACCCCGGCGTCCGCCGAGAACGGCGGCGGCGGTCAGGCCGTGACCTCGCAGAGCAAGAACCCCGAGCTCGCTGCGGGCTTCCTGTGGTGGCTGAACAACTCGGAGGACAGCATCTCGACCTTCCTCGAGTCCGGCGGGTTCCCCTCCACCACGGCCGAGCTGTCGAGCGAGGAGTTCCTGGCGGACGCCCCGGAGTACTTCGGCGGTCAGAAGATCAACGAGGTCCTCGCGGCCGCGGCCGATGACGTCGTCGAGGGCTGGAGCTACCTGCCCTACCAGGTCTACGGCAACAGCATCTTCGGAGACACCGTCGGCCAGTCGTACCAGAACGGCACGGACCTGAACGAGGGACTGACGACCTGGCAGGACGCACTGGTCGAGTACGGCAACTCGCAGGGCTTCGCCGTCAACAAGTAATCGCACGTCTGGGCCGGGCGGGAATCCTCCCGTCCGGCCCACCCATCGAAAGCACCTCATCGTGACCTCCTTCTCCATCGGCGAGACCGATTTCCTCCGCGCCGGCCTCCCCCACCGGGTGATCTCCGGTGCCATCCACTACTTCCGGGTGCACCCCGACCAGTGGCAGGACCGCATCCGCAAGGCACGCCTGATGGGGCTGAACACGATCGAGACCTACGTCGCCTGGAACGCGCACGAGCCGCGGCGGGGCGAGTGGGATGCCACGGGATGGAACGACCTCGGTCGATTCCTCGACCTCATCCAGGCCGAGGGCATGGATGCGATCGTCCGCCCCGGCCCCTACATCTGCGCCGAATGGCACAACGGCGGGCTCCCGAACTGGCTCACCGCCGGCGAGCGCGAGCTCCGCTCCTCCGAGCCCACCTACCTGGCCGAGGTGAGCGACTACCTGCGTCGCGTCTACGAGATCGTCGCTCCCCGGCAGATCGACCGCGGCGGCTCCGTCGTGCTCGTGCAGATCGAGAACGAATACGGCGCCTACGGCTCCGACAAGGCCTACCTCCAGGCTCTCGTCGCGCTGACTCGCGAGGCGGGCATCACCGTTCCGCTCACCACGGTCGACCAGCCCACCGATCAGATGCTCGCCGACGGCAGCCTGCCCGAGCTGCACAAGACCGGCTCGTTCGGTTCGCGCAGCGCCGAGCGACTCGCCACCCTGCGCGCCCACCAGCCCACCGGTCCGCTGATGTGCTCCGAGTTCTGGGACGGCTGGTTCGACTGGTGGGGCGGCGTGCACCACACCACCGATGTGGAGGCCGCGGCATCCGACCTCGACGAGCTGCTCGCCGCCGGCGCGTCGGTGAACATCTACATGTTCCACGGCGGCACGAACTTCGGACTCACCAACGGCGCCAACCACAAGGGCCGCTACCTGCCGATCGTCACCTCGTACGACTACGACGCCCCTCTCGACGAAGCCGGGAACCCGACGGCGAAGTTCTTCGCCTTCCGCGACGTGATCGCCAAGTACGCCCCCGTCCCCGATGAGCGCCCGCCCGCCGCGACGACCTCGCCGGCATTCTCGGTGCCGCTCGTGCCTGCGGGCGCGTGGACGGATGCCGTGGTCGACACGTCCGTGCGCACCGATTCCCCGGCGACCTTCGACGAGCTCGGGCATCTGAGCGCTCTCGTCCGCTACGACACCGAGCTGCCGGGAGGCCGTGGAGGGCTTCTCGTCACCGAGGAGGTGCGCGACCTCGCCTGGGTGAGCGTCGACGGCCAGGCTGTCGGAACTCTCTCGCGCGCGCGCCATGACCGCGCGCTGCAGATTCCCGCCGGCCGCACGCTCAGCATCCTCGTCGAGGAGCAGGGTCGCGTGAACTACGACCACCGGCTCGGCGAGCAGAAGGGCCTCATCGGCACCCCCGCCGTCGACGATGCACCCCTGACCGGATGGCGCTCGACACCGCTCGACGTCGCGGAGATCGCGGCGGAGATCGCCGGCCGCGGCGGGAAGCCGTCGGGCGCTCCGTTCACCGGACCGTCCGCGTGGGTCGCGGACTTCACCCTCGACTCCCCCGCCGACCTCTTGCTCGACACCGCGTCCTGGAGCAAGGGGTACGCGTTCGTCAACGGGTTCTTCCTGGGCCGCTACTGGCGCAACGGCCCGCAGCGTACGCTCTTCGTCCCCGCACCCGCGACCCTCGCCGGAGCGAACAGGCTCGTCGTCCTCGAGCTCGAGTACCTGCTCTCCCCGTCCGCGGACTTCGTCTCGGCACTCGCTCTCGGCGACACAGAGGAATAGAGCACCGAGGAATAGAGCACAGAGGAATAGGGCACAGAGGAATAGCGCACAGAGGAACAGGGCACAGAGGAATGGAGCGGAGGCACCGACCTCGGCTCCGCACCGTCGCTACGCGCCTCTGCGGGACCACCAGACGTCGGCGGTCAGGCGTGCGGTGTCGGCCCGGGTGATGCTCTGCCAGTTGCGGCCCCCGCGCGCGAAAGCCTCCTGCACGCCGGGCGGCACCGCGGCCGGATCGACCGGATGGTCGAGCCAGTCGCACGCGCGCACATGCCCGAGATCGACCGCGCTCGCCTCGGGGGATGCGTCGTAGCGCCATGGTCCGGTGAGCCGGCCCAGCCACAGGAACCCGTCGGCGTCGCGAGTCCAGACGAACGTCCCCTCGAGCACGCTCGCGAATCGCTCGAGTCGGCGTGCCATCCGCTCCCCGAAAGCCGCGTCCACCGCGGCGAGCGCGTCGTCGATCGAGCCGGGCGGGTCGTCGAGCCGGCCGCCCATTCCGCAGACCCGGGTCGCGAGCGCCCGTTCGACGGCAGCCCCGCGGCGCACGTCGTCATCGCGTGAGCGCATCGGGGCGCGGTAGACGGAAGGAGCCTCAGGGTGGCCGCTCACGCGATCGGCACCAGCGTGGCGTCGATCCGCCCGCCGTCGATCACGACCGTCATCATCGTGCAGACGGGCTGACGGCGGCGATCGGTCGGCGACCCCGGGTTCAGCAGACGCATGCCCGACGGGGCCACCGTGTCCCACGGGATGTGCGAGTGCCCGAAGACGAGCAGATCCGTGCCGGGAAAGGCGGCGTCCATCCGCTCCTCGCGCCGCTGCTTCTGCCCGGTCTCGTGCACCACGGATATCTCGACGCCCTCGACCGTCAGCCGGGCGATCTCGGGCAGCCGCTCGCGCAGCGCCGGGCCGTCGTTGTTCCCGTGAACGCCCACGAGTCGCCGTGCTCGTGATTCGAGCAGATCCAGAGTCGCGACGTCGATCCAGTCGCCCGCGTGCACGACGATGTCGGCCTCCTCGACCGCCGACAGCACGGCGTCGGGCAGTCTCTTCGCGCGGGCGGGCACATGGGTGTCGGCGATCAGCAGCAGTCTCGTCGTCACGATCTTCTCGTCTCCCGTGGGCATCGGCATCCGCGTTCGACTCTACGCACGCGCGGCGACGGGATGTCATACGCACCCAGCAAACGTTCAGGAAGGCGTAGGATCTCTCGGTGCCCTGGTATACCAGCGCACTCGGATCTAAGGAGCAGCATGAGTACGACCACAGCGCCCGCGAATCCGCGTTCGCGCGTCATCACGGCGAGCCTCGTCGGCACGACGATCGAGTTCTACGACTTCTACGCGTACGCGACGGCGGCCGTGCTCGTCTTCCCGGTGCTGTTCTTCCCCACCGGGAACGACACCACCTCGCTGCTGTCGTCGTTCGCCGTCTTCGGCGCCGCGATGATCGCCCGTCCGATCGGTGCGGTGATCTTCGGCCACTTCGGCGACAAGTTCGGTCGCAAGGCGACGCTCGTCGCCTCGCTGCTCACGATGGGCATCGCGACGTTCGTCATCGGCCTGCTCCCCACCTTCCAGCAGATCGGCTGGTGGGCGGCACTGCTCCTGCTGATCCTGCGCCTCGCGCAGGGCTTCGCCCTCGGCGGTGAGTGGTCGGGTGCCGCACTGGTCGCCACCGAGAACGCCCCGAAGGGCAAGCGCGCCTGGTACGGCACGTTCCCCCAGCTGGGAGCGCCGCTCGGCTTCATCATCGCGAACCTGCTGTTCCTCACGATCAACTGGCTGCTGCCGCACTCCGAGAACCCGGCGCTCAAGTCCGAGGCGTTCCTGTCGTGGGGATGGCGCATCCCGTTCCTGTTCTCCGCCGTGATGGTCATCATCGGCCTGTGGGTGCGCCTGAAGCTCGTCGAGTCCGAGACCTTCACCAAGGCCGAGAAGAAGGGCGCGATCCGCAAGCTGCCGCTCGCCACCGTCTTCCGCCACCACTGGCGGCAGCTGATCCTCGGCACGTTCATCATGCTGGCGACCTACGTGCTGTTCTACCTGATGACGAACTTCACCCTCGCCTACGGCACCAAGCCCGCATCGCTCGAGACCGCGTCGGCCGCAGCGCGGGCCGCCGCCGAAGCGACCGGCAAGGACTTCGACGCCGCCGCCTTCGCGTCTCAGTTCTACCCGGGCCTCGGATTCGGCTACACCGACTTCGTGCTCATGCAGATCATCGGCGTGGTGTTCTTCGGTGTCTTCACGCTGCTCTCCGGCCCCATCGCCGACAAGATCGGGCGCCGCAGGCTGCTGATGTGGGTCACCGGACTCATCATCGTGTTCGGTCTCACCTTCAACGCCTTCCTGCTGCCCGCGGTCGACCCCAAGTTCACAGGAGCGCTCGCCCAGGCGTTCCTCGTGTTCGGCTTCATGCTGATGGGAGCGACGTTCGGTCCGATGGGCGCGCTGCTGCCCGAGCTCTTCCCCACGAACGTGCGCTACACCGGGTCCGCGATCTCGTACAACGTGTCGTCGATCCTCGGCGCCGCCCTCGCTCCCATCGTCGCGCTGTGGCTGTGGGAGCTCGGTGACGGCGCGCCCTGGCTCGTCGGGCTCTATCTGTCGGCGATGGGAGTGCTCACCTTCATCGCGCTGTTCCTCTCGAAGGAGACCAAGGACAACGACTACGACGAAGACCTCGGCGTCGCCGCTGCGGTCGAACTCTGACAGCTCATCTCGAGCGAAAGGGCGGCATCTCCTCGGGGGGTGCCGCCTTTTCCATCCGCGCGACGGGCAACGGGCAGAGCGCCTCGGCGGGGAATACAGCATGACCGATCGCGTTGAATACCCCCAGGGGGTATTCTGCACTCATGGACGCGCACATCGACAATGATGAACACGGTGGCCACACCAGCCACGGAGAGCACGCGGGGCATTCAGAGCACGCGGGGCATTCAGGGCACGCGGGGCACGGTGATCATGTAGGGCGATTCCGACGCCTGTTCTGGATCATGCTGGTCCTCGCGTTCCCTGTCGTCGGGTTCTCGACGATGTTCTCGATGCTGCTCGGATACCCGCTGCCCGACGCCGGGTGGGTCGGGTGGATGTCTCCGGTTCTCGGCAGCATCATGTACGTGTGGGGCGGAGCCCCATTCCTCACCGGTGCGGTGAGTGAGCTGAGGGCCCGCACGCCCGGGATGATGCTGCTGATCGCCCTTGCGATCACGGTGGCGTTCGTCGCATCGTGGGGCGCGAGCGTGGGTCTGCTGCATCATGAGCTGGACTTCTGGTGGGAGTTGGCGCTCCTGATTGTGATCATGCTGCTCGGTCACTGGATCGAGATGCGCTCGCTCGCGCAGACGACCTCCGCGTTGGACTCTCTGGCTGCATTGCTGCCCGATGAGGCGGAGAGGATCGAAGGCGACACGACGGTCACAGTCGCCCCGTCCGATCTGCAGGTGGGCGATGTGGTGGTGGTGCGCCCCGGCGGGCGGATTCCCGCGGACGGGCAGATCGTGCAGGGCTCGGCGAGCATCGACGAGTCGATGATCACCGGCGAGTCCCGGCCGGTGCGCCGCAGCGACGGCGACCAGGTGATCGCCGGTACCGTCGCCACCGATTCCGGTGTGCGGGTGGAGATCACCGCCATCGGCGAGGACACCGCCCTGGCGGGTATCCGGAAGCTGGTGACCGAAGCACAGAGTTCGTCGTCGCGGGCGCAGCGGCTCGCGGACAGAGCGGCAGGCTGGTTGTTCTGGTTCGCGCTCGGCGCTGCGGCGATCACCGCGATCGTCTGGACGGCGGTCGGCATGCCCGATGCGGCCGTGATCCGCACGATCACCGTGCTCGTGATCGCCTGCCCGCACGCGCTGGGTCTGGCGATTCCACTCGTCGTGTCGATCGCGACCGAGCGGGCTGCTCGCGGGGGTGTGCTGATCAAAGATCGCCTCGCGCTGGAGAGCATGCGCACCATCGACACCGTGCTGTTCGACAAGACGGGCACGCTCACCAAGGGCGCCCCCGCAGTGACGGCGATCGACCCCGCACCGGGAACCGACGCTGATCGACTGCTCGCATCGGCTGCCGCGGCGGAAGTGGACTCCGAGCATCCCCTCGCACGTGCGATCGTGAACGCCGCGAAGGAGAAGACCTCTGCCGTTCCTGCCTCCTCGGACTTCGAGTCCTCTCCTGCCGTGGGGGTCCGCGCGCGCGTAGACGGACGCCTCGTGCAGGTCGGCGGCCCGTACCTGCTCGAGCAGGAACACGCCCAGGAGCTCCCCGTCGCCGACGAGTGGCGACGTGAGGGTGCGATCATCCTCCACGTCCTCGTCGACGGTCAGGTGGCGGGTGCCCTGCGCCTGGCCGATGAGATACGTCCGGAGTCTCGGCCCGCCGTCGATGCCCTCCACGCGCGCGGCGTGCAGGTGGTCATGATCACCGGTGACGCCGACGCGGTCGCCGCCTCCGTCGCAGGTGAACTCGGCATCGACCGGTACTTCGCGGGGGTGCGACCGGAGGACAAGTCGTCGAAGGTGAAGGAGCTTCAGAACGAGGGCCGCAAGGTCGCGATGGTCGGAGACGGCGTCAACGACGCCCCCGCCCTCGCACAGGCCGACGTCGGCATCGCCATCGGTGCGGGAACGGATGTCGCGATCGCTTCGGCCGGCGTCATCCTCGCCAGCGACGACCCCCGGTCCGTGCTCTCGGTGATAGAGCTGTCGCGGGCCAGCTACCGCAAGATGACGCAGAACCTGTGGTGGGCTGCCGGCTACAACCTGCTCTCGGTCCCCCTTGCCGCCGGAGTGCTCGCTCCGATCGGATTCATCCTCCCCATGTCCGTCGGAGCGGTGCTGATGTCCCTGTCGACCATCGTCGTCGCGCTCAACGCCCAGGTGCTTCGCCGACTGGATCTGCGACCGGACGCCGTCTCAGCCGGCACGACCCTCAGTACGAGGCCGTGATCGTCCTGGCGGCGCCGTCGAGGACCATCGCGCCGCCGTACGGCACGATCCACTGCGGCCGCGTGTGACCGAACGGCACACCCACGCAGACCACGGCATCCGGGTTGTATCGCGCCACCGTCTCGATCACGACATCACGCTGCGCCGCACGAAGGGAGCCTGCCTCCTCCGCCGACGGCCGGAAGTCGAAGTCGCTCACCGGCGGTCGCGCCACCACCACCCCGGCGACAGCGCCGATGATGCCCCGCTCGCCCAGCCCGCGCAGCCAGCGCGCCACCCAGCTCGCCGCCGGGCGTTCCTCGCTCGTCTCGAGCAGCAGGATCCCGCCGCGCAGGTCGTACGAGGTCGGCAGCCGGTCGGCGAGCGCGAGCTGATCGATCACCTCGAGGCATCCGCCCCAGGTGCGGCCTTCGACGCGGACGGCAGGACCCGACCAGGTCCACTCCTCGGTCGCGACCCGATCGCCGTACTCGGTGAGTGCGCGCGGGTCGGTCCATCGCCTCCCCACGTCCTCCGACTCTCCGGGCTCCGTGATCTCGAGCGCGCCGCCGTCGAGCAGCGCCGCGCGCAGCGACCGCAGGTGCACGTCGTCGACCGCGGGCCCTGGGCCGAGGTGCACGGCGGTGGATCCGCCGTAGTACCCGCGGATGCCCAGGCCCCAGAGCCAGTTGAGGATGTTCGTGTTGTCGCTGTAGCCGAGGAAGGGCTTGGCGTCTGCCTGCGCGAGCGCAGCGTCGAGGTGGGGCACGACGAGGATCTGATCGTCGCCGCCGATGGTGGCGAGAATGGCGCGGATGCGCGGGTCCGCGAAGGCCGCGTTCACGTCGGCGGCCCGCGCCTCGGGGGTCGCATCGAGCTCACGCGTGGTCGGATACTCGACGGGGATCAGACCGGTGAGGTCCCGCAGCCGGCGCATCGCCTGCTCGTGGATCTGCGGCGCGACGGCCGGAGCGGCGAAGGCCGGTGAGAGGATGGCGACATGGTCGCCGGGGACGGGTCTCGGTGCAGCCAGCATCGCCCCAGTCTCGCATCACGAGACGCGCACAGCCCATCCACAGAATCGGCCGCGGCACGAAGTACGGTCGAACTACTCCCCCAGCAGATCGAGGTCCCGCATGTCCAGCACGGCGACACCACGCCGACGCGGACGCGGCGCGCACCAGGACGGCCCGCGCGCCACTTTCCGCCAGCTCCTCCCCTTCCTCTTCGAGCACAAGCGCACACTCATCGTCGTCGCCGTGCTCAGCGTGTTCGGCGCGGCGACCTCGCTCGCTCAGCCGCTGCTGGTGGGACAGGTCATCGAGGCCGTGCAGTCCGATGAGGGTCTCGGCATCATCGTGTGGGTGCTCATCGCACTCGTGGTCGTGTCGTCGATCATCTCGGGGTACCAGCACTATCTGCTGCAGCGCACCGGCACTGCCGTCGTCTACTCCAGCCGGCGCAAGCTCATCTCCCGCATCCTGCATCTGCCGATCAGCGAGTTCGACGCCCGCCGCACCGGCGACCTGGTCTCGCGGGTCGGCACCGACACCACGCTGCTCTACGCCGTGCTCACGCAGGGGCTGGCGGATGCCGTCGGCAGCGCGATCCTGTTCCTCGGCGCGCTGATCGCCATGCTCGTGATCGACCCGGTGCTGCTGCTGCTCATCGTCGTGGTGATCGGCGTCTCCGTGGTCGTCGTGGTGGCACTCAGCGGCCGCATCCGCACGGCGTCGACGGCCCAGCAGGAGAAGGTGGGCGAGCTCGCGTCCGGCGTCGAGCGTGCCGTGGGATCCATCCGCACCGTCCGAGCCTCCGGAGCCACCGAGCGCGAGACCGCATCGGTGTCGACGCTCGCGACGGAGGCGTACGGGATCGGCGTGCGGATCGCGAAGATCTCCTCGCTGGTCGTGCCGATCGCGGGCGTGGCGCTGCAGGTGTCCATGCTCGTCGTGCTGGGCGTCGGCGGCTTCCGCGTCGCCGCCGGCACGATCACGATCGCCTCGCTGATCACCTTCATCCTCTTCCTGTTCATGCTCGTGATGCCGCTCGCGACGACCTTCGGGGCCATCACCTCGGTGAACCAGGCGCTGGGCGCGCTCGGCCGCATCCAGGAGGTGCTGAACCTGCCGACCGAGACCCAGGACGACGCACAGACCGCCACGTCGATCCCGCGCGATGCGGCAGACCCCGCGGCGCCCGCTCTCGAGTTCCGCGATGTGCGCTTCCACTATCCCGAGAACGTCGTCGCCGCCCGTGAGGCCGCGGCGAAGGAGGCGAAGACGCTGCTCGCCGACGCGCACCTCGAACGCAGCGGCACGCTCGAGACGGCCGACGCCTCCGGCCCCGACCGCGACGTGCTGCGCGGCGTCTCGTTTGCCGTGCCCCGCGGCGCCCGCGTGGCACTCGTGGGTCCCAGCGGCGCCGGCAAGAGCACGATCCTGTCGCTCATCGAGCGCTTCTACGACCCGACGGGCGGCTCGATCCGCCTGTACGGGCACGATGCGCGCACGTACCCCCGGGATGAGCTTCGGGCGCAGTTCGGATACGTCGAGCAGGATGCCCCCACGCTCGCCGGGACGCTCGCCGACAACCTGCGCCTCGCATCGCCCGACGCCTCCGATGCGGCATGCGAACAGGTGCTGCGCGCGGTGAACCTCGGCGATGTGCTCGAGCGCAGCCCACTCGGCCTCTCGGCTCCCGTCGGCGAAGACGGCGTGATGCTCTCGGGCGGAGAGCGTCAGCGTCTCGCGATCGCCCGTGCCCTGCTCACGGATGCACCGATCCTGCTGCTCGATGAATCCACGTCGTCGCTCGACGGCGTGAACGAGCAGCGCATGCGCGAGGCGATCGACGCGGTCTCCACCGACCGCACGCTCATCGTCATCGCGCACCGGCTGTCGACGGTGGTCGACAGCGACCTGATCGTGGTACTGCAGGACGGCACCGTCGTCGGACAGGGCACGCACGCCGAGCTCGTGGAGTCGACGCCGCTCTACCGTGACCTGGCCCGGCACCAGCTGCTGGCCTGAGCGAGGCGCACACACGAGAGTGCGCGAGGGCGGGATGCCGGAGACCACTCAGCCATGGGTTCGTCTCCGACGTCCCGCCCTCGCGGGTCGGGGGGGGGGGGAAGGGTGGGACGCCGGCTCCCCCGAACCGGCGCCCGGTCTGTCACGCCTTGTCGAGGCGGTAGCGCAGCGATGCCAGTTCGGCGCGGAGAGCTGCCGGCACCTTCTCGCCGAAGGTGTCGTAGAACTCCTCGGTGAGGTCGGCCTCATGCTTCCAGGCCTCGGTGTCGACGGCGAACAGCTCGTCGAGGTCGGCCTGCGGCACGTCGATGCCATCGAGGTTGAGATCCGACACGATCGGCAGACGGCCGATCGGGCTGTCCACTGTCGAGACCTCGCCCGCGATGCGGCGGATGATCCAGTCGACGACCCGTGAGTTGTCGCCGAAGCCGGGCCACAGGAAGCGCCCGTCGGAACCGCGACGGAACCAGTTGACCTGGAAGATGCGCGGTGCGCGATCGAACCGCAGGCCGCGACCGACCGTGAGCCAGTGACCGAAGTAGTCGGCCATGTTGTAGCCGCAGAAGGGCAGCATGGCGAACGGATCGCGGCGCAGCTCGCCGACCGTGCCCTCGGCGGCGGCCGTGCGCTCCGACGAGATGTTCGAGCCGAGGAACACTCCGTGCGTCCAGTCCGTCGCCTCCACGACGAGCGGCACGTTGGTCGCGCGGCGTCCGCCGAACAGGATGACGTCGAGCGGCACCGCCTGCTCCCAGTCCTCCGAGATCTGCGGGCACTGTGCGGCAGAGACGGTGAAACGAGAGTTGGGGTGCGCGGCCGGACGCCCCGAGTCCGGCGTCCAGTCGTTTCCCTCCCAGTCGATCAGGTGCGCGGGCGCCTGATCGGTCAGTCCCTCCCACCACACGTCGCCGTCGGGACGCAGCGCCACGTTCGTGAAGATCGTGTTGCCCCAGAGGGTCTCGACCGCGGTGACGTTGGTCGATTCGCCGGTGCCGGGCGCGACGCCGAAGAACCCGGCCTCGGGGTTGATCGCCCAGAGGCGGCCGTCCTCGCCCGGGCGGATCCACGCGATGTCGTCGCCCAGAGTCTCGACGCGCCACCCGGGGATCGTCGGACGCAGCATGGCGAGGTTCGTCTTGCCGCACGCCGAGGGGAAGGCTGCGGCGACGTGGTAGGCCTTGCCTGCAGGATCGATGACCCGGATGAGCAGCATGTGCTCGGCGAGCCATCCCTCGTCACGGGCGATCACCGAGGCGATGCGCAGCGCGAAGCACTTCTTGGCGAGGATCGCGTTGCCGCCGTATCCGGAGCCGAACGAGTACACCTCGAGCGTCTCGGGGAAGTGCACGATGTACTTGTCGTCGTTGCAGGGCCACTCGACATCCGCGGCACCCGGCGCCAGGGGCGCGCCGACCGAGTGCACGGTCTTCACCCACGGGGCGCCGTCGGCGATCTGTCGCGTGACCGCGTCGCCGACGCGCGTCATGATCCCGATGGAGGTGACGGCGTAGGCGCTGTCGGTGATCTGGACGCCGATGTGCGACAGGGGCCCCCCGACCGGTCCCATGGAGAACGGCACGACGAACATGGTGCGTCCGCGCATCGACCCCTCGAAGATCTCGGTCATCTTCTCGCGCATCTGCGCGGGCGGCGCCCAGTTGTTCGTGGGGCCGGCATCCTCTTCGCGCTCCGAGGAGATGAAGGTGCGGCCCTCGGTGCGGGCGACATCGCTGGGGTGCGAGCGGGCGAGGTACGAGCCGGGACGCCACTCGGGGTTGAGCTTGATGAGCTTGCCCTCGTCGACCAGGCCGCGCAGCAGCCAGTCGTTCTCGGCGCGCGAGCCGTCGACCCAGTGGATCGAGGCCGGCTGCGTGAGCGCGGCGATCTCGTCGACCCATTCGCGGAGCTCGGTCATCGCGGGGGTGTCATAGGTCGGAGCCGTCCCGAAGGTGCGCACGGGTGCGACGGATGCTGCTCGGGGGGTGAAGACTTCGGCGATCGCCATGACTGCTCCTTGATGTCGGGGGCGTTGCATCCATCTTCTTCGCGTTAACGGCGGACTTTCGGCCATTCCTGCGTGTAAGAATCTGCATTCTTTAGATATGATCAAGGAATGGCTACCTCGGGCATTCATCTCGCGACCCTCGGGCATCGCATCCGTCATCGACGTCTCGAGAAGGGCTTCACTCTCGATGAGCTCGGCGCTCTCGTGGGCGTGGCCGGATCCCAGCTCAGCCTCATCGAGAACGGCAAGCGCGAGCCCAAGCTCTCCCTGCTGCAGGCCATCGCACAGGCGACCGGCACCGAAGTCACCGATCTCATCTCCGCGGAACCGCCCAACCGTCGCGCCGCCCTGGAGATCGAACTCGAGCGCGCCCAGGAGAGCCCGGTGTTCCGGCAGCTCGGGATCGCCCCCGTGCGCGTGACGAAGGGGATGAGCGACGAGACGATCGAGTCGATGCTCGGACTGCATCGCGAACTCCAGCGTCGGGAGCGCGAGGCCATCGCGACGCCCGAGGAGGCGCGGCGCGCGAACACCGAGCTGCGACTGCGCATGCGCGAACAGCACAACTACCTCGGCGACATCGAGAAGCTCGCCGAGAAGCAGCTGCGCTCGGCGGGTCACGTGCAGGGCGCGCTGACGCACCGCACCGTGAGCATCATGGCCGAGAAGCTCGGTTTCGAGCTCATCTACGTCAACGACCTCCCCCATTCGACGAGATCGGTGACCGACGTCGAGAACGGCCGCATCTACCTGCCCCCGGCCTCGATCCCCGGCGGGCACGGCCTGCGGTCGATGGCACTGCAGGCCATGGCGCACCGCCTGCTCGGCCACACCCCGCCCACCGACTACGCCGACTTCCTGCAGCAGCGGCTCGAGATCAACTACTTCGCCGCGTCCTGCCTGATGCCCGAGACCGCATCAGTGGCCTTCCTGCAGCAGGCCAAGAAGGACCGCAACCTCGCGGTCGAGGACTTCCGCGACGCGTTCGGTGTGACCCACGAGGCCGCGGGGATGCGCATGACGAACCTGCTCACCCAGCACCTGGGCATGTCACTGCACTTCCTGCGCGTCGACGCCACGGGCGCCATCACCCGCGTCTACGAGAACGACGGCCTGCCGCTGCCGATGGATGTCACAGGCGCGGTGGAGGGCCAGCGCGTGTGCCGCCGGTTCCAGGCGCGGGCGGCGTTCACCCAGCAGAACCGCACGAACGAGCACCACCAGTACACCGACACCCCCTCGGGAACGTTCTGGTGCTCCACCCAGACCGGTGCGTCGACGGACGGGGAGTTCTCGATCACGGTCGGCGTGCCCTTCGACGATGCCCGCTGGTGGCGCGGACGTGAGACCGCCGACCGTGCGGTGTCGACCTGCCCCGACGAGGCCTGCTGCCGTCGCCCCTCCACCGACCTCACCGAGCGCTGGTACGGCAAGGCCTGGCCGAGCGCGCGCGTGCACACCCACATGTTCTCTCCGCTCCCCCGCGGCGCGTTCCCCGGCGTCGACGACAACGAGGTCTACAACTTCCTCTCCCGTCACGCCGACGAATGAGGCCGGGCCCGCTCAGCCCTCGACGAAACGCGTGAAGCGGGCGAGCGCGGCACCGACCGCGTCGTGGTCGATCGGCGCGTCGCCCGGGACGACGTCGAAGAGCTCGGCCGGCGAGCCGAGTGACGCGCTCGCGTGCGTCCAGCATCCGACCACCCTGCCGTGTGCGAGGATCGTCGCCCGCACCATGCCGTTCTTGCCCGGCCCCACCGCGGCGAGGTCTTTCGGACGACACACCGCGGTGCGGTCGGCGTACGAGATGTAGTACTCGTCGAAGGCTCCGAGCGCGCGCACGTCGGGCGCTGCGGCCGACCGTCGCGGACGCCGCAGCGAGACGAAGACCCCGTCATCGACCTCGGCGACGCGACCCGCCGCGCGCTCCCGGGCCTCGCGGGACTGCCCGAGGGTGAGGCCGGACCACCAGGCGAAGTCGGCGATCCCGGCGGGTCCGTGACCGTCGACGTAGCGGACGAAGAGCTCGGCGAGCGGATCGTCGGGTGCCGCGTGCTCGCGGATGTGGTCTTCGACACGCACGAACCGCTGCTCGCGGGCGATGCCCGAGCGCGCGACGATCGGGCCCTGACACAGGAGTCCCCGCAGCGTGAGCTCGGCCAGCAGGTGGATCCCCCGTTGGCCCGCGGGGTCGACCCCCGCGCCGCGGAAGAGATCGAACATCTCGGCGCGCGTCGCACCGCCGTCTCGGAGCGCGGGCACGATCGCCCGGGTGATTGCGCCGAGCATCTCGTCATCGATGCCCAGATCACGTCGTCGCGTGGCGGCCTGCTGACGCTGACGTCGACCGGTCACCGAGAGCACCCAGCCGAGATCCCGCGCGGGGATGATGTGCAGGGTGCCGCGCATCGTCCATGCGCGCACCAGGTCGCCCCGCTCGAACGCCCGGTCGACCGCGCGCAGCGGCGGCTCTCCCCCGGTGCGACACGCCAGCGCCCATCGGCCCGCCAGGAGGTCCTGGCTCTGCACCGCGAGCATGTGCGCCGCCGCATCCGTCACCGAACACGCCGGGGCGCTGAGCCGATGCGAGCACAGACGCTCCGACAGCAGGGTCGAGGTCTTCATGTCCTCATCATGCCCGTGGCCGGCGACACCCGACGCGATCGGTGGTCGTTCAGCCGTGCAGCGTGACCTCCCGCCGCTGCGGAAGCACGATCGGATGCGAGCCGGCCATGACCTCTAGCACGCGGATGACCTGGCAGGAGTATCCGTACTCGTTGTCGTACCAGACGTAGAGCACGACGTCCGTGTCGGTCGCGATGGTCGCGAGGCCGTCGACGATGCCGGCGCGGTGCGATCCGACGAAATCGGTGGAGACGACCTCGGGGCTCTCGACGTAGTCGATCTGCTGGCGCAGCTTCGAGTGCAGTGAGACGCGACGCAGGTAGTCGTTGAGCTCGTCTCTGACCGCGGGCCGCTTGAGGCTCAGGTGCAGCACGGCCAGCGAGACATCGGGCGTGGGCACCCGGATCGCAGAGCCCGTCAGCTTTCCCTCGAGCTCGGGGAGCGCCCGGGCGACGGCCTTGGCTGCTCCCGTCTCGGTGATGACCATGTTCAGCACCGCGGAGCGACCCCGGCGGTCTCCGCTGTGGAAGTTGTCGATCAGATTCTGGTCGTTCGTGAACGAGTGCACCGTCTCGACATGACCGCGGACGATCCCGTACGCCTCGTCGATGGCCTTGAGCACGGGCGTGATCGCATTCGTGGTGCACGACGCGGCGGTGATGATGCGGTCGTCGGGGTCGATGGTGTCGTCGTTGATGCCGTGCACGATGTTCTTCAGCGCACCCTTGCCCGGCGCGGTCAGCAGCACGCGCGCGACGCCCTTCGACTCCAGATGGCGGCTGAGCCCCGCCTCGTCGCGCCAGCGTCCGGTGTTGTCGACGACGATCGCGTCATGGATGCCGTAGGCGGTGTAGTCGATCGTGGCGGGGTCGTCGGAGTAGACGACCTGGATGCGGGTGCCGTTCGCGATGATCTGCTCGGCATCCTCGTCGACCGTGACGGAGCCCGCGAACCGCCCGTGCACCGAGTCGCGCAGCAGCAGCGAGGCGCGCTTCACGAGGTCGTTCTCGGCTCCGCGTCGCACCACGATCGCGCGCAGGCGCAGACCGCTGCCCCCGCCGGTGTGGGCGATGAGGATGCGAGCGAGCAGACGGCCGATGCGGCCGAAACCGTAGAGCACGACATCGGTGGGTGCGGCGGCGACGGCACCGACCGCGGGCGCGAGCACCTCGGCCACGTACACGTCGAGCGGCAGGCCGCTCTCGGCATGACCCTCCACCAGACGCGCGAGGTCGAGCGAGGATGCGCCCGGTGCGAGCTCGTGCACGGCATCGAGCACGGTGAGGGTGTCATCGACCGCGAGCTGTCGGTGTCCGAGCTGGGCGACCCGATCATGCATCTCGACGATTCCCGTCGCGGAGAGCCCGAGCAGGCGGTGTCCGTGCAGCGAGGTGACGACGTCGCGTTCGCGCTTGAGCGCGCCGATGAGCGGGATCATCCGCTCGGCGAGCTCCTCTCGCGCCGTCCAGTCGTCATGGGGTGCGGCAGGTGCGTTCATCTGCGTCCTTGCATGTGTGAGCGCGCCGAGGTTGCCGGCGCGCGAGATTGCCGGGTGAACTTCGGGGGATGCGTCCAGGGTACGCGTCATGGGCGAGGGTTCCGAAATCGCCGTGTCGCGTTCTGGAATAGGGCGGCGTCGACGTAGTGCCCATCTCGATCCCGTCACCGTGCTCGTCACGCCACGCACATGACGGCGACTCCGGTCGCCATCGCCCAGGACTCGACGGCGAGCAGGCGCCCGGTGCGCCCCTGATGCACGGGGGCGAGCACCCACTCGGAGACGACCGTCCACAGCACGACCGCGACGACCCCGGCTACGACGAGCACGGACAGCACCCCGTCGAACCCGTGCCCGCCGTGGCCGCCCGCCTCGACCGCCCGTGCTCCCGTCGACAGGCTCTCGAACGAGCAGATCGCCATCACGAGCGACACCAGAGCGCGGTGGCAGCATGCGTTGGCCCCGGGCGTTCCGCGCACACCGGCGGTGCCGAGCATCGCGGACGCCAGAAGGACGACCCCGAGCACGAGACCGATCATCGTGTCGCCGCCGCCGCCGGCCGCGACCGTGATCATCGCCGCCGCCATGACCAGGGCGCTCTGCCGCCCCTGCCACGGCACGGACCGCCACATGCCGAGGCATGCCGTTGCCGACACGACGGCGGAGAGCGCCATCAGCCACGATGCTGCGGGGAGGAGGGGATCCACGGTTCGGATTATATTGATCAGTTGCTCAAAATAGCTAGACTCCCCGCGATGAGGCAGGATGGGCGAGTGCCCCGTGTCGTAGACCACGATCAGCGCCGACGGCAGATCGCCGAGGCGCTTCTCACCGTGGCGGCACGCGACGGACACGAGGCCGTGTCGTCGCGAGCGGTGGCCAAGGAGCTCGGCGTGGCGACGGGGTCGCTCTGGCACTACTTCGACGGGTTCGACGATGTCGTGCGCGCCGCCGCGACCGAGATCACCCGCCGCACCGACGAGCGGATCCGGTCGGCGACCGCGGGGCTGCGCGGCCTGGCCAGACTCGACGCGCTCATGCGCGAAGTCCTTCCCGTCGACGACGGGACCCGCACCGAGGCCTACGTGGTGGTCGGCTTCTGGGGCCGCCTCACAGCGCTCGCCTCCAGTCCGGATGCGGGCTCGCCGACCTTCGCGACCTGGCAGGACGTCATCAGCGATTCCCTCGACGAAGCGGTCGCCGACGGCGAGCTGTCGCCGGCGACCCCGAAGCGCGCACTGATGTCCCTGCTGCGGTCGATCACCTACGGACAGCAGGTGATCGAGGTCACCGAGCCGCACGGCGCGGATGCGCATCTCGCGGTGCTCGAGAGCATCCTCGAGCCCTGGCGAGCCTGAACGCTCGCGCAGAACCGCGCAGTTCCCGCGTGCGCCCGCACGGACGGCGACGCATCCGGCGCCGGCGTCCTCTCCCCGGCGCTCTTGTGCGCGTCGAGGACATCGGCGTAGCATCAGCCGCATCCGTTTATTGAGCAACTGCTCGAAATAGTGAGGTACGCCGATGTCCCACCCCCACCCCGTCACGATCGACCGGATCCCCACCCCGCACCCGCTCGACCCGCTCACCGGCGAGGAGATCGCCGCAGCCAGGGCCGTGCTCGAATCCGCCGGCCTGCTCGGCGAGACCGTACGCGTGCCGATGCTCCTGCCCGACGAACCCACCAAGCAGGAACTCGCCACGTGGGAACCCGGCGCACCGATCGACCGACGCATCGACGTGACGCTGCTCGACACGGCGACCGGCGCCGCGACCGAGGTCATCGTCTCGGTCACCCGCGGCGAGGTGCTGCGCACCGAGCGGGTGCCGAACGACGCACCGCCGTACGGACAACCGCAGTACCTCTTCGAGGAGTACGCCCGCGCGGAGGAGATCGTCAAGGCCTCCCCCGAATGGCAGGCGGCGATGACGCGCCGGGGCCTTGCCGAGCACCGGGACCTCGCATTCTGCGGTCCCCTCGCCCCCGGATACACGGGACGTGCGGACGAGGTGGGGCGTCGTGTCATCCGCTCGCTCACCTTTCTGAAGTACGACGAGAATGACTCGCCCTGGGCACATCCGGTCGAGGGCCTCGTCGTGCACATCGACCTGACCGAGGGACGCGTGATCCGCATCGACGACGAGGGCGATGTGCCGGTGCCCGCAGGCCACGGCAACTACTACGCAGAGGTGCAGGGTGCGGCGCGGACGACCCTGAAGCCGATCGAGATCACCCAACCCGAGGGTCCGAGCTTCTCGGTCACCGGCTCGCTCGTCGAGTGGGAGAACTGGTCGATGCGGGTGAGCTTCAACGCTCGTGAGGGGCTCGTGCTGCACGACGTCGCGTTCGACGGCCGGTCGGTGCTGAGCCGAGCCAGCGTGCCCGAGATGGTCGTGCCCTACGGCGACACCGCGCCCGGCCGGTTCTGGATCAGCTACTTCGACGCCGGCGAGTACCTGCTCGGCAAGAACGCGAACCACCTGGAGCTCGGGTGCGACTGCCTGGGCGTGATCCGCTATCTCGACGGCTACGTCGCCGATGACCACGGCAACCCCGTGCGCATCCCGAACGTGGTGTGCATGCACGAGGAGGACTACGGCATCCTCTGGAAGCACACCGATCTCGCGGGGCGCTCGGACGTGCGGCGCTCGCGGCGCTTCGTGATCTCGTACTTCTCGACCATCGGCAATTACGACTACGGCTTCTACTGGAACTTCGCGCTCGACGGCTCGATCGAGGTGGTGGCCAAGGCGACCGGCATCGTGTTCGTCGGCGCCGGAGAACCCGGCGTCCGCCAGAAGCACGCGACCGAGCTCGCGCCGGGCGTGTTCGCGCCGGTGCATCAGCATCTGTTCTGCGCGCGACTCGATGTCGCGATCGACGGCGAGGAGAACCGCCTCTTCGAGATCGATGCGCAGCGCGTCCCCATGGGCCCGGACAACCCGTTCGGCAACGCCTTCACCTGGTCAGAGACGCAGCTGCGCACCGAGCTCGAGGCGCAGCGCGAGGCGGACACCTCGGTCGCCCGCGCCTGGGAGGTGCAGAGCACGACGCGCACGAACGGCGTCGGACGCCCCACCGCGTACCACCTGATCCCCGAGCCGACTGCCCTGCTCATGGCAGATCCCGCGTCGTCCGTCACCGCCCGCGCGACGTTCGCGACCAAGCATCTGTGGGCGACACGGCACGAGCAGGGCCAGAACTGGCCGGCGGGAAGATATCCCAACGCACACCAGGGCGGATCCGGCCTGCCCGAGTACTCGGCCGGGGACCGTTCGCTCGACGGCGAGGACATCGTGCTGTGGCACACATTCGGCCTCACCCACTTCCCTCGCCCCGAGGACTGGCCCATCATGCCCGTCGACTACGCCGGATTCTGGTTCAAGCCGAACGGCTTCCTCGATCAGAACCCTGCGATGGACGTGCCCCTGTCATCTCAGACGCACGGCTCGCCGCAGGCCGGATGCTGCGGTGGCGGCGAGTCCTGCACCTGCGGTCACTGACCCCGACCTCGGGTCACGACATCGCTCTCCCCTGGGATGCCGGGAGCACGCGATCACCGCGCGTCGGCACGGGTCAGCGCGCGTCGAAAGCCTCTCTCAGGAGAGCTCGGCGATCGCGACGCGCAGCACGCCGTCTGCGGCGTGGAGCGCCCGTGCCGAGCGGTCCGCCGACGCTCCGGTCGAGAGCATCAGGATCGCGAGCTTCACCGAGCCGTCCGCCGAGGCCAGGGCTGCGGCGGCCTCGTCGACGGTGGCGCCCGTGAGCTCGGTGACCGTGCGGATCGATCGTGCGTGCAGCTTCTCATTCGTTGCGAGAAGGTCGACCATCACCCCGCGATGCGTCTTGCCCAGCTTGATCATCGACAGCGTGGTGAGCATGTTCACGACGAGCTTCTGCGCGGTGCCCGACTTCAGGCGCGTCGATCCCGAGACGAACTCCGGCCCCGTGACAACCTCGATCGCGATGTCCGCCACAGCGCCGATGTCGGATGCCGCATTCGACGCGATCGCGACGGAGAGCGCTCCGACTCCCCGCGCGAACTCCAGGCCGCCCACCACGTAGGGCGTGCGGCCCGACGCGGAGATCCCGACCACGGTGTCCCTCTCGGTCAGTCCGAGCTCGCGCAGCGACAGGCCGGCGGCCTCGGCGTCGTCCTCGGCGTTCTCGACCGCAGACCGGATCGCCGTCTCTCCACCGGCGATCAGCCCGACCACCATCGACGGGTCGGTGCCGAAGGTGGGAGGGCATTCGCTCGCGTCGAGCACGCCGATACGACCGGCCGTGCCCGCGCCGATGTAGATCAGGCGTCCGCCCTCACGGAATCGCGCGGTGATGCCGTCGACGGCGGCCGCGATCTCGCCGCGGCGTTCGGCGACCGCGTCAGGGACACGACGATCCTCGGCGTTCATCCGATCCACGAGTTCGATCGTGTCGAGCAGGTCGAGATCGCCCCGCTCGGTCGTCGAAGCTTCGGTTCCGAGTGTCGACAGGACGTCGAGGAGCGTGGTCAACCTGGCGTGTTCATTCGGCACGATGCACGAACCTTTCATGGGGAAGATCGGCGCTCTCTGCAAGCAGCAGAGCACCGTCGAGAGCGTCGCCGGCAGAGGCGACCACCGCATGCCCGGCAGCGCGCAGGGACTCTTCGATGCGTGCGCGGAACCAGACGTGCTCGGTGAGGCCGCCGTGCAGAGCCACCGTGTCGACGCTCGATGCTGACGCACCGTTCGATGCGGCACCGTTCGATGACGCGGCGTGAGCCGTCGCTGCGGTCATCGACGCGGCGTGAGCCGTCGCGTCGGTCATCGACGCGGCGTGAGCCGACGCGGCGGTCTTCGACGCGGCGTGAGCCGACGCGGCGAGGAGACGGATGCTCTCGGCGGCGATGGCGGCGGCGACTCCGTCACCGGACTCCGCGGCGTCGAGCACGAGCGGCGCCAGCGTCGCGAGACGTCGCGGCAGCGGACCGTCGCCCGCCAGCCAGGGGTGAATCGCGGACGGCACGCCTATCGACATCGCCACGGCATCCGTGAGTCGGGTGCTCGGCCCGAGGCCGACGGATGCTCGCAGCACCGCACGCAGGGCCTCGCGTCCGAGCCACGACCCGCTGCCGAAGTCTCCGAGCTCAGGACCCCAGCCGTCAACGAGGGTGGCGCGAGCGCCGTTCGGTCCGCTGCCGTCGATCCCACGGCCGTCGATCCCATCGCCGTCAATCCGATCGCCGTCGATTCCCAAGGCGGCCGCGCCGGTGCCCGCGATCAGGAGCACTCCGGCGTCGCCGTCGAGGGCACCTGCATGCGCCGACACGACGTCGGAGGTCACGGCGGCGGGGACGCCGAAGGTGTCGGCGAGCCGCCGAGCGAGTTCGGATGCCGCGGTCGGCGCGGTCCACGCTCCGGCAGCGCCGACGGAGATCGATGAGATCGGCACGTCGAGACGAGCCCTCAGCGGGAGGATCGATTCGAGCGCAGCGGCGACGCCACCGGCCGCGGCCAGTCCGGGCGCACCGGCTCCTTCATGGAGAGGGCGTCGGGCGGGTCGCCGGCCGACGCCGGCATCCGACTCCGAGACGACCACGCGGCACCGCGACTTGCCGAGGTCGACGGCCACGACGGCGGAGGGGGAATGCATGGAAATAGTCTACGCATCGGACACCGACGTGAAACAATTATTCAAAGTCACCTCGGGCATCGCCCGACCCCCCTTCCCCGACACGCCAGGACGCAGGAGAGCGATGAGCATCCAGACGACGATCGCGACAGCGGCCGAGACGCTCCCGCCGTCGCTCGCGCGCATCGCCCGCACCATCGCCGACGATCCGACGATCGTCGTCGACAGCACCATCACCGAGATCGCCGCGACCTGCGCCACCTCGGTCGCCTCGGTGGTGCGCTTCTGCCGGGCGATCGGTGTGAACGGATATGCGGCGCTGCGAATGGCCCTCGCCACCGAGCTCGGGCGGGAGTCCGCGCACTTCCCCGCGTCCGCCGGGTTCGGCGCCGAGATCTCGGCCGCAGACTCCCTCCGAGAGGCGACCGCGAAGGTGGCGGCGCTCGAGCTGCTCGCGATTGAGGAGACGATCGCGGGTGTCGACTACGACGTGCTCGCCGCCGCCGTGGATGCGGTCGACGACGCCGACCGCATCCTGCTGTTCGGCATCGGCGCGAGTGGTCTCGTCGCAGCCGATCTCGGCCACAAGCTCCTGCGCATCGGCCATGCGGCGATCGTGCTCACCGACGCGCATGAGGCGAGCGCCGCAGCTGCGCTCGGCGCCAAGAAGACCGTGGCGATCGGGTTCTCCCACTCCGGCACGACCCGCGAGACGCTGCTGTTCCTGCAGACCGCCCGGTCGGCGGCGAGCACCACGATCGGCGTCACCGGCACATCCGGCTCGCCCATGGCCGCGGAGGCCGATCATGCGCTGCTCAGCCATGCGCGCGAACCCCGCCTGCGCGCCGGGGCCATGGTCAGCAGGATCGCGCAGCTGGCCCTGGTCGACTGCCTCTTCGTGGGGGTGGCGCAGAAACGCCATGCCCACTCGGTGCACGCCCTGCAGCGCACGGCCGACGCCACACGGACACTGCGCTGAGTCGCACCATTCCCCGGGCGCTGCGCCGCACCGTTCCCCGCGGCTGCGCCGCACCATTCCCCGGGGCTGCGCCGCACCATTCCCCGGGGCTGCGCCCCATCATTCCCCGGGGCTGCGCCGCATCATTCCCCGCGGCTGCGCCCCATCATCCCCCGGGCGCTGCGCCGAGCCTCGTACCGGCGCTGCGTTGCGATTCCCTCGACATCTGAGAAGCCTCGCGGTTCTGAACGAGCCGGTGGTAGCATCACGACACGGATCGTATACAACGTCGTCGTTCCACCACCCGAGGTAGTCAGTCATGAACGGTGTGCCCGCAGCCCCCGCCGAGTCGGTATCCACGCTCATCGCGCGCAACATCAGCGAGTTCAGAGCGGCCGTCTCCGAGTCGTTCGTTCCGCTGCAGGTGTCGACGTCGGGTGCCGATCAATTCCGAGGTGTGATCCGCGGCGCGTCGGTCGATGAGGTGCACGTGAACGAGGTGCGTGCGACATCGCACGTCGTCGAGCGCACGCCGGAGCTCATCGCTCGCAGCGACCGGTCGTACTTCAAGCTCAGCCTGATGCTCGCCGGAACCGGGATGCTGATCCAGGACGATCGCGAAGCCGTGCTGCACCCGGGCGACCTGGCCGTGTACGACACCGATCGCCCGTATTCCCTGGTGTTCGACGACGACTTCCGCACCATGGTGGTGATGTTCCCGAAACACCTCATCAGCCTCCCGGCCGACATGGTCGGTCAGCTCACGGCCGTGCGGATCTCGGGACAGGGCGGACTCGGCGGAATGGTCGTCCCCTACCTGACTCAGCTCGCCGGCAACCTCGACCAACTCGCCGGAACCACGGGAGCGCGCCTCGCGCACAGCGCCCTCGACCTCGTCACGACGGTCTTCACGCGTGAGCTCGGACTCGATGGGGTGTCGGCTGATCCGCACCGCGCTCTGGTGCAGCGCATCCGCTCGTACATCGACCGCAACCTCGCCTCCACCGACCTCGGCCCCGCCTCGATCGCGGCGGCGCACTTCATCTCGACCAGACACCTGCACGGACTCTTCCAGGAGCAGGGCGTCACGGTGTCGACGTGGATCCGCACCCGGCGCCTTGAGCAGTGCCGACGCGACCTGCTCGACCCGATGCTCGCCGACCGTCCGGTCGCGGCCGTCGCCGCGCGGTGGGGTTTCGTGGATGCCGCGCATTTCAGCCGCGCATTCAAGACCGCCTTCGGCATCTCCCCCAGCGAATACCGCGCCGCGCACTGATCCCGTCGCGGCGCCGCCATCATCGCGCGCGATGCCGTCGCCGAGTAGTGCGGGATTCGTCGGCAGTAGCCTGGGAAGATGACCGAGACCATCAGCGCCCGCGCCGTCCTGCTCGACATGGATGGCACTCTCGTCGATTCGACGGCCGTCGTGGAACGCCTGTGGCTGGCGTGGGCCGCGCCCCACGGGATCGACCCGGCGACCGTACTGAGTGTCATTCATGGGCGTCAGGGCCATCAGAGCATGGCGATCATGCTGCCGGAGCGGGATCACGAGATCAACATCCGGGAGAACGCCGTGATGCTGGCGAACGAGAGCGAGGACGTCGACGGGGTCGTCGCGATCGAGGGCGCGGATGCGCTCCTTGCGGCGCTGCTTCCCTACCCGCATGCGATCGTGACCTCGGCCGATCTCACACTGATGAATGCGCGCATGGGGCAGGCGGGTCTCAGTGTCCCCTCGCTGACCGTGACCGCGGAGAACGTGTCGGCGTCGAAGCCGGATCCCGAGGGCTTTCTGCTGGGCGCGAAGCTGCTCGGTGTCGACCCGGCCGACTGCGTGGTGTTCGAGGATTCGGGTGCGGGCATTCAGGCCGCTCACGCCGCGGGCATGCGCGTGATCGGGGTCGGCTCGCACGCCACCTCGCACGAACCGACCTTCCATGTCGATGACCTCACCCAGGTGGCCGTCGTGCCGACGGCCGACGGGTTCGAGCTCACCGTCCGATGATGCGGCGACCGTCGCACGGGTGATGCGGTGATGCGGTGACTGTCGCTCGGGCGATACGGTGACCGTCACTCTGGCGATACGGTGACGGAGTCACGTCGGTGACGCTCGCCTCTGTCATCCCGTGCGGGCGAGCCGCGAGGGGATTCTTCGTCTGGCGGCGCTGAGTCTCGGGGTTCGCCATCGTTGGTCGGGGTCCCACCATGCCGGCCCCCGCACCTGCGGGATGCCGTCGTTCATGCGGATCTCCCACCCGGACTTCCCCAGGGACCGGTGATGCCACCAGCACAACGGCACACCGTTATCCGTATGCGTCGGACCACCCTTCGCATGCTCGGTGACGTGATGGATCTCACACCATGACGCGGACACGTGACATCCCGGGATCAGACATTCCCTGTCACGGGCGATGATCGCCCGGCGTTGATGCACGGTGAAGACCCGATCGGTGGTCGTGATCGCGATGATCCGCCCCGCATCGAACTCCACCCGCTGTATCGTCCCCGAGCAGCCGATCTGCGCGGCGACGGAGACGGGCACGTGGGCACCGGAACCGGTGATCGTCGCCCACCCCCCGTTCCCGTCGTTCCCGCCGGCTGTCTGGGCGGTGTTGCCGAAAGAAGATCCCTGCGCGGTGTTGCCGAAGGCGGCTCCGGCGACGTGACTGCCGTCAGCGGCCAGACCTGTGGTGTCGAGGTGGGCGGTGGTGTGGGCGGCGAGGTCTGCGGCGTCGACGGTCACGACGAGGACCGGTGCCGCACCTCCGAGGGAGGGCATGTCGTTGTGGCGGGCCGCGATCGTGAGAACCATCGCGAGAGCATCATGACGCTTCTGCGCCGAAGTGCGGCCATCGAGCACACACCGCGGGTCCGAGTTGAACGGATCCTCACCCTCGACATCGGAATCGGCATCGGCATCGGCATCGGCACCCACACCGCCCACGCCAGTGCCGACGGCGGAATCGCCGTAGACATCGATATCACGACCTGTGTCCGCGCCCACTCCGTCACTCGGGGTGAAGTGCACGCCGGGCATGGGTGGGCCGTCGCCTTTGGGGTTGAGGATCGCGTCCATGATCGCCTGGAACTGTCCGGCGACATCCGGGGTCAGAAACCCGCGGATCGCATGCACCCCGTCGGTCAACCGGCCGATCGTCACACCCCGCCGGCGACACGCCCCCTCATCCTTCGGTTCCTCCCCATCAGGGTCGAACATCGACGCGAGATCCTCCGCGAGCATCGCCAGATCCTGCACCGTCGGCGCCGGACCCGCCACATCCTCCGGGTCGAGGTCTGGATCGACATCAGAGACACCGTCACCGTCACCGTCACCGTCGACCACGACACCGTGCCCGCGGGCACACCCGGCCAACGCGACATCCGCCGCCAACCGCTGATCCACGCTCAACCGATCCCACACCTTCTCGATCGGGCCCGTCGCCGCGAGAAACCCCGACACCCCCACCACACCATCCAGCAACGCCACCCGCAGCTCCGACCACCGCGCCGGCATCCGCTCCCCCGACAGACTCAGCGGACGCCGCACCAGATCGACGACCCTGTCGACCCGACCCGCACCCCGCACATCCACCCGCACCGCCCGCTGCACCACCTCATGCACACCCCGACACCCCACCGCATGCGCGAACTCACCCCCGTCATCAGACGCGACAGCCTCCACGATCACCGCCTCCGCACGCCGGAACACCGCCCCCGCCCCCAACAACACCCGGATCCGATCCGCATCACCCAACCCCGCCAGCACACCCTCAGACAACACCGTGTCAAGGTCGGCGATGACCCGATCCAAAAGCTCCGTCGTGCTGCCCATACCCACAAGCCAACCCGCACCCACCGACATTCAAGACCCCGAACCACCCACAAATACCCCAGACCAGAAGCGCATTCCAATCTCCCGGAATGACACGAAGAGAGCGCTCTCGGGTAGTACGCGCGAAGCGATGGCCGGCCCCAAGAGGAAGGGACGGGAAGGGACGGGAAGAGACGGGAAGAGACGGGAAGAGACGGGAAGAGACGGGAAGAGACGGGAAGAGACGGGAAGAGACGGGAAGAGACGGGAAGGGACGAGAAGGGACGAGGGAAGACGAGACGAGTGACGAGCAACACCCGACGAGCGGCGAAAGGCCCCGACCACCCGGCGAACCCCGAGAACGCGGCGAACCCTCGGAACCCCGAGCCCCAGAGCAGCGAGCAGCGAGCAGCCCGACAGTCGCGTACCCCGAGAACCCGGCGAACCCTCGGAACCCCGAGACCCAGAGCAGCGAGCAGCCCGACAGTCGCGTACCCCGAAAGTCCGCGAGCCCAGAACATCCAACGCAACGCCCGCGTAGACGTCCGAACCGGAGAACAGAGCGAGCCCCCTTCATACCCGCCCGGTCTGCATGACAGCGCGATCCGCGCAGCCCCGTGCCCGACAGGCCCGCCTACCCTGACCCGCACCCCCTACACACCCGCACCCCTTACATACCCGCATGATCGAAGGCGATCGTGGGCACGTCCACGACGTGAGATCCGCCGTCGGCCACGATCACCGCGCCCGTGACGTACGACGACTCCCCCGATCCGAGAAAGCGCACCACCGAGGCGATTTCCGCAGGCTGCGCCGGTCGACGCAGCGGCACGTCGGCCGTCACTGCGGCATACGCCTCTTCGCGCGATGCGAGCCCGGCATGGGTGGCGAACTCGTCCATCTCGTCGTCGGCCATCGGCGTCTGCACCCACCCGGGGCAGATCGCGTTCACCCGCACCCCCTGGCGCCCGTAGTCGCGGGCCAGGGTTCGAGTCAGACCGATGAGCGCATGTTTCCCGACCGTGTAGCCGGCGACCGACGGACCCGCGAACAACCCCGCCAGCGACGAGACGATGACGATCTGTCCCTTCGCTTCGATCAGCGCCGGCAGCGCCTCTCTCGCCATGATGAACGCGGTCGTGAGGTTGGCGCGGATGGCGGCCTCCCAACTGTCGTCATCGGTGTCGGCGACGGGCGAGAACCCGTGTCCTCCCGCATTGGCGACGAGGACGTCGAGGCGTCCGAAGGTGGCGAGCACCTCGGCGACGGCGGCTCGAGCCGAGACCGTGTCGGCGGCATCCGCGACGATCGGATGCGCCCCCACGGCTGCTTCCACAGCGCGCAGGGGTTCGACGCGCCGCCCCACGACGACGACGTGCGCCCCCTCCGCGGCATATCTCTCAGCGATCGCCGCACCGATGCCGGTGCCGCCTCCCGTGATGACCACGACCCGCCCGGCGACGGAGGATCCGATTGCACGTCCCATTTCTGCTCCTGTCCTGTGCGCTCCCGCGCGTCTACTCCTGTGCGCTCCCGCGCGATTCCCTCTTCTTCGCTCGCACAGGATCGATGCCTGTTGCGACGCGCTGATCCGGACGATGCGGGTCAGGCCGGAAAGCCCGACCTGGCTGAGTACCCGAAGTCGCTGACGACCGTCGTGTCGTTGATCGCGCGGCTGCGCGGCGACACGAGATAGGCCACGTGCGAGGCCACCTCGTCGGCCGTCTGCACGGGAAAGGACGCTGCAGCGAACACCTCGTCTCCCAGATCTCCTCGACTCATCGGTGTGTCCACGATCGACGGCGCGACGGTGTTCACCCGGATGCCGTCACCCGCCAGATCGACCGACAGCGCCCGGCCGAACTGCACGAGCGCCGCCTTCGACGCGCAGTACGGCACCATGCCGGCGGACGCGACGAGAGCCGAGTCGCTCGAGACCAGGACGACGGATGCGGCGACGGCGGCGCGCAGCGCAGGAAGCGCCGACGACACCACGAGGAATGACCCCGTGACGTTGACCGCGAACACGGCATTCCATTCGGTCAGCGAGATCTCGTCGATGGGCGACCCCACGGGGCCGGAGACGCCCGCGCAGCATACGACCGCGTCGAGTCCGCCGAGCGCATCCACCGCCTTCTCCACCGCGGCATCGACCTGGCCGGCGTCGGTGACGTCGGCCACGAGCACGACGGCGTCAGCGCATCCCCTCGCCACCTCTGCGAGCGATACGCCGTCGCGATCGAGCAGCGCGACGCGCACGCCCTCTGCGGCGAGCGCCAGTGCGGTCGCGCGCCCGATGCCGCTCGCGGCTCCCGTGATCAGAGCGGTCGTGCCGTTCAGCCGCAGATCCATGGTCTCTCCGTGGCTCCGCCGCTGCGCCGGTGGCGCTGCGAGGACGACGGTGCCTTCACCGTCATCCTGCTCTGGGTCCTGCGCTCCGAGAATGCGGTGACCTGCGCTGTGCGCGCTGGCACCATCGTCCTTCGCTCAGCGTCAACCGCCGCGAGGATCACGCGAGCAGAATCGCACTATCGGCGACGTCCCCCGTCGTCGAGGCCGTCCGCACGGGCGTCATCGAACAAAGGAGCCGACGTGGCAGACCCGACATCTGCGTCCACGACGCAGCAGCACCACACCTCTCTCCGACCCGGCGCTCTGGGCGTCGCCGGAATCGTCTTCCTGGTCCTCGCGGCGGTCGCTCCGTTGACAGGCATCGTGGTCGTCGCCTCGCTCGCTATCGCGCTCGGCAACGGCGGCGGCACTCCGATGTCGTTCTTCCTCGTGGCCGTGATCCTGCTGCTGTTCGCCGTGGGCTACGCGCAGATGTCGAAGCAGCTCGTCAACGCCGGAGGGTTCTACGCCTTCGTCGTGAAGGGCCTCGGACGCACGGGCGGGCTGATCGCCGGTCTGATCGCGACGCTCGGCTACAACTTCTTCGTCGTCGGCACGATCGGCACCAGCGGCTTCTTCATGCAGAACATCATCCGCGATCTCACGGGCCTCGACGTGAACTGGCTGGTCTGGGGTCTGCTGTCGATCGTCGTGTGCTTCGTGCTGGCGAGGGTCGGCGTGGACTTCAGCTCGAAGATCCTGGGGGTCTGTCTGGTGCTCGAGGTGCTGATGCTGGTCGTCTTCGACGTGTCGGTGCTGGTGCAGACCGGATACGACCTCGCGGCCTTCAGCCCCGAGGCCGTGTTCTCGGGCTCGTTGCCGATCGGGCTGCTGCTCGCCGCGACCGGTTTTCTCGGTTTCGAGGCGACGGCACTGTTCAGCGAGGAGGCGAAGCAGCCGCTGCGGACGATCCCGCGGGCGACGTACACGTCGATCATCGCGATCGGCGTGATCCTGGGCGTCACCACGTGGGCCGTGGTCAGCGCGACCGGCGTCGCGCAGGCACAGGTCACCGCGCTGGAACACCTGCCCACCGGCGACCTGATCTTCATGCTGTCGCAGCAGTACCTCGGCGGCCCGCTCACCACGGTCATGATGGTCCTGCTGCTGGTCAGCCTGTTCGCGGCGATGCTCGCGTTCCACAATTCCGCCACCCGCTACCTCTACTCCCTCGGACGCTCGCGGATCCTGCCCCGCGCCCTCGCGCGGACGCGCCCCAACGGCGCCCCACAGCTGGCCGGCATCGTGCAGGCGTCGTTCGCCGCGCTCGTCGCGATCATCTTCGCGATCGCCGGCGCGGATCCGATCCTCACCCTGGTGCCCGCGATGCTGGGCTTCGGAACACTGAGCGTGCTGATCCTGCAGGGGCTCGCGGCGATCTCGATCGTCGTGTACTTCCGACGCAAGGGCGACCGCCGCTGGTGGAGCACGTTCATCGCCCCCGGGATCGGGTTCCTCGGAATCGCCGCGATCTCGGTGCTCGCGATCGTGAACTTCAACATCGTCGCGGGCTCGGACGAGCTCGCGATCCGCCTCATGCCGCTGCTCCTCGTGCTCGCGCTGATCGGCGGCATCGTCTACGGCGCCTATCTGAAGCGGTCGAAGCCGGCCGTCTACGAGGGACTCGCCTCGGACCTCGAGCGCTTCAGCGACCGCTGACGCATCCGCCTCCCACAGCCACCCCCACGACCTTCCCCCTCCAAGGAGAGACATGACCACTCTGAACCCCGCAGACACCTCGACCTGGCTGCCCCTCGAAGGCCTCGCCCCCGGCTTCGACGCCAACAAGGCACCGCACTCCACGGCGCTCAGCGGCCGGGAGATCACTGTCGTCGATGCCCGAGGAACACGCATCTCGCACCGGTTCGCCGACACCACGGTGACCTGGGACTACCGCCCGGGTGCGGAGGACACCACTCAGGCCACCACCGACACCGACGACTACGAGGCCTTCGAGGTCGACGAGGACCTCTACTTCGTGCAGTTCCACCACAACTACCTGCCGAACGAGGCGATCTCCCTGGTGGTCGACCTCCGCCACGGCCGCGCGCTCGCGATCATCTCGGTGATCCTGCCTGCGCCGGAGCAGGGACGCACCCGCGTGCAGCACGTCTTCGCCCCCTCCGTGATCGAGGGGGCCACCGTGACCGGGGTCGAGCCCGCTCCCACCACGACGCTGATCGGCCGCAGGGTCGAGTGGGTGTACAGCGAGGAGCATGCGTACGAGCACGTCTACCTCTCGGAGCGCTGGTACTCGTGGCAGTGCCTCGCCGGCCCCGAGCGCGGTCTCGCCGACACCGACGAGAACAGCGTGTGGGAGGTGCGCCCCGGCATCTACGTCTTCGCGTGGCGCGAGAAGGTCATCCCGTGCGCATCCGTGACGATCGCCGACCACCGCGACGTGACCGCGATCCGCTCGCACGGTGTGCTCTTCGGCCTCGACGAGTCGGGCGAGGTGCCGACGCACTTCACCTTCGGCGCTCACGGCCGTCTGCTCTCCACGACCCATCACGCGGCGGATCTCGAGCCGGCGAACTTCGGGAAGCTCTGACGTCGTGACGGCCGATGCCGGCCTCAGCCGCGGATCTGTGATCCCCGGGCTGAGGCCGGCATCCGTTCGTCACCTCTTCATGCCTGAGCCGTGCGCCCAGGACCCGACACGACCTGAGACACGGCGACCGACTTGAGTCCCTCGACGCCGAACTCCAGGCCGTAGCCCGAGCTCTTCACCCCGCCGAAGGGCACCATCGGGTGCAGGCCGCCGTGCGAGTTGATCCAGACGGTGCCGGACTGCATGCGGGTCGCCACCTCACGCGCGGCGTCCGGGTCGCTCGACCACACGGACGCCCCGAGACCGACCTCGACCGCGTTGGCGAGCGCGAAGGCCTCATCGACGTCGCTGTACCGGATCACCGGCAGCGCGGGGCCGAACTGCTCCTCCTGCACGAGCGCCGCGTCGTTGTCGATGTCGGCGACGATCGTCGGGCGGTAGAAGAGCTCACCGAGCTCCGGAGCCGCTTCGCCGCCGGTCACGACGCGCGCACCACGGCTCTTCGCCTCCTCGACGAGCCGCGACACGATGTCGAACTGCGCCCGGTTCTGCAGGGGCCCCAGCACGTTGTTCTCGTCGAGCCCGTTGCCGATCGGCACGGAGGCGGCGATCCCGGCGAGCGCGTCGACCACCTCGTCGTAGACCGAGTCGTGCACGTAGAGGCGCTTCAGCGCCGCACAGGTCTGACCGGTGTTGATGAAGGCGCCCCAGAAGAGATCCTCGGCGATGGCCGTCACGTCCGTGCCCGGCAGCACGATCCCGGCGTCGTTGCCGCCGAGCTCGAGGGTCAGGCGGGCGAGATTCCCGGCCGAGCTCTCGATGATCCGGCGACCGGTGGCCGTGGAGCCGGTGAACATGATCTTGTCGATGTCGGGATGCGACGCCAGGCGGGCGCCGACCTCGCGATCGCCCGAGACCCCGATGAGCACGTCGGCCGGAAGCACGTCGTTGATCACCGCCAGCAGTGCGAGCACGCTCAGCGGCGTGTACTCACTGGGCTTCGCGACCACCGTGTTGCCCATGCGCAGCGACGGGCCGATCTGCCAGATCGTGATCATCAGCGGCCAGTTCCACGGGCCGATCGCTCCCACGACGCCCACTGCCTTGTACACGAGCTCGGCGTGCAGCGTCTCGTCGTCGACGAGCACCTGCGGGTCGAGCACGGTCGCCGCGTTGGTGCGCAGCCAGGCCGAGCAGGCACCCAGCTCGAAACGGGCGTTCGGGCCGTTCAACGGCTTGCCCTGCTCACGGGAGAGCAGATGCGCGAGAGCCTCCGCGTGGGCGTCGATCGCGTCAGCCGCGGCGACGAGCAGCGCGCTGCGCTCCTCATGGCCGAGGGTCTCCCACCCCGGCTGGGCGGCCTTCGCCCGCGCTATCGCGCGGTCCAGATGGGTGACCGAGTGCACGGGCGCGCGACCGATGACGTCGCGCGTCGCAGCATCCGGGATCTCTCGCCCCCCACCCTCCGGAGCCTGGATGCGGTCGAGCAGCGCGGCGGCTGCGGATGCGGCGGATTCGGACATCGGACTCTCCTTCGAGCGGGTCGCACACCGAGGATCCGGCGCGCTCATCTCATTGTCGAATGGGTCGTCGCGGCGCACTTGTCGAGGAGTGCGCCGCAGATGTCCGACCGCGAAGGGATGCGCCCCCGGGCGTTCAGATCAGGGTGAAGTCCTCGAAGATGAGGGTGGTGCGCGTCGAGCGGATCGACGGGATCGCCTGGATGTCCTCCAGCACGATGCGGCGGAGGTCACGGGCGTCGCGCGCGCGCACGAGCAGGATCACGTCGAAGTCCCCGCCGACCAGTGCCATGTGCTCGATCTCGGGAATCGTGCGCAGTCGGGCGCTCACCTCCTGCCAGGTGGCCTGCTCGATCGCCAGCGTGACGTAGGCGCTCGCGTGGTGCCCGAGGAGCACAGGGTCGGTGCGCACGGAGTAACCGGTGATGATGCCCGCGTCGGTGAGGCGCTTGATGCGGGCGTGGGCGCCGGCCCGGGAGATGTGCACGGCCTCGGCGATGGCTGTCATCGAGGCGCGGGCGTCGCGTCTCAGCTCCACGAGGATCGCCTCGTCGGTGTCGTCCAGCGTGATCATGGCACCCCTTCGTCCGGTCACGGATTTCTGTCAGTTTGCCACGCGAATCTGCAGGGATCGCGCAATCGTCCACGATCAAGTGAAAGTCGTGGACGACTGTCGCACTGCGGGGCAAGCTGGCGTCACCGAGTTCGGCAAGGAGGGCGGACGGATGGAACACGCAGAGATGCTTCCGCGAGACACGGCGGTGCAGCTGATCGATGCCGACGGCTCGGTCGTCGCGGATGAGACGTATGCGATGCCGAGCATCGAGACACTGCTCGCCGCGTACCGGGGGCTCGTCGACGGACGTCGCATCAACGATCAGGCCGGCGCTCTCGTGCGACAGGGGCGCCTGGCGGTGTACCCGTCGTCGCACGGCCAGGAGGCCTGCCAGATCGGCGCCGCGCTCGCCATCGCCGCCGAGGACTGGCTCTTCCCCACCTACCGGGACTCCGTCGCGGTGATCGCTCGAGGCGTGGCGCCCGCCGAGGCGATGGTGCTGCTTAAGGGCGACTGGCACTCGGGCTACGACGTGCGGGCCCATCGCGTCGCCCCTCAGGCCACTCCCCTGGCGACGCAGCTGCTGCATGCCGTGGGTTTCGCATACGCCGCGAAGCAGCGCGGAGAGGACACCGTCGTGATCGCCCTGTGCGGTGACGGCGCGACCAGCGAGGGCGACTTCCACGAGGCGATGAACTTCGCCGCGGTCTTCCACGTGCCCGTCGTCTTCTTCGTGCAGAACAACGAGTTCGCGATCTCCGTGCCGCTCAGCCGCCAGACCGCGGCCCCCTCCCTCGCGCACAAGGCGATCGGCTACGGGATGCCGGGGCAGCGCGTCGACGGAAACGACGTCGCCGCAGTGCTGTCCGTGCTCGGTGAGGCCGTCGATCGGGCGCGCTCGGGAGGCGGTCCGACCCTGGTCGAGGCCCACACCTATCGGATGCAGGCACACACCAATGCCGACGACGACACGCGCTACCGCGAGCGCGAGGAGGTGCGGGCCTGGGGGGCTCGTGACCCGCTGACGCGTCTGCGGACGCACCTCACCGGGGTCGGCGCGCTCACGGCCGAGCTCGAGGCGGAGTATGCGGCCGGTGCCGAGCGCATCGCGGCGGCGATGCGAGAGGCCCTCAACACGGACACCGACATCGACCCGGAGGACCTCTTCCGCTTCGTGACCGAGACGCGGTCCCCCCAGCGCGAGGAGCAGTGGCAGATGCTCCGCGGCGAGATCGAACGGACGCGGGCGGCGGATGCCGAAGAGACCGCGCATGCCACCACCGGAGGTTCCCGATGACCATCGCCCACGAGGACGTCCGCGTCGACGAGCGTCCGTCGCATGTGTCGACCATGAGCATGGCCGCGGCGCTGAACCTCGCCCTGGCCGACGCCATCCAGGCCGACCCGGATGTCGTGATCTTCGGCGAGGACGTCGGCGCCCTCGGTGGCGTCTTCCGCATCACCGACGGTCTCACCGCGAGGTTCGGCGAGGACCGGTGCTTCGACACCCCGCTCGCGGAATCCGGCATCGTCGGCACCGCCGTCGGCATGGCCATGAACGGCATGCGACCGATCGTGGAACTCCAGTTCGACGCCTTCGCCCTGCCCGCGTTCGAGCAGGTCGTCAGCCATGTGGCGAAGCTCGGCAACCGCACCCGCGGAAGCGTGCGGATGCCGCTGGTGATCCGCATCCCGTTCGGCGGCGGCATCGGCGGGGTCGAGCATCACTGTGATTCCTCCGAGGCGTATTACGCGCACACGCCGGGCCTCACCGTCGTCAGCCCGTCGACGCCGCAGGACGCGTACTCGCTGCTGCGCGCGGCGATCGCCTCACCCGATCCGGTGATCTTCCTCGAGCCGAAGAAGCTGTATTGGACCAAGGGCGAGGTCGACACGTCCGTCACGGCCGAGATCGGCACCGCCCGCATCGCGCGCGACGGCACAGATGTCACCCTCCTCGCCTACGGCGCCGCCGTGCCACTCGCGCTCGAGGCGGCCGAGGTCGCGGCATCCGAGGGCCGCAGCGTGCAGGTCGTCGACGTGCGATCGCTGTCGCCCTTCGACGATTCCACCGTGACCGCCGCCGTGCGGACGACGGGTCGCGCGGTCGTGATCGCTGAGGCACCGGGATACGCGAGCGTGGCATCGGAGATCCAGGCGCGCGTCTTCGAACGCTGCTTCGAGTACCTCGAAGCGCCCGTGCGCCGCGTCACCGGATTCGACACGCCCTTCGCCCCGCCGAAGCTCGAGCACTGGTATCTGCCGGACGTCGACCGCATCCTCGACGCGATCGACTCCCTGCACTGGGAGGACGAATCATGACCGCGGTGACCACCCGGGTCTTCCGTCTGCCCGATCTCGGAGAGGGGCTGACCGAGGCGGGCCTCGTGCAGTGGCTGGTCGCGGTCGGCGACACCGTCGCCACGGATCAGGCGATCGCCGAGGTCGAGACGGCCAAGAGCGTCGTCGAGCTCCCCTCGCCCTTCGCAGGTGTCGTGACCGCGCTGCACGGAGAGCCCGGCGAGACGATCGACGTGGGCGCGCCGGTGCTCGAAGTCGCCGACGGCGACGCGGGCCCGAGCGCGGGTTCGTCGGCTCAGGTCGAGCACGACGCCTACCGCGAAGAGGAGCGCGCGGGCTCGGGCAACGTGCTGATCGGCTACGGCACGACGGAACGGGGCGCATCGGGCCGCCGGCGACCGCGCGTGCAGACCCCCGCACGATCGACTCCGTCCGCGGGAACGCCCACTGCGATGACGGCGACGGAGCCGGAGCCGGCGCCATCCACGGAGACGGAGCGGAAGACCGTGCGGAGCGAATCTGATGCCCCGGCGCGGCGCGCCGTGGCGGTCCGCTCCCCTCTCGTCCGACGCCTCGCCCGTGACCTCGGGATCGACGTGCACGCGATCGCTCCGACCGGGCACGACGGCGCCGTCACCCGCGCCGACGTCCTCGCGGCGGCGGTGGACGTCGCGGTCGACGGCGCGGCCGCCTCGCATCACGGCTCCCCGGTGGGCATCGGTCGCCCGGGCGGTGGTCGTGAGGACTCCGACGCCCGCGCCGACGCCGCCCTCCGTGGAGATGTCGTCGACGGCCTGCCCGTCGCCTCACGCGAGCGCATGTCGGCGTTGCGCAAGGCCGTCAGCGCGAAACTCGCGCGCAGCCGCTCCGAGATCCCCGAGGCCACCGTCTGGGTCGACGTCGATGCGACCGACCTGTGGACGCTCCGCACGCAGATGGCGCCCGAGGGGGGCAAGGCGCCCTCGGTCACCGCGCTGATCGCACGCTTCGTGTTGATGGCGCTCGAGGACCACCCGGTGCTCGCGTCCCGTCTGAGCGACGACGGCTCGGAGCTGATCTCCTTCGACGGGGTCAATCTCGGCGTGGCCGCCGACACCGCGCGCGGGCTCATGGTCCCGGTCATCCCCCGCGCGCACGCGCTGAGCATCGAGCAGCTCGACGGCGCCCTGCGAGAACTGTCCGCGACCGCACGAGCGGGGTCCATGCCTCCTGAGCGGCTGCGCGGCTCGACGTTCACCCTGAACAACTACGGCGGACTCGGCGTCGACGGATCCGCCGCGATCATCAACCATCCCGACGTCGCCATCCTCGGCATCGGCCGCATCATCGAGAGAGCCTGGGTGGTCGAGGGGCAGATCGTCCCGCGACGAATCGCTCAGCTGTCTCTCGTGTTCGACCACCGGGTGTGCGACGGCGGATACGCGGCGAGCTTCCTGCGCCGCGTCACCGAGCTCATCGAGCACCCGCTTCGCGCTTTCGGGAGGGCGTGAGAGCCGAGCGGACGCACTTCGGGCATCACTCCACGGTGAGGTCACCGCGCAGCGTGGCGTCGGCGGTCGTGATGCCGATGATCCGGGCGTCCGGGGCCCCCGCGTCGTCCCGAGCCGTGTGGAAGACGAGGAGGCGTCCGTCCCTGTCGGCGACGAAGTACGCCCACTGACCCGACGAGACGACGTGCACCCGCGTTCCGGACGGGAACGCGGAGACGGCCGACGAGAGAGGATCACCGATCCGCACCTCGAGCGCATGCGGCGAGGCCGTGCCATCGGCTCCCGCCTCCTCTTCGTCGGAGACCGCGCCGACGGTGATCTCTGAGATCGTCTCGCTCTCGGCGACCGTCACCGACAGCGAGGAGACTCCGTCGGGGCTCGTGAAGATCGACGCTCCGCCGTCGTAGGCGGGCGGCGTCACCGTGGCATCGGGCACCGCAGCCGCAACCTCGTCGAGCGTGTCACCGAGGCGGATCGGGCCGACGCCCGATCCGGTGATCGACCACTCGCCCCAGGGCCCGGCGGCGTCACCCACCGGCTCTGTCGACGTCGCCGGGGGCGTCGCGGTCAGCTTCTCGACGAGTTCGGACTCGCCGGAGATCGCCGTCGCCTGCAGCAGCTCCGCGGCGGCCGCGGGGTCGATCGGTGCGGACTCGGGGAGGGATGTCTGCAGGTGCACGACCGCGTTGCCCACGGCGGCGAACCCGTGGAAGACTCTCCAGCCGCCTGAGGAAGGATCCGCGTTGAGCGCCCCCGCCAACGCACGGACGCCGTCCTGCTCCTCCGCGACGACCGACTCGAAGGTGTTGCGGCCGTCGTAGTCGAACTCTCCGCACTCGGCTGCTGCGCGCTCGAGCTGATCCATGCGCGCGGCTGCGTGCGCCTCGTCGGCGAACTGCATGGCGACGACGCTGTTGCGGGAGAACTCGGTGTCGCTCGGCATCGACCAGGACATCGTCCGGGTCGCCAGTGAGCCGAGCGTCTGCTCCATATAGAGCACACCGCAGATCGCGGGAGCGAACTCCGGTCCACCGCCGTCCGAGATCTGCTCCAGCACGTCGGACGGCCCGCTGACGTCGACCGCCGAGGGGATCAGGGTGACGATGTCGTCTGCAGAAGGCAGAAGCCACGACACTTCATCCGCGACGAAGGATACGGGCCCCGAGTACGGTTCCGGCGACGACGACTCTGGGGTCGGTGAAGGCGGCGGCGAAGCCTCCTCCGCGGGCGCACAGGCGGTCAGCGCGAGAAGCGCTCCGACCCCGACGACTCCGATGACGACCTGCACTCGTCCACGATTCACCACACGCATGACATGCCCTCCCGCTCGTTCGTCACGTCGAGATCCGACGTGCCCCTGCGGCGAGCATACGGACGCGTCGACCCGCCGACGAGAGTCGCGTCCATGTCGAGATCAGAACGAGAGGAATCGCATGCCGAGCACCGCATATCTCGGAGGCCGGATGCACGCATAGGCTACTCTCGCTTTACTGACCGATCATTCGGTAAGTTGATCGGGGCGACGCAGCGTCGCCTTCCCCCTATTGCAGAACGATGGAGTTCGCATGACGTCAGCAGTCTCCGCACGCAGCTCGACAGCCCGGATGCCGGGCGAGGAACGGCGGGTCCTCGCCAGCACCCTCGTCGGCACCTCGATCGAGTGGTACGACTTCTTCATCTACGCGCAGGCCGCCGGCCTCGTCCTCGCCCCGCTGTTCCTCGCGCCTATCGCGGAGGAGAACAAGGGGTTCGCGCAGGTGCTGTCCTTCGCCACCATCGGGATCTCCTTCCTCTTCCGCCCCCTCGGCGCCATCGTCGCCGGTCACCTCGGCGACAAGCTGGGGCGCAAGAAGATGCTGGTCTTCACCCTGGTGATGATGGGACTGTCCACCTCCCTCATCGGCCTGCTCCCGACCTATGCCGCGATCGGGGTCGCCGCACCCATCCTCCTCATCGTGCTGCGGATCCTGCAGGGGTTCTCGGCCGGAGGCGAATGGGGCGGCGCTGCCCTGATGGCCGTTGAGCATGCCCCGAAGAACCGCCGAGGGCTCTTCGGCGCCTTCCCGCAGATCGGCGTTCCGATCGGCATGATCCTCGCGACGGCGACTCTCTGGGTACTCACCAGCTCGATGTCGCCCGAGGCGTTCCTCGAATGGGGCTGGCGCATCCCGTTCCTGCTGTCGATCGTGCTGATCGCCGTCGGCTATGTGATCCGGCGCGCCGTCGACGAGAGCCCGGTCTTCGAAGACCTCCGTCGCCGCCGCCAGGAAGCCTCCGCCCCGCTCGGCCGCCTGTTCCGCAAGAACACCAAGCAGGTCGTGCTCACCGCACTCATCTTCATCGGCAACAACGCCGCCGGCTACCTGCTGATCGCCTTCTTCGCGACGTATGCGGTCACCGCCCTCGGGATGGAGCGGCCGCCAGTGCTGCTGGCCACGACGCTCGCGTCCTTCGGATGGCTCATCTTCACGCTCTGGGGTGGCCATCTCTCCGATCGACTCGGGCGCGTCCGCACCTTCCAGATCGGGTACATCGCGCTCGCGCTCTGGGCGGTGCCGATGTGGTTCCTGATCGACACCGCGAACATCTTCTGGTACTTCGTGGCGTTGTTCGTCATGACGTTCGCGCTCGGTCTCTCCTACGGTCCGCAGGCAGCGCTCTACGCCGAGATGTTCCCCGCCAACGTCCGGTACTCGGGCGTCTCGATCGGGTACGCGCTGGGCGCCATCCTCGGCGGCGCGTTCGCCCCGATGATCGCCGAGTCGCTGATGAACCAGTTCCAGGCGGCGTGGACCATCGGCGTCTACATCGCTGTCGCGGCCGTGATCTCGCTCGTCGCGGTCTCGCTGGTCAAGGAGCCCAAGGGCGTCGACCTGCACGCCTGAGCGGCGCACTGCTCCACCCACTCGACGGGCCGGTCGTTCATACGATCGGCCCGTCGGCCGTTCCTGCGGCGAGGGCGGCGATCGCCACCGCACGGGTGTCGGCCACGGTCGCCGCCCTCAGCACGGCTTCCGCAGCGGCCTCGCACTGCGCCTCGGTGACAGCGGCGAGCGCGGCGGCGACGCGACCGAGCGCCCGCGGCGTCATCGACAACGAGGTGACGCCGAGGCCCACGAGCACCGGTGCGAGAGCGGGATCCGCGGCGGCTTCACCGCAGACCCCGACCGGCAGATCCCACCGGCGACCGGCGTCGCCGACCGCCCCGATCAGCCGGAGGACGGCGGGCTGCCAGGGGTCGTTCAGCTCGCCGAGCTCGGCGAGCAGGCGGTCCGCCGCCAATGTGTACTGGGCGAGGTCATTGGTGCCGATGCTGACGAAGTCGACGACCTCGAGCATCTCCGAGGCGAGCAGCGCCGCCGAGGGAGTCTCGATCATGACGCCGACGGTCATGAGCCCTGCGGAGCGGGCGCTCTCGGCGAAGGCGCGGGCCTCGTCGACGGTCGCCACCATCGGTGCCATCACCTCGACGACCGCGGACTCCGCCTCGGCTGCGAGCGCCAGCGCGCGGAGCTGATCGTCGAGCAGCGCGGGCGAGCGATGTGCGATCCTCAGGCCGCGTATCCCCAGCGCGGGATTCTCCTCGGTATCGGCGTTCGCGAAGGGAAGCGGTTTGTCACTGCCCGCATCCAATGTGCGCACCACGACCCGACGACCGTGGAAGGCCGCGAGCACGCCACGGTAGGCGGCGACCTGCTCGTCGATCGACGGCGCGTCGACCCTGTCGAGGAAGCAGAACTCGGTGCGGAAGAGCCCCACGCCCTCGGCTCCGGCTGACACGGCGGCGTCCGCATCGGCCGCCCCGCCGATATTGGCGAGCAGGCTGATGCGTCGCCCGTCGGCCAGCACGGCTTCGCCGCTGAACGGCACAGCGACAGCTGCCGCCTCCGCCGCTGCCACCGTGGCCTCGTCGGGGTCGATCTCGACGGTCCCGCGGTCGCCGTCGACGAGCACGGTGACGTCGGAGACGATTCTGGTCGACCCCGCGACCCCCACCACGGCAGGGATCCCGAGCGATCGCGCGATGATGGCGGTATGCGAGGTGGGTCCGCCCTTCTCGGTCACGAGCGCGACGCAGTTGCCACCGGCGAGAGCTGCGGCATCGGCAGGCGCGAGATCGATCGCGACCAGGGCGAACGCCTCATCGCGGTCGGGGACGCCTGGCACGTCGATCTCGAGGATCTCGGCGACGAGACGATCACGGACGTCGCGGATGTCGGCAGCACGCTCGGCCATCCGCCCCCCGAGCGCGGTCAGCCCCGCCTCGTGCGCGACCGCGGTCTCCCACACGGCGCGCGCCGCAGAACGCCCCTTCGTGCGCACAAGCACAGATGCCTCACCGACCAGTTCAGGATCGGAGGCGAGAAGGCGCGACGCGTCGAGGATCGCCCGCGCCTCTCCGGTCGCCCGTGCGGTGCGGCTGCGCAGCTGATCCGCCACCGCCACCGACGCCCCTTCGATCGCGGACACCTCGCGCTCGCGGTCGGAAGCGGGGATGACGACGCCGGGATCGGGTTCGTCGACCGGAGGCCCCAGCAGCACCGCCGGCGCCGCGACTCGACCACCGCTCACCCCTCGACCGCGCAGCACGGTCCCGGCGCGCACGAGGGTCACGGGGACACCGGGGGTCGGGTCGGTCGCCCAGGATGCATGCTCGCGGGAATTCGGGCCTGCTGCCCGGGGCGCGGCCGTCGCGATCCCGGTCCCCTCGCCGAAGCCATCATCGAACAGGGCCGCCACGCGTGCGAGCACAGCCTCGGAATCGGCCCCGCTCGCCGAGAGCTCGATCTCGTCACCCTGTGCAGCGCCGAGGATGAGCACGCGGGTCAGGCTCGCCGCCGAGGCGTCCGGGCCGTCGGGCAACCGTCGAAGCCGCACGTCCGCCCCGGCCGATGCCTCGGCGATCAGAGCGGCGGGGCGAGCATGGATGCCGAGAGGATTGCGCACCACGACCACGCGTGTCACCGCGTCAGAGTCCGCCTCAGGGGCCAGCCCGGTCGCAGCGACCTCCTCGGGCGTCGAATCGGCCTCCGGCCCGCCGAGCTGCCCCGTCTTCGCACCCAACGCTGCCGAGGCCTCCCCTGCGACCAGATCGAGCGAGCCGCCGGACGCCGCAGACACGACGGCGGCGAGCAGACCCTCCACGAACGGCGCGGGCGTCAGGCGCACCGGCACATCGCTCGACCGCAACTCGAGGGCGAGCTCCGCGCTGAGCACCGCGGATCCCAGGTCCATCAGCACGAGCACGCCGTCGCAGTCCGACGCGAGATCGTCGATCTCCGCGGCCACGGCGACCGCATCCGTCCCGAGGACGGGTGCGCCGTCGGCATCCGCACCCGCCCCGGCGGCGACGCGCACGCGCACTCCCCCGCCCTGCACCATCTGCAGGGCGAGCTCGAGCGCCGCCTCCCCGAGTCGAGCGCTGTGGGAGACGGCGACGATGCCGATCATCAGGACGATTCCGCTGCAGGCGAGGCGGTCTCCGCGGTGGCCCGGGCGAGCGCCTCGAACAGCAGCGTGGTCGACGCGGCGCCGGGGTCGAGGTGACCGGCGCTGCGCTCGCCCAGGTAGCTCGCGCGTCCCTTGCGGGCGACGAGGGGCTCGGTGGCGTCGCGACCGGATGCCGCGGCCCGCGCCGCCGCCGCCGTGGCCGCACCGAGATCCGCACCGCCGGCGGCCTCGGCATCGAAGGCATCGACCGCCGGGGCCATCGCGTCGATCATCGTCTTGTCGCCCGCCTCGGCCTTGCCGCGAGCGACGATCCCGTCGAGTCCGGCCCGCAGCGAGGCGGCCAGAGCCGCGACGTCGAGGGAGGTCACCGGCCCCGCGGCCATTCCCATGCGCAGGAACAGGGTGCCGTACAGCGGGCCGCTCGCGCCACCGACCGAGCTGACGAGGGTCATACCCACCGTCTTGAGCAGCTCGTCGACCGTGTCGGGCACGCCCGCGTCGAGCTTCGCGACGACCGTATCCATACCCCTGGCCATGTTCGCGCCGTGGTCGGCGTCGCCGATCGCGGAGTCGAGCTCGGTGAGCCACTCCCTCTTCTCGGCGACCACGTCGCGGAACCCGTGGATCCATGCCGACAGCTCCGCCGTCCCGAGCGCCGCCATCAGACGCCCCACCGCAGGCCGGGGGTGTTCACGGGAGCGTCCCACAATCGCAGCAGCTCGTCATCGGCCTTGAGCACGGTGAGCGAGCATCCGGCCATGTCGAGCGAGGTGATGTAGTCGCCGACCAGGTTTCTGGCGATCTGCACACCCGCCTTCTCGAGCAGCGGCACGACTTCGCCGTACATGAGGTACAGCTCGATCAGGGGCGATCCGCCCATGCCGTTGAGCATCACGATCGCGGGTCCGGCCGCGTCGAGGTCCGCCAGGATCGGCTCGACGAGCTGGCGGGCGATCTCGGACGCCGGAGCCAGGGGCTCCCGGTGCCGGCCCGGCTCGCCGTGGATGCCGATGCCGATCTCCATCTGGTCGTCCGGAAGATCGAACGTGGGCTTCCCCGCCGCGGGCACGGTGCAGCTCGTGAGCGCCATACCCATCGAGCGCCCCTGCCCGACGATCCGCTGCGCGAGCTCGACCACCGCGGCGAGATCCTGGCCTTCTTCGGCCGCCGCGCCGACGAGCTTCTCGAGCAGCACGGTGAGCCCCACGCCACGGCGCCCTGCCGTGTAGAGGGAGTCCTGCACGGCGACGTCATCGTCGACGATCACGGTGCCGACGTCGATGCCCTCCATCGCTGCGAGCTCCGCGGCCATCTCGAAGTTCAGCACGTCGCCGGTGTAGTTCTTCACGATGTGCAGCACTCCGGCACCCCGATCGACCGCTTTGGTCGCGGCCTGCACGCGGTCAGGGGTGGGCGAGGTGAAGACCTCGCCTGCCACGGCCGCATCGAGCATCCCGACACCGACGTAGCCGCCGTGCAGCGGCTCATGCCCGGATCCGCCTCCGGACACCACCGCCACCTTGCCCTGTGCCTTGGGCGTCGCCCGCGTGATCACCTGGGTCTCGTGGTCGACGGACAGCTCCGGATGCGCGAGTGCGACGCCCCGCAGCGATTCGGCCAGCACATCGGCGGGGTTGTTGATGAGCTTCTTCATCGTTCGATCTCCCTTGATCTCTGCGGCGGCGAACTTTCGCGATATCGGAAAGGTATTCGTCACTGTCGAATATGCTCCTGCGCGAGACCGCCCGCAACAGTACTCGCGAGCGGGGGGTGTGATGACCTGTCCGCACCCGGTCCCGCCGCCGAGAACTATGCAGGTCGACTGTCGGCCGGCTCCGGGGACTTTCCTGCCGTCGGCGACCATTCATCGCGCGACAGACTGAAGCGTCGATATCGCGAGGGAGAGCCGAGGAACGCTTCGGATCCGCCCAGGCCCGTCTCTCGCATTCCGAGCCCTCGGAGAATTCGCACCGAACTGACGTTCGCTTCCACGGCCTCCGCCCAGATCCGCGAGAGCCCCAGAACGGTGAAACCGTAGGCGAGGCCCGCAGCCGCTGCCTCCGATCCCAGTCCTTGACGCCATCGATGCGAAGGGCCGATGAGGAACCCGAGCTCGCGCAGCCCGACGGCATCTCCATGGAGATCGACATGCCCGACGGGCTCGTCGCTACGGACAGCAAGGAGACGCGTCAACATCGGATCCGGATTTGCAATCGCTGCACGCCACCACGGCACCGCCGCGTCGGCGGTCGATCGCTGGGTCCACCCGGAGTGAGCGCAGAACACCGGATCCGTCGCCCACGACGCCAACACCTCCGCGTCGGTGAGCACCATCGGCCGCAGCGCAAGTGTCATCCGCTCAACCTAGCGAACGGCGGACTCGCGTGGTGCCGCCTCGACGCTCGCCCTTCTCAGCGCGACTGCAGTCCGTCGAGGCTCACTCGGAGGATGTCCTCACCCAGCTCGTCGGGATCGACGGGACCACCGGGTCGATACCACTCCACGACCGAGTTGATCATGCCGAAGATCAGCCTCGTCGCGACCGCGGCATCCACGTCATCGCGGATGAGCCCCTCGGCCTGGGCCTCGGAGACGATCGCGGTGACCCTCTGGTCGAACGCGCGGCGGCGCACCAGCGCGGCCGTCTCGACGTCGCCGTTGCCGCGCACCCGCAGCAGCAGCGTCACCGAGGGCAGCTTCTCGGTGAGCACGCGCACGGCCCCGCGGATGATCGATCGCAGACGGTCGGAGGCGAGCGGATGCCGGGCGGTCGCGTCATCCACGACGGCCTCGAGAGCGTCGAGCGCGTCGTTCAGGGCGAGCTCGAGGATCGCCGACTTGGAGTCGAAGTGGTGATAGAGCGCCGATTTCGTCAGTCCCAGGGTGGCGCTGAGGTCGGCGACGCTGGTCGCGTCGTAGCCCTGCTCGTTGAACACCTTGACCGCGACGGCGAGCACCTGCTCGCGGTCGTAGCCGGGCCGGCCGCGTCGGGGGGCGGGTGCATCGGATCGGGGCTGCGACATGCGCCAAGTCTGTCATTCCCGCGGAGTTGCCATTCGCCTCCCGATCTGAGATCGTATTCCTGACCGATCGGTCTGAAATTATCGCCAGCGTGGGTGATCGAGAGGATGATGATGTCCGAGGCCTATCTCGTCGATGGCGTCCGCACCCCCGTCGGGCGCTACGGAGGGGCCCTTGCGTCCGTCCGCCCCGACGACCTCGCAGCCCTGGTGGTGGGTGAGACCGCCCGCAGGTCGGGTCTTCCCGTCGAGGAGATCGACGAGGTGATCCTCGGCGCCGCGAACCAGGCGGGCGAGGACAACCGCAACGTGGCGCGCATGGCCGTGCTGCTCGCGGGCCTTCCCGATTCGATCCCCGGCCTGACCGTCAACCGCCTCTGCGCCTCGGGGATGTCGGCCATCGCCCTCGCCGCGAATGCCGTGCGCGCAGGAGACGCCGACCTCGTCATCGCGGGCGGCGTCGAATCCATGACCCGTGCGCCCTGGGTGCAGGCGAAGCCCGACCGGGCATGGGCACGGCCCGGTGCCGCGTTCGACACCTCGATCGGCTGGCGTTTCACGAACCCCCGGCTGAGCGAGCGCGACAAGGCCACCTTCTCGATGCCGGAGACGGCGGAGGAGGTCGCGCGCGTCGATGCGATCAGTCGGGCCGATGCCGACGCTTTCGCTCTGCAGAGCCACGAGCGGGCGATCGCCGCGATCGACGCCGGGCGCTTCGCCGCCGAGATCGTCGGCGTCGAGACGGGCCGCGGATTCGTCGACACCGACGAGGGACCGCGACGCGACACCACCCTCGACGCACTCGCGCGGCTGCGTGCGGTCGTCGCCGGCGGCGAGGTCGTCACCGCAGGGAACTCCAGCTCGCTGAACGACGGATCGTCAGCGATCGTCGTGGCGAGTGCCGAAGCCGTCGAGAGCCACGGACTGCGCCCGCGTGCGCGCATCGTGGCATCGGCCACAGCCGCCCTCGCTCCCGAGATCATGGGACTGGGGCCGGTGCCTGCCACGCAGAAGGCGCTCGCCAAGGCGGGTCTGACCGTGGACGACCTCGGCGCCGTCGAGCTGAACGAGGCCTTCGCCTCGCAGTCCCTCGCCTGCATCCGCCGCCTGGGACTCGACCCCGCGATCGTCAATGCCGACGGTGGCGCCATCGCGCTCGGCCATCCGCTCGGATCCAGCGGTTCCCGACTGATCGTGACGCTTCTCGGACGACTCGAGCGCGAGAACGCCCGCTACGGACTCGCCACGATGTGCGTGGGCGTCGGGCAGGGCACCGCCATGATCGTCGAGCGCCTGACATGACTCTGCACATCGAGGAGCACGACGACCGGATCGTCGCGACGCTGGATCGCCCCGAGAAGCGCAACGCCATCGATCAGGCGACGGTCGACGCGCTGCACGGGCTGTGCGCGGTGCTCGAAGAGGCTCCGCGCACGCTGATCCTCGCGGGATCGGGCGGTGTCTTCGCTGCGGGCGCCGACATCGCACAGCTGCGCGACCGCACCGCCGACGACGCCAGGCGCGGCATCAACGCGACCGTGTTCATCCGCATCCACGAGCTGCCGATGCCCGTGGTCGCCGCGATCGACGGCTACGCCCTCGGCGGCGGGGCAGAACTCGCCTACGCCGCAGACATCCGCGTCGCCACGCCGTCCCTCCGCATCGGCAACCCCGAGACCGGACTCGGGATCATCGCGGCGGCCGGCGCGACATGGCGCCTCCCCGAGATCGTCGGCGAGGCGCGAGCCAGCGAGCTGCTGCTCACCGGGCGTGCGCTCGACGCCGAGGAGGCACTGCGCTGGGGCCTGGTCTCGTCGGTGCATCCGGCCGACGAGCTGCTCGCCGCAGCCCACGGGATCGTCGATCGCATCGCGGCGAACGACCCACTGGCGACCCGGTTCACGAAGCGGGCCCTGCGCACGCCGCGAGCGCAGCACCCGGCGATCGAACTCGAGCTGCAGGCCGAGCTGTTCGACTCGCCCGAGAAGCACCGCCGGATGACCGCATTCCTCGAGAGGAAGACCCGATGAGCGGGACCACCCGCCCGCCGAGCGAGCGCACCGACCCCACCCGCCCGCCGAGCGAGCGGACCGACCCCACCCGCCCGCTGAGCGAGCGGAGCGAGACGAAGCGCGCCCACGTCGCACCGGCACACGTCGGTGTGCTGGGCGGCGGGCGCATGGGCGCCGGCATCGCGCATGCGTTCCTGCTCGCGGGTTCGCACGTGAGCGTGGTCGAGCGGGACGCGGCGAGCGCCGAGGCCGCCCTGACGCGCATCGGCGACAGCATCCGTCGATCCGTCGAGCGCGACTCCTCTCTGGATGCGGCAGAGCTCGCCGACCGGCTCACGACCGGTACCGACATCGCGGCGTTCGCCGCGGTCGACCTCGCGGTCGAGGCGGTACCCGAGGAGCGCGCCCTCAAGAACGATGCTCTCGCCCGCGCCGAAGCCGCGATGCCCGCTCACGCGACGCTGGCGAGCAACACCTCGTCGATCTCGATCGACGACCTGGCCGCAGACCGACGGCGCCCCGAGCGCTTTCTCGGTCTGCATTTCTTCAACCCCGTGCCGGCATCGGCACTCGTCGAGATCGTGCGCGGCAGCCGGACCGAGACGGCGATCGTCGACAGCGCGACCGGATGGGTGCGCGCTCTCGGCAAGACACCGATCGTCGTGAGCGACTCGCCGGGCTTCGCCTCGTCCCGACTGGGCGTGATGCTCGGCCTCGAAGCGATCAGGATGCTCGACGAGGGAGTCGCCTCGGCGGCCGACATCGACGCGGCGATGACGCTCGGATACCGGCATCCGATGGGCCCTCTGCGCACGACCGACGTGGTCGGCCTCGATGTGCGCCTGGGGATCGCCGAGGAGTTGGAGCGCACGCTCGGCGCGCGTTTCGCTCCGCCGGATCTTCTGCGACGTCTGGTCGCCGAAGGAAAGCTGGGCCGCAAGAGCGGCGAAGGGTTCTACGCATGGAACGAGGAGAGATGACCGAGTATCTGCCGAGCTATGTCCAGGGCGAGTGGTGGACCCCGTCGACCCCTGAGCGGTCCACCGAGGTGCGGGACGCATCGACCGGCGACGTCGTCGCGCATGTCTCCACCGACGGCCTCGACCTCGCCGGGGCGCTGGAGCACGCCCGTTCGGTGGGACAGAGGAGTCTCGGCGCGCTCACCTTCCATCAGCGCGCCGTGCTGCTGAAGCAGTTCGCGCTGGCGCTCACCGAACGCAAGGAGGAGCTGTACGCACTGTCATCCCGCACGGGTGCCACGAAGAGCGACTCCTGGGTCGACATCGACGGCGGCATCGGCGTGCTGTTCTCATACTCCGGCAAAGGACGACGCGAGCTGCCGAACAGCCGCGTGCACGTCGACGGTCCGGTCGAACCGCTCTCGAAGGACGGATCCTTCCTCGGTCGTCACGTCTACACGACGCTGCCCGGCGTCGCGGTGCAGATCAATGCGTTCAACTTCCCCGTGTGGGGATCGCTCGAGAAGTTCGCTCCGGCGTTCCTCGCCGGAATGCCCACCCTGGTGAAGCCCGCCACCCCGACGGGATACCTGGCGGAGGCGATGGTGCGCATCCTCGTCGAGTCCGGACTGCTGCCCGAAGGGTCTCTCCAGCTCGTCAGCGGAAGCGTTCCCGAGCTGTTCGAGAACCTGCGGCTGGGGGACATCGTCGGATTCACCGGCAGCGCGTCGACGGCGGAGAGCCTCAAGGCCCACCCCGTCGTGCAGACCGGAGGAGTGCGCTTCACCGCGGAGACCGACTCGATCAACGCGTCGGTGCTCGGCACCGACGCCGTCGACGGCACCCCCGAGTTCGATGCCTATGTGCGCCAGCTCGTCACCGAGATGACGAGCAAGTCCGGCCAGAAGTGCACGGCGATCCGTCGCGCGATCGTGCCGACGGGCTCGGCGGATGCCGTGATCGCCGCCGTGCAGGCGCGCATCGCCGAGAAGACCGTGCTCGGCGACCCGCGCAGCGAGGGCGTCACCATGGGCCCGCTCGCCTCGATCGCGCAGCGCGACGAGGTGCTGCGACAGGTCGGCAGACTGCAGGCGGCCGGCGGCCGGATCGTCGTCGGCACGACGGACGACCCCGAGGTGCGCCTCGCCGACGGCTCGACAGGACCCTCCCCCGACGGAGCGTTCGTCGCGCCGATGCTGCTGCGCTTCGACGACGCGCAGTCCGACGCCGCGCATTCGATCGAGGCCTTCGGCCCGGTCTCGTCGCTGCTCACGTACGACACCACCGCCGACGCGGCAGCGCTCGTCGCGCGGGGCGGGGGCTCGCTCGTCACGAGCATCGCGACCCACGACCCCGTGCAGGCTGTGGAGCTGGCCGCGCGCATCGCGCCCTTCAACGGCCGGATGCTGCTTCTCGACCGCGATGACGCCCGATCGTCGACCGGTCACGGATCCCCGCTGCCGAACCTCGTGCACGGCGGTCCCGGCCGGGCCGGCGGCGGCGAGGAGCTCGGCGGCATCCGTGCGGTGCTCCACCACATGCAGCGCACCGCCGTGCAGGGATCGCCCGACATGCTCACCGCGCTGACCGGCGTGTGGCACGCGGGAGCCGCCGCGCGCAGCGACGGCCGGCATCCGTTCCGCAAGTCGCTCGCAGAGCTCCGCATCGGCGATCAGATCGTGTCCGCGTCGCGCGAGGTGACGCTCGCCGACATCGAGACCTTCGCGCACTTCACCGGCGACACGTTCTACGCGCACATGGATGAGGCGGCCGCCGCCGCCAACCCGTTCTTCCCCGGTCGGGTCGCCCACGGCTACCTGCTCGTCTCGTGGGCCGCCGGACTGTTCGTCGACCCGGAGCCCGGCCCCGTGCTCGCCAACTACGGGCTCGAGAACCTGCGGTTCATCACCCCCGTCTCCCCCGGCGACACGATCCGCGTCGAGCTCACCGCCAAGCAGATCACGCCCCGCGAGACCGACGGGTACGGCGAGGTGCGCTGGGATGCCGTGATCCGCAACCAGAGCGACGAGCTCGTCGCGACCTACGACGTCCTGACCCTCGTCGAGAAGGACGACACCGCCGAGGTCGCTGCAGCATGAGGCCCATGATGCAGCGCGATGCCGCCTCGGCGATGCTCGGCATGGTCATCGAGCTCGACGTACCGGGAGAGGCGATCGTGTCGATGACGGTGCGCGACGACATGCTCAACGGCTTCGCGATCACCCACGGTGGTCTGGTGTTCACTCTCGCCGACACCGCCTTCGCGATCGCCTGCAACGAGGATGAGCGGGTCACCGTCGCCGGTGGCGCCGACATCACCTTCCTGAAGTCGACGACCGCGGGCCAGCGCCTGACCGCACGAGCGGTGCGCCGGGTCGTGAGCGGCCGGAACGGGCTCTACGACGTCACCGTCACCGACGACTCGGGTGACGTGGTCGCCGAGGTGCGCGGTCGCTCACTGACGACGAACCGGTCGCAGACGGCGTGAGTCGGCGTGCACCCCATGATCCGCGATCGTGCGGAGAATCCCCCTGCGACGAAGGAGTCGACGATGACCGAGTACCGCACCGAGATCGAGCAGCGCAGCGAGATCGGCACCGAACCGGAGCTGCATGAACCCGAGGCGCTCGCCCGTCTGCAGCTGGAACGCCTGCAGTGGACCGTGCACCACGCGTACGAGAACGTGCCCGTGTACCGCCGCACGTTCGCCGAGCACGGTGTGCACCCCGACGACATCCGCACGCTCGACGACGTGCAGAAGCTGCCCTTCACCACCAAGGCGGACCTGCGCGAGAGCTACCCGTTCGGCATGTTCGCCGTGCCCCTGCCCGAGGTGCGGCGCGTCCATGCGTCGTCCGGCACGACGGGGCGTCCGACCGTGGTCGGCTACACCGAGGGCGACCTCGACCGCTGGGGCGACCTGGTCGCGAGGTCGCTGCACGCCGCCGGTATCCGGGCGGGGATGAAAGTCCACAACGCCTACGGCTACGGGCTCTTCACCGGAGGACTCGGGGCACACGCCGGCATCGAACGGCTCGGCGCCACGGCGATCCCCGTATCGGGAGGACAGACAGCGCGGCAGGTGCAGCTGATCACCGATTTCGAACCGGACGCGATCCTCTGCACCCCCAGCTACCTGCTCACGATCGCTGATGCGATGGAGGCGGCCGGGATCGACCCGACGACGACGTCGTTGCGGGTGGCGGTGCTCGGCGCAGAGCCCTGGACGAACGAGATGCGGCGAGAGATCGAGCGACGGTTGAACATCGACGCGGTCGACATCTACGGTCTCAGCGAGGTGATGGGCCCGGGTGTCGCGAGCGAGAGCGTACTCACGAAAGACGGCCCGCACATCTGGGAGGACCACTTCCTGCCCGAGATCATCGACGGCGACACCGGCGGGCGGCTGGCGGACGGTGAACTCGGCGAGCTGGTCTTCACCTCGCTCACCAAGGAGGCGTTCCCCGTCATCCGATACCGGACGCGGGATCTCACACGGCTTCTCCCGGGCACGACCTACCCGGCGCTCCGGCGCATGGAGAAGATCACCGGGCGCAACGACGACATGATCATCCTGCGCGGCGTGAACCTCTTCCCCACGCAGATCGAAGAACTCGTGATGGGCATCGAGACCCTGACGCCGCACTTCGTGCTCGAGCTGCATCGTGTCGGTCAGCTCGACACGATGACGGTGCGCATCGAGCGGCACCCGTCGTTGAGTGCCGAGGAGTGCGAGGCTGCCGCGGCGGTGCTCACCCACCGGATCAAGATGCATATCGGCACCAGCGTCGACGTCGAGGTGGAGGAGCCGGGCACGCTCCCCCGGAGCGAGGGCAAGTACAAGCGCGTGTACGACCTGCGCTGAGGAAGGATCGCCTCTACGCGATATCGCGTAGAGGCGATCAGCCGCGGAGCGCGAGGACGAACGGAAGCACCTCCGTGGCACCGGCCTGACGGAGCGTGCGGGCGGCGATGGTCAGAGTCCACCGACTGTCGGCCAGGTCGTCGACGAGCAGGACCGGACCCTCGGGGATGTCGAGACCCTGCGCGCTGAACCTGTTCCACAGACCGGCGAGACGGAAGACGCTGTTGCCGCCGGGCTGCCCGGTCGGTCCGCCGTTCACCGGATCGAGCGCGCCGAGATAGGAAAGGCGGCCGATCTCGGCGATCCCCCGGGCGAGCGAGTCCACGAGCAGCGGGTGCGACCGTGAGGGCATCGCGACCACCGCCACGGGGCGTTGCGCCCACCCCCACTCGGTGAGAACCCGCACGCATCCGCCGAGAACCTGCGGGGTGACGGGAGCATCGGCGGCTCCCGCCGCGAAGAGCTCCCGCAGCGTGCCACCCCAGCCGAGGTCGGTCAGACGTGCGAGGGCACGCCCCTCCCCCGCCTGCTCATCGGCGGAGATGCGTCCCTTGACGGGGACGTCGAGCCGATCGGCCCCGGTCGGCCAGGCGCGACGCGGTTCGACCGGCACGCCGACCCTGTCGAGCGAGTGCGCCGCCTGCGTGGTCGCGGACTCGCCGATCTCGCTCGGGAACCACACCCCCGCGCAGTTGTCGCACCGACCGCAGGGCGCGGCGGTGTCGTCATCGAGGGATCTCTGGAGGAACTCCATCCGGCATCCGTCGGTCTGCTCGTAGTCGATCATGTGCTGCTGCTCGGCACGACGTTCGGCCGCGATGCGTTCATAGCGCTCGGCGTCGTACGCCCACGGCTGCCCGGTCGCGATCCATCCGCCCTGCACTCGTCGCACCGCTCCGTCGACGTCGAGCACCTTGAGCAGCAGCTCGAGCGGCGTGCGGCGGATGTCGACCATCGCCTCGAGCGCCGGCGTCGAGATCGGCTGATCGCCGAGCACGCCGATCACGCGCTCCGCCCGCTCGCGGTCGGGCATCGACGCCGTCGCGAAGTAGTGCCAGATGTCGCGATCTTCGACGCCGGGCAGCAGCAGGACGTCGGCGCTCTCGCTCGCGCGGCCCGCACGACCGACCTGCTGGTAGTACGCGACCGGTGACGAGGGGGCGCCGAGGTGCAGCACGAAGCCGAGGTCGGGCTTGTCGAAGCCCATGCCGAGAGCGCTCGTCGCGACGAGAGCCTTGACCTCGTTGCGCTTCAGCATCGCCTCGGATTCCGCGCGCTCGTCGGTGTCGGTCTGGCCCGTGTAGGCGCGCACCTCGTGCCCGTGCTCGCGCAGCAGCCGCGCGGTGTCGACGGCCGCGGCGACCGTCAGCGTGTAGATGATGCCCGAGCCTGGCAGATCGTCGATGTGGCTCAGCAGCCAGGCGAGGCGGCTCGCCGAATCGCGCAGGCGCAGCACCCCGAGACGCAGCGAGGTGCGGGCCAGCGGGCCTCTGATCGTGAGCACCTCGGGGCCATCGCCGGATTCCTGCCCTGCGCCCGTGCCGAGCTGCTCGGCGACATCGGCGACGACCCGGCTGTTGGCCGTGGCCGTCGTCGCGAGAACGGGCACCGCGACGGGCATCTGCTCGATCAGATCGCGCAGTCGCCGATAGTCGGGGCGGAAGTCATGCCCCCAATCGCTGATGCAGTGCGCCTCATCGACGACCAGCATGCCGATCCGCCGCACGAGAGCGGGCAGCTGCTGCTCACGGAACGCCGGGTTGTTGAGTCGCTCGGGCGACACCAGCAGCACGTCGACCTCGTCGCGGTCGAGCTGCTGCATCGCCTCGGACCACTCGTGCGCATTGGTCGAGTTGATCGCGACCGCGCGCACCCCCGCCCGCTCGGCCGCAGCGATCTGGTCGCGCATCAGAGCGAGCAGCGGCGAGACGAGCACGGTCGGCCCCGCACCCTGACGCCGCAGCAGCAGCGTCGCGACGAAGTACACCGCAGACTTTCCCCACCCGGTGCGCTGCACCACGAGAGCACGACGCCGGCCCTCGACGAGCGCCTCGATCGCCTCGTACTGACCATCGTGGAAGTCGGCGTCGGGGCGGCCGACGAGCTCGCGCAGCGCGCCGAGAGCGGCGCCGCGGGTGTCGACGGGTGCGGAGGAAGTCATGCCTCCACTCTGCCCGACCCCACCGACACCCCGGCCCCTCCGTCCACAGCCCTGTCCGCGCCCGGCCCCGGCTGCGTCGTCTAGCGTGGAGAGATGATCACCCGAGAACTGGCCGTATCCCTGCGCGACGCCGGTCTCGTGTGGCACCCCGAAGAGGGCGATCGCTTTCAGCTCGACCTCCCGGACGACGTGGAACTCGAAGCCGAGGCCGACGTGTTCACGGTCAGCGGGATGACGATCGAGGCCCGCCAGACGCCCAGCGGAACCGACCTCGCGTTCAACGGCACGACGGAGTGGGCCCTCGACGCGGTCACCCTGGCGGACGCCGTCTGGCTGCCGCGGGAGGACCAGCTGCGCGAACTCCTGCGCGGCACGTTCCGCTCGCTGACGCGCCTCTCCGATGCCTTCGTCGTCGAGGTCGAGATCGCGGGCTCGACCCTGCGATTCGAGCATCCGGACCCGTCCGAGGCCTACGGCCGCGCGCTCCTCGACCTCATCTCGCGCTCCCGCTGAGCGCCCCGCCTTGCGTACCGACGACCGTCGTGTCAGAATTACCTAACGACCGGTCAGTAAAGCAGGTCGCTACCGAGGAGTCGATGATGACAAGCCCCGCAGATCTCTCCCTCATCAGAGGCGAGTCCGCCGACGACCGGCTCTCCGATGAGGAGCGCCTGTTCGACGATCTCATCGCGAACGAGCAGCGGATCGAACCCCGCGACTGGATGCCCGAGGCGTACCGCAAGACGCTGATCCGACAGATCTCGCAGCACGCGCACTCCGAGATCATCGGCATGCAGCCGGAGGGCAACTGGATCACCCGCGCCCCGAGCCTCAAGCGCAAGGCGATCCTGATGGCCAAGGTGCAGGACGAAGCCGGCCACGGGCTCTACCTCTACTCCGCCGCACAGACTCTCGGCATCACCCGCGACGAGATGATGGACCAGCTCATCAGCGGCAAGGCCAAGTACTCGTCGATCTTCAACTACCCCACCCCGACGTGGGCCGACATGGGCGCGATCGGATGGCTCGTCGACGGCGCGGCGATCGTGAACCAGGTGCCGCTGTGCCGCGCCTCGTACGGCCCGTACGGCCGCGCGATGGTGCGCGTCTGCAAGGAGGAGTCGTTCCACCAGCGCCAGGGGTTCGAGATCCTGCTCTCGCTCATGCAGGGCACCGACGAGCAGAAGCAGATGGCACAGGATGCCGTGAACCGCTGGTACTGGCCGAGTCTGGCGATGTTCGGCCCGCCGGATGACCAGTCCCCGAACTCCGCGCAGTCCATGAAGTGGAAGATCAAGCGCTTCACCAACGACGAGCTGCGCCAGCGCTTCGTCGGGATGCTCGTGCCGCAGGCCGAGATCCTCGGCGTCACCCTGCCCGATCCCGACCTGCGCCTCGACGAGGAGACCGGGCAGTACGTGATCGGCGAGATCGACTGGGACGAGTTCTTCGAGGTGCTCCGCGGCAACGGGCCCTGCAACGCCGAGCGTCTCGAGCGCCGCCGCACGGCGCACGAAGAGGGCGCGTGGGTGCGCGAGGCCGCCGCCGAATACGCCCGCAAGCAGGCCCTTCGCAGGGCTCAGACACCGGTCGGAGACGTGGCGTGATGGCGACGCCCGGAGCAGACGAGCGCGAGCCCTGGCCCCTCTGGGAGGTCTTCGTGCGCGCGAACCGCGGCCTGAGCCACGTGCATGTCGGATCGCTGCATGCCCCGGATGCCGACCTGGCGATCCGCAACGCCCGCGACCTCTACACCCGTCGCGGCGAGGGCGTCTCGATCTGGGCCGTTCCGGCCGAGGCGATCACGACGAGCGACCCCGATGCCAAGGGCGCGTACTTCGAGAGCCCCGCGGGCAAGAACTACCGGCACGCCGTGTACTACACGGCGTCCGAGGGGGTGCCGCACCTGTGACCCTTCGACAGGCTCAGGGGCCCATCGAGGATGCGGGCCTGCACGGCGACGTCTCGGTCGACGAACTGCGACTGAGCGACGAGCTCACCGGAACCGGGGCCGCCGCCGCATCCGCCGACATCGCCGAGTACGCGCTGTGGCTCGGCGATGACGCGCTCATCCTCTCGCAGCAGCTCGGCGAGTGGATCGCCCGCGCCCCCGAGCTCGAGGAGGACGTCGCCCTCGGCAACATCGCGCTCGATCTGCTGGGCCACGCCCGCTCCTTCCTGCACTTCGCCGGCTCCTACGACGGACGCTCCGAAGACGATCTCGCCTACCTGCGTGACGAGCCGGAGTTCCGCAGCGCCTGGATCGTCGAGCAGCCCAACGGCGACTTCGCGCAGACGATCGCGCGCCAGTTCGTCGCGTCGACCTACATGTTCGAGCTCTACGCGGCTCTGCGGGCGAGCACCGATCGGACGTTCGCGGCGATCGCCGAGAAGTCGCTCAAAGAGGTCGACTACCACAGAGACCACGCCGTGCAGTGGGTGCTGCGTCTGGCCGGCGGCACAGACGAATCGAGGCGGCGGATCATCCGCGCGCTCGGCGATGTCTGGCCGTACGTCGACGAGCTCTTCCGCGACGAACCCCTGATCGAACGCCTCGGCGACGTCGCCGTGCGGCCCTCGACGCTCCGCCCCGGTTTCGACGCGGCCGTCGACACGGTCTTCGCGGATGCGGAGCTGACGACGCCCGCCGTCGCCGCATCCTCGGCGGGTGGGCGGCGCGGCCACCACGCGACGCCGCTCGGACATCTGCTCGCCGAGATGCAGGTGCTCGCGCGACGGCACCCGGGAGCATCATGGTGACCGGCACTGTGCAGACCGAGTCCCACGCCGCTGCCTGGCGGATCGCCGCGTCCGTGGCCGATCCGGAGGTGCCGGTGCTCACGATCGAGGACCTCGGCGTGCTGCGGGCGGTCATGCTGCGGGGCGACACCGTCGTGGTGGACATCACCCCGACCTACAGCGGATGCCCCGCGATGGACACGATCCGCGACGACGTCATCCTCGCCCTGACCGCGGCCGGCTACGAGAACGTCGAGGTGCGCCTCGTCCTCTCCCCCGCCTGGACGACGGACTGGATGTCGGAGGCCGGCAAGCGCAAGCTGTCGCAGTACGGCATCGCTCCCCCGAGCGGACGGGCGGCGATCTCCTCCGGCCCGATCCGGCTGGCGATCAGCGTGCGATGCCCGCGCTGCGGCTCGCTGGACACCCGCGAGGTGTCGCGCTTCGGATCCACCTCCTGCAAGGCGCTGTTCGAATGCCGCGCCTGTCTCGAGCCCTTCGACCATTTCAAGGTGCACTGATGTCGCTGTTCGCTCCGTCCGGTGCGGTGGCACCCGCATCCGTCCCGCCTCGCGCCGCAACGACGACGAGGAAGCGGGCCCGTTTCCACACGCTGTCCGTCGAGGAGGTGCGCCCGCTCACCGACGACGCGGTCGAGGTCACCTTCACCGTCCCAGCCGAGCTGGCCGACGAATACGATCACCTGCCCGGCCAGTACGTGGCGCTGCGCACCACCCTCGAGGGCGCCGAGGTGCGCAGGTCCTATTCGCTGTGCCGCGCGCCCGAGCACCGCACGGCGGAGCAGATCGCCGCGGGCGTGCCGACGCGCCTCAGCGTCGCGGTGAAGCGCGACGAGGGCGGGCTGTTCTCCACCTGGGCGCAGACGGGATTGCATCCGGGGTTCGAGATCGACGTGATGAGCCCGCAGGGCACCTTCACCTCCGGCCTCGACGACCTCGATCAGCGCCATGTCGTCGGCATCGCCGCAGGCTCGGGCATCACGCCGCTGATGGCGCTCGCGCACACCGTGCTGACCCGCTCGGAGACATCGCGCTTCACGCTGCTGTACACGAATCGCTCGACGCTCGACGTGATGTTCCTCGAAGACCTGGCCGACCTGAAGGACCGCTACCCGACACGGCTGACCCTGCACCACGTGCTCTCGCGCGAGCAGCGCACCGCGCCGGTGCTGTCCGGACGCATCGACGAGGAGAAGCTGCGCACGATACTGCGCGTGCTGATCGACCCGACCGATGTCGACGAATGGTTCCTCTGCGGCCCGCTCTCGCTCGTCGACCTGTGCCGCGAGGTGTTCGCCGATGTGGGCGTGCCGCGCGAGCACATCCGTTTCGAGCTCTTCACGACGGGCGATGAGCCGGTGCGTGCGGCGCGACCGGTCGAGGTGCGCGCCGGCGAGAGGACGATTCGCATCGAGGTGACCCTCGACGGCGTCTCGTCGACCGTGCAGAGCCCGGTCGACGCTCACGAGTCCGTGCTCAACGCGGCACTGCGCGTGCGCCCCGACGCGCCGTTCGCCTGCGCCGGAGGCGTCTGCGGCACGTGCCGCGCGCGGGTCGTCGAGGGCAGTGTGACGATGACCGAGAACTACGCGCTCGAGCCGGACGAGATCGAACGCGGCTACGTGCTGACCTGCCAGTCGCACCCGACGAGCGACCGCATCGTCGTCGACTACGACGTATGAGGAGCATCCGATGATCGATCTCACCATCGCGGACGACACGGCCACCGTCGTGCTGAACGCTCCCGCGAAGCTGAACGCGCTCGACGAGCAGGCGATCCGCGACCTCGGGCATGCGTACGACGAGGCGGAGGCCGCGGGCGTGCGCGCTCTGGTCCTGCGCGGCGAAGGCAGGGCGTTCTGCGCCGGCCGGGACATCTCTCAGGTCGACCCGCGCGACGACGACGTGATCGGCTACCTCGGAGGGCTCGTCACGCCCCTGCTGCAGAAGATGTCGCGCTTTCCCGCGCCGACCTTCGCTGTCGCGCACGGCGCCTGCCTCGGCGTCGGGCTCGGGCTGCTGATCGCCACCGACGTCGTCTACGTCGCGGAGTCGGCGAAGATCGGGTCGCCCTTCGCCGCCCTGGGCGCCACGCTGGACTCGGGAGGGCACGCGCTCTTCGTCGAGCGACTCGGCGCGCACCGGACCCTCGACCTCATCTACACCGGGCGGCTGATGAGCGGCGCGGAGGCGGTGACGGCCGGACTCTTCTCGCGGGTCGTGCCCGACGACGAGGTCGTCGACACCACCGCCCTCGCCGCGACGACGGCTGCGCGCGGTGCCACGGCCGCGTTCCTCGCCAGCAAGCGGCTCGTCGCGCGGATCCGCGACGAGCGCCTGGCGCTGTGGGATTCGATCGATGCCGAGAACACGGCGCAGGCTGCGCTCTGCGACACGGAAGACTACCGCGAGGGGTTCGCCGCGTTCCAGGAGAAGCGCATCCCGGTGTTCAAGGGCCGCTGAGACGCGGGCGGGACCTCGGCCGCCTAGCGCCTGGGTGCCCGCGACGGCAAGGGCGTCGGTGATGTCGGATGCCGGTGCGAGACTGCATCCATGATGCTCTCGGAGCTCGTCTCCACCGCCGAAGCCGTCGCCGCGACGTCGTCACGACTCGCGAAGATCGACGCACTGTCGCAGCTGCTCGCCCATGCCGACGCCGACGAACTGCCGGCACTCACCGGACTCCTGCTCGCCGCACCCCGTCAGGGGCGTCTGGGCGTCGGGTGGCGGGGCATGTCCGCTCTCGACGTCACGAACGCCGCGGACGCGACGCTGACGATCACCGACGTCGACGACGCTCTCGACACTCTGGCCCACACGTCCGGTTCAGGGTCGACCGCGGCCCGAAGCGCCGCACTGACAGCTCTCGCCGCACGAGCGACGGCCCCCGAATGGGATTTCCTGAGTCGGTCGATGCGGGGCGAGCTGCGCACCGGCGCGCTCGGCGGAGTGCTGCTCGACGCGATCGCCAAGGCCTCGGAGCGACCCGCCGCATCCGTGCGTCGCGCCGCGATGCTGTCGGGCGACCTCGGCGTCACCGCACGGCTCGCGCTCAGCGGCACGGCCGCCGAGCTCGATGCGGTGGGCCTCGAGGTCGGCCGCCCGGTGCTGCCGATGCTCGCCTCGACCGCCGCGACGCCGACGGCGGCGCTGGAGGTCACCGGCAGGGCATCGGTCGAGTACAAGCTCGACGGCGCCCGCATCCAGGTGCACCGGCACGGCGACGAGGTCGGCGTCTATACCCGCAGCCTCGCCGACATCACCCACCGCGTGCCCGAGATCGTCGAGATCGTGCGGGCTCTGCCCGCTCACGACCTGATCCTCGACGGGGAGACCCTGTCGCTCGACGAAGACGGAGGCCCGCGGCCGTTCCAGGAGACCATGTCGCGGTTCGGGGCCGACGTCGCGCGCGAGCTCGTGCTGCGACCGTGGTTCTTCGACATCCTGCACGTCGACGGACGCGACCTCCTCGACGAGCCGCTGTCGACGCGGCTGCACGAACTCGAACGGGTCGTCGGCGAGTGGCGCATGCCCGGCATCGTCACCGACGATCCCGACGCCGCAGAGCAGCTCTCCCGCGAGGCTCTGACCGCCGGGCATGAGGGCGTGGTGGTCAAAGGGCTCGATGCACCGTACGCCGCGGGGCGTCGTGGTAGATCCTGGGTCAAGGTCAAACCGGTACTGACCTACGACCTCGTCGTGCTGGCGGCCGAATGGGGTTCGGGCCGCCGGAGCGGGTGGCTGTCGAATCTGCATCTGGGCGCCCTCGACCCGACGGGAGAGTTCGGAGAACCCGGCGAGTTCGTGATGGTGGGCAAGACGTTCAAGGGGCTGACCGACGAGCTGCTGCGCTGGCAGACCGAGCAGTTCCCGCCGCTCGAGACGAGACGGACCCAGAGCACGGTGTTCCTGCGACCGGAGTTCGTGGTCGAGATCGCGATCGACGGCGTACAGCGCTCGCCGCGCTACCCCGGCGGCATCGCGCTGCGCTTCGCCCGGGTCAAGGGCTATCGACCCGACAAGACCCCGGCAGAGTCAGACACGATCCAGACGCTGCGCGCATTGATGCGCGGCTGAGACGTCCGCGGATGCCGCTGACGGGCAGAGCCGTCGAACCGGGTGCGTCAGGCGAAACGGGGACGTCAGGCGAAAGGGGGACGTCAGGCGGAAGGGGGACGTCAGGCGGAAGGGGTGAGTCCGAGGTCTTCTTCACGCACCGTGCCCTGGAACGACCACGGGAAGTCGATCCACAGGTCGGTGTCCTTCCAGGCGTAATCGGGCTGGATGATCGTCGACGGCTTCGTGTAGATCGTCACCGAGCGGACATCGGCGCCCTTGTCGGTCAGCAGCTGCACGGCCAGGGCGAGTGTGCGCCCCGAGTCGGCGACATCGTCGACGAGCAGCACGCGTCGGCCGTCGAGATACGCCATGTCGAGTTCGGGCGGCAGCACCTCGGGGGCATCGAGCACGGTGCCGATGCCGGTGTAGAACTCGACGTTGATCGCGCCGCAGTTCTTCGCACCGAGGCCGTACGCGATCGCCCCGGCGGGGAGCAGCCCGCCGCGCGCGATCGCGACGACCACCTCGGGCGCGAAGCCGCTGTCGAGGATGCGTCGCGCGAGGTCTCGCGTCGCGGTTCCGAAGCCGTCCCAGGTGAGCGTCTCGCGCTCGATCGAAGCATCCGTCATCGTCTCATTCTTCCCCACCGGCCGGGCGCTCGCGTTCACCCGAGCCTGGTGACCTCGACCGACACGAACAGCTCGGATCCGCTGGATCCCGCGTACACGCCGCGCAGCGGAGCGACATCGGCGTAATCGCGGCCATGACCGACGTAGACGTGCGATTCTCCGACCTCGACCAGATTCGTCGGGTCGTACCCGCGCCACTCGCCCGAGTACCACTCCACCCACGCGTGGGACTCCCCTGTGACCGGCTCGCCTATCGCCGCGGTCGGGTCGGGGTGCAGGTATCCCGACACGTAACGCGCGGGGATGCCGGCAGCACGCAGCACTCCGAGAGCGACGTGGGCGATGTCCTGGCAGACGCCCGACCGCGCAGGCCACGCATCGCGTGCGGTCGAGCTCACTCCCGTGACTCCGCTGCGGTACTCCATCGCCTCGCCGACCGTGCGGCAGATCTCGAGGGCGGTCTCATCGACCCCGCCGCCCTCGGCTTCGATGCGCAGCGCCAGCTCGTGCATCTCGTCATCGGGAGCGGTCGCCGGCGTCTGCATCACGCACTCCGCGAGACCCAGGGACTGCGGGATCCGCAGCGCGAGTTCTTCCCAGTCGATGCCGGGAGCGACAGGCAGGGCCGGACGCACATCGACCACGCTCGTCGCCGTGACCGAGAGCATCTGGTGCGGGGTCAGCACCTCGAACGTCGAGACCCGGGTGTCCCAGTAGTCGGTGTACGAATGCTGGGTGGCGGTGGGTGAGATGTCGAGCGTGGCCTGCAGCACGAACTGCCCGTCGCGCGAGTGCGGCAGCATCCTCGCCTCGTTGTACGACGCCGTCGCCGGCTGTCCGTAGCGGAATCCGGTACGGTGCACGATCCTCAGTCGGCTCACAGCGCCTCTCCGATCCACACCGGCATCGCGATCGAGGGGAAATACCGCTCCCTGATCGCGTCACTCGCCACGGACATGCCCACCTGGACCTCCTCCATGCTCTCCGACAGCCGGTGCACGGTGTCGCCGATCGGCCGGTACTCCAGCTCCGATCGCAGGCGCCCGAGCACGCGGTGCGCGCGGTCGGGGGTGCCGAAGGCTCCGGACGGGTCGATGCCGCGCAGACAGTCCTCCGCTTGCAGGATGCTGGAGAGCACCGACCGCGGGAACAGCCGATCGACGAGCAGGAACTCCACCGCCGATGCCCCGGTCGGTACCGCGCGGTGGCTGCGCAGGTGCGCCTCGTACGCCCCGCAGCTGCGCAGCAGCGTCGTCCAGCTCGGCCCCCCGGCCTCGGTCAGCGACCGCGTGGCGAGCAGACGCGCTGTCATGTCCGCCCGCTCGATCGAGCGGCCGAGCACGAAGAAATGCCATGCCTCGTCGCGGCTCATCGACGAATCCACGACCCCGAAGGCGAGCGCCGATCGATCTCGCACCCACCGGAAGAACGGGTGCGTCTTGTCAGAGGCGATCCGGCGCGGCATCCGCGCATTCGACTCGTTGAGGGTCTCCCACAGGTCGGTCGAGATGATCTCCCTCGCACGCCGCGCGTTCTCACGCGCGGAGGCGATCGAATGGGCGATCGACGCGGAGTGCTCGCGGTCGAGGGCCAGCAGCCGCACCACGTCATCGCGACTGAGCACCGCCTGGGGATCCGCGGTCGTGCCCATCACGGAGAGGAGCGCTCGACACGCGGTGTCCTCCTCGACCCACGGATCCTCGAGGAGCAGCTGCAGATGCACGTCGAGAATGCGCGCGGTCCCGTCGGCGCGCTCCACGTAACGACCGATCCAGAACAGCGCCTCGGCGATGCGGCTCAGCATGCCGCACCACCCTGCTGCTGTTGCTGTTGCTGTTGCTGCTGCTGCTGCTGCTGGTGATGGCGCAGCTCGAGGTCCTCGTCCTGCGGCGACGAGAGGAAGGGCGGACTCGCCTCTTCGCGAGGTGAGGCGACGATCGGGATCGCGCCGGTGGCGAGCGACACCTCCGCCGCCGCGGGGTCGGGCTCCCCCGGCACGGTCGCCGTCTGCCCGGTGAAGAGAGACGGATCGAGCACCCACGTGTCCTTCGATCCCCCGCCCTGACTGGAGTTCACCACCAGCTGGCCCTCCGGAAGGGCGACGCGGGTGAGGCCGCCCGGCAGCACCCAGATGTCCTGCCCGTCGTTCACCGCGAACGGTCGAAGGTCGACGTGTCGTGGCCGGAAGCCGTCTTCGACCAGGGTGGGGATCGTCGACAGCTGCACCACCGGCTGCGCGATCCAGCCGCGCGGATCCGCCAGCAGCGTCTTCTTCAGCTCCTCCAGCGTCTCCCGTGACGCGTCGGGTCCCACGACCAGCCCCTTGCCGCCCGACCCGTCGACCGGCTTCACCACCAGCTCGTCGAGCCTGTCGAGCACCTCCTCGAGCGCATCCGGCTCTTCGAGCCTCCAGGTGTCGACGTTCGGCAGCACCGGCTCCTCCCCCAGGTAGTACCGGATCAGGTCGGGCACATAGGTGTACACGAGCTTGTCGTCGGCGACGCCGTTGCCCACCGCGTTCGCGAGGGTGACGGTGCCGAGCCGCGCGGCGAGCATCAGCCCGGGCGCTCCGAGCACCGAATCGGGGCGGAACTGCTGGGGATCCAGGAACTCGTCGTCGACCCTGCGGTAGATGACGTCGACGCGGGTGGGCCCCGCGGTCGTGTGCATCCACACGCGTCCGCCCGAGCAGAACAGATCGCGACCTTCGACGAGCTCGATGCCCATCATGCGGGCCAGCAGCGTGTGCTCGTAGTACGCAGAGTTGTGCACGCCGGGCGTCAGCACCACGACCGTCGGGTCGTCGACTCCGATCGGCGCGGCCGCCCGCAGCGCCTGGAGCAGGCGGCCGGGATAGTCGACGACCGGTCGCACCCGCAGGCTCGTGAACAATTCGGGCAGGGTCTGCGCCATCACCCGGCGATTGGCGAGCACGTAGCTCACTCCGCTGGGGACGCGCACGTTGTCCTCGAGCACTCGCCACGAGCCGGCCTCATCGCGGATCACGTCGATCCCGGCGACATGGATGCGCACGCCGTTGGCACCGACGATCCCCGCCGCCTGACGGTGGAAGTGCGACGAGGAGCTGATCAGCGATGCCGGGATGACGCCGTCCTGCACCGCGAGCTGCGGGCCGTACACATCGGCGAGGAACGCCTCCAGCGCCCGCACCCGCTGAGTCACCCCGGACTCGACGTAGCGCCAGTCATCCGCGGCGATCACCCGCGGCACGACGTCGAGAGGGAACGGACGCTCCTCCCCCGCGAAGTCGAAGGTGACGCCCTGCGCGAGATACGAGCTGGCGAGGGCATCCGTGCGCGCCCGCAGCTCCGCATCGTCCATACCGGCGAGGGCGGGATACATGTCCTGATACGGCGCCCGCACGTCCGCGCCGTCCGGCCGGGCCTCCGCCGCGAACATCTCGTCCCAGGGCGAGGCCCCCGGCCGCCGGGGCGATCGGCGCGTCGTGTATCCGTCGAACAGCGATTCCATGACCGCATGTTTCCCTGTCGCCGTTTCGGCGGTGTTACGCGCAGGAGACGGCGCCGCGACGACCGGCGGCGGGCCGCGCGGTAGGATCTATCCGTCCGGCGCTCTGTGCCGCCGGTGCCTGAAAAAGAGGCACGAAGCACTCCGCGATGATGCGGAGGCGAGACACATACGGAATGCGCACGACCTCCGTCCCTGTCTCGAAAGGCCCACCCATGCCCAGTGTCTCCGCGCACGTCGCCCTCACCCTCGCCCAGCACATCGACGCCGTCTTCGGCGTCATGGGCAACGGCAACGCCTACTTCCTCGACGCGATCGAGAGGCAGACGGACGCCGTCTTCACCGCGGTACGACACGAGCAGGGTGCTGTCGTCGCCGCCGACGCCCACTTCCGCGCGTCCGGTCGCATCGCCGCAGGCACGTCGACGTACGGCGCCGGGTTCACGAACACCCTGACCGCACTCGCGGAGGCCGTGCAGGCCCGCGTGCCGCTCGTGCTCGTCGTCGGAGACGAGCCGACCTCGGGACCGCGCCCCTGGGACGTCGATCAGATCGCGCTCGCCTCGGCCGTCGGCGCCCGCACCTATACCGTCGGTCATGCGGATGCCGCGGCCACCACCGTCATCGCGATCGAGCATGCGCTGACCTATCGGCTGCCGGTCGTGCTGGCGATCCCCTACGACGTCGCCACGTCAGAGGCCGGCCCTGTGCCCGAGGTCCCCGCGCCGCGCCTGCTCGCACCGCTCGCCCCGAAGGGCGAGTTCGCCGAGGGGATGCTCGACGAGATCGCCGCCGCGCTGTCGCAGGCGGAGCGTCCGTTCCTTCTCGCCGGACGCGGCGCCTGGCTGGCCGGCGCGGGCGACGCCCTCGGCGCGCTCGCCGCCCTCACCGGCGCGCTCACCGCGTCATCCGCGCTCGGCCGCGGCGTGTTCCCCGACGAGCGGTTCGATCTCGGTGTGACGGGTGGATTCGGGGCGGATGGGGCGATGGAGCTGGTCCGCACCGCCGACGTCGCCGTGGTCTTCGGCGCTTCCCTGAACCAGTTCACGATGCGTTTCGGCGAGCTCTTCGCCCCCGGCACCCGCGTCTTCCAGATCGACATCGCGCCGGCGGCGACGCATGCGCACATCGGCGGCTTCGTCCGGGCGGACGCTCGCGTCGCCGCCGAGGCGCTCGTCGCCAGGGTCGGCTCCGCGTCCTCCACCGCTGCGCCCGGGCTGCCGTGGCGCGAGACCGTCGACGTCGCCGCCGCACGGACGTATGAGAAGGGCGACGACCTCGCCGCCGACGGTCGCCTCGATCCCCGATCGGCCGCACGCCGCATCGCCGATCTCCTACCCCGCGACCGCGTCGTCGTCTCGGACGGCGGACACTTCATCGGCTGGGCGAACATGTACTGGCCGGTGGGGGCTCCCGACCGGATGATGATGGTCGGCACCGCCTTCCAGTCGATCGGGCAGGGGTGGCCGAGCGTGGTCGGCGCCGCCCTCGCCCGCAGGGATTCGACGATCGTGCTGACCTCGGGCGACGGAGGCGGGCTGATGGCCATCGCCGACCTCGAATCCGCGGTCCGCGCGGCCGGCGGACGCGGCATCGCCGTGATCTGGAACGACGCGGCGTACGGCGCCGAGGTCAACCTCTACGGCCTCAAGGGTCTGGCCGAAGGACCGATGCGGATCCCCGAGGTCGACTTCGCGGCGTTCGGCGCCGCCGTCGGCGCGGAGGGTGTCGTCGTGAAGACCCTCGCAGATCTCGACCGGCTCGGCGCCTGGGCGCAGGAGGATGCCGCGACGCGACGATTCCTGCTTCTGGATCTGCGGATCTCCGGCGACGTGGTCGCGCCGTACCAGCAGGAGATCATCCGCGTGAACTCGTGATCGCCGACGGTCCGCACCTCCTGCTGCGCTAGTCTTCCGGGATGCCCGCCATCCGCAACATCGCCGTCGGTCTGCCCGTGAAGCAGGGCCATGTCCTCGCGTTGTCCGGCACGGACCGGTCCCGCGGACTCGACTTCCTCCGTGCGATCGGCGGCGGGATCGAATTCGGCGAGCGGGCCGAGGAGGCGCTGCACCGTGAGTTCCGCGAGGAACTCGACATCACCCTGCAGGCCGTGGAACTGCTCGGCGTGCGCGACAACATCTTCACGTACGAGGGCGTCCCGGGTCACGAGATCGCGCATATCTACGCAGTGCGCTCGATCGAGCTCGACGAGGTTCCCCTCGACGCCGAACTGCACGTGCTCGATGAGGGCAGCCCGGTGCGATGGGTGCCGATCGCGGAGGTGCGCGACGGCAGACGGCCGCTGTTCCCCGACGGCGCGACGGAGCTCCTGCTCAGCCTCGCCGCGAGCTGACTCCCCTGCGCGGCCGCGGACGGGGCGCTGGGTGGGACATCGAGGTCGTCGATCTGCCAGAATCGACGGGTGACCGGGTGGAACAGCACGAGGAAGACGGCGACCGCAGCCGCGATCTTCCTGATGACCCTGACCTTTGCCTTGACGTCGTGCGCGGCGGGTGCCGATCCCGCGGATCCCACGGGGACCGCCAGGTCGACGCCTCCCCCCGCCTCTGAGCCGGCCGCCACGCAGACCGCCGAGCCGCCGGCGGAGGAATCCCAGAGCGCGTCCGACGGATTCCGCGAGTGGCTGGAGGCGTCCCGCCTCCCCGACGTCGATATCGCGTGCGCGCGCCTCACCCCCGATCTCGTGACTCGCATGATCGCCGAGCTCGAGGCCCACGGGATGACCGGCGTCTCGAACTGCGAACAGATGATCACCGCCACCGCCGGGCTCTACCGTTCACTCGACCAGAGCGCCGAGGTCGACATCGCCGTGCAGTCCGAGACCGCGACCGATGCCACGCTCTCCGTGACGTATCTCGCCTCCGGCGACTGCGGCACCGTGGTGATGACGCGCCCCGGCACCGAATGGATCCTCACCGATCAGTCGATGGAGTGCGGGAGCTGACGCGAACCATTCCCCCGGCAGGTTCGCGCCGTCAGCCGCCGTAGTCCGGCAGCTCCTGCAGCGTCCAGGTATTGCCGTCGGGGTCGTCGAACGTCACGAACCGGCCCCAGTCCTGGTCGTCGACCCCGCTCGCCTCGACGCCGACACCGCGCAGGTGCGCGAGCGCCTCGTCGGCATCCGGCACGACCACCTGGATGGTGTTCTGCTGCCCCGGCTCGAGCGCGATCCCGAGACCGGTGCCGAACGCGATCGAGCACGCGGATCCCGGTGGCGTCATCTGCACGAAGCGCAGGCCCTCGACAGGCGTCTGGTCGTGATCGGCGGTGAAGCCGATCTTCACGTAGAAGTCCTTCGCCCTGTCGACATCGGCCACCGGCACGAAGATGAGTTCGATCTTCCAGTCCATCGCGCACTCCTCCTGGTGGGCACCGTCGACCCATCCGCGTTCACGGTACGCCGCACCGCCGACATCCCACCAGCGCATGTCGCAGCGGCAGACGCGCGTTCGTCGACGCCCTCAGATCCACCCCTTGTCGAGGGCGATCCGCACCGCCTGCGCCCGATTCGCCGCGCCGGTCTTGCCGATCGCCGCGGAGAGATGATTGCGCACGGTCCCCGCCGAGAGGAACACCTCGGCGGCGATCGCCGCGGCCGAACGCCCGTCCGCCGCGAGCCGCAGCACCTGCCGCTCGCGGTCGCTCAGGGGATTCGCACCATCGAACAGGCTGTCGGCGGCGAGCACGGGATCCAGGACCCGAAGTCCTGATCGCACCCGGCGGACGGCTTCGGCGAGCTGCTCGGCAGGGGTGTCCTTGACGATGAACCCGCTCGCACCGGCGTCCAGGGCCGCGCGCAGGTAGCCGGGGCGTGCGAAGGTCGTCACGACGAGCACCCGGGTCGCCGGGCTCGTCTCACGGATGCGCCGCGTCGCCTCGACGCCGTCCATACCCGGCATCTGGATGTCCATCAGACACACGTCCGGCCGCAGCTCCCCCGCACGCTGCACCGCTTCGGCTCCATCGGACGCCATTCCGACCACGGTGAGGTCGGACTCGAGGTCGAGGAGAGCCCCGAGCGCACCGCGCACGAGCGCCTGGTCGTCGGCGATCAGCAGGCGGATCTCTCCGACGGCATCCGCTGCGCTCACCACGTCAGCTCCACGCGCGTCCCCGTGCCGCCCGCGGCATCGGCGGCTCCCAGCGCCAAGGCGGCACCTGCCGCCGCGGCGCGGTCGCGCATCCCCCGCACGCCGTTCCCCTCGCCGTCGGCGCCGCCGTCTCCCGCTCCGATGCCCACTCCGTCGTCTTCGACGACCATCCGGCCCGACGACAACTGCACGCGCACCGTGCGCGCACGCGAGTGCCGGAGGGTGTTGGTCGTGGCCTCTCGCAGGATCCAGCTCGCGGTGATCGCCTGCACCGGCGACAGCGCGCTCGGGTCCCCGTCGACCTGCACCTCGATGTCCGCCGCACGGAACGAGTCGCGCGAGGAGGCCAGCTGCTCGACCAGCGTCGTGGTCCGGGCACCCGACACGGTCGACCGCACCCCGGCGATCGCTTCCGCCGTGAGCCGCTCGATGTCGGCGAGCTCGGCCTTGGCGCGCTCAGGGTCGGAGTCCAGAAGCCGACGCACCAGCTGCGCCTTGAGGCCGACCACCGTGAGCGAATGTCCGATCAGATCGTGCACGTCGCGCGCGAGGGCTTCGCGACCCTCGCTGGTCGCCAGCTCCAGACCGAGCCGCTCCGCCTCGGCGGAGCGCAGGATGAGCCATGTGGAGACCGTGTTCACCACGCCGAGCAGCGCGACGATCGCCAGCACCGAGAGGTAGGTCATCCCTCCCGGCAGCAGGAACACGCAGACGGCCGTGAGCGCGACCGCCGCGATCGTGGTGATCCAGTGCCAGACCCGCGTCAGTCCGTACGAGGCGAAGGACATGAGGAACGGCAGGAAGCTGAGCGCGGATCCGCCCTCCGCGGGCACCGAGACGAGGACGCACGCGATGAGGGCGATGAAGGTGAGCCACTGACGCCTCGACGGCGTGCGCCCCAGCCCTCCGCCGCCGCGCATGCCGTGCAGGAAGCCGGTGACGTACAGCACGACGAACGCCACCAGCGCGACCCACCCCGCCACGACCCAGGCGATCTGGGCCTCGGAGCGCACGAGCGCGATCACCGGATACACGAGGAAGACGAGCCAGATCACGGCCATCAGCCAGCCGAACCGCGCCCACGGATCCTTGCCGGTGGCGTGCGCCCGCCGGGCACCGGGAGCCGCCCAGGCCGCAGGCGGCACACCCGCGGCGGCGAATCCCGCGGCGTCGCGGACCGCGTCGCGAGAGACCCCGGCGGCGTTCGGGGTCTCTCGCGTCGATCGTTGCGTCATCGCTCCAACCTACTGTCGTGCTTGCGGCTACTGCCGCGCCCGCGATCGTCTCATTCCCATCATCACCAGCACCGCGAAGAGCGCGAGCCAGACGGCGACGTTGAGGAACAGCATCCACAGCTGATCGGTCTGCCCGGTCGTGAGCACTCCGTCGGTGAGGGGCCACCGGGCGAGCGCCACGAAGCCGTAGAGCGGCGTGAATCGTGCGATGTCGAGCATGACCCCGTCGAGCGGCATGAACACGTTGCCGAAGAACGCGAAGAACGTCATCGTGATCGAGGCGAGCGCCGCCGCCGAATCCGAGCTGAAGAACAGCCCGACGCCGAGCCCGTACAGTCCGTACATCAGGCCGAGCCCGAGGACGATCGCCGCCGTCGCACCCCACCGCCACAGGTCGTCGACGCGGGCTCCGGTCATCATTCCTGCTGTGCAGACCGCCACCAGCGCCAGAGCTGCGAAGGCGACGGAGGTGAGCAGTTTCGTCATGGCGTAGCCGAGCGTGGTCATCGGTGTCATCGCGAGCTGACGTCCCCAGCCCTGCTTCGCCTCGGTCGCTGCCAGCGAGGTCAGCGAACTCATCGCGACGGCCGTGCCGTACGCCGCCATCGAGGTCATCACGTAGAAGGAGACGTTCCCGTTGCCGGCCGACTGCGTGCCATAGCCCATGCCGGCACCGAACAGGAGGTACATCGCGACCGGCATGGCCAGCGTGAACGCGAGCGTGTAGGGGTTGCGCAACTGGCGGACGCCTTCGATGCGCAGCATGGTGGGTGAGACGAGCATGTCAGTCCTCCGTCAGAGCGGTGAAGGCGGTTTCGAGCGTGGGGGCGGCGATCTCGAGATCGTGAGCGCCGGCGTCGAGCAGCGTCCGGGCGGCGGCATCCGAATCGGTGGCCCGCAGGCTGAGCCGATCGCCGTCGATCCGCAGATCGATGACGCCGTCGGTCGCGCGGAGCATCGCGACGAGATCCTCGGATGCCGCGTCCACCGTCGCCGAGACGGTGCGCTCGCCCAGGCTGGCGCGCAGGAGCGCCGTCGGCGCGTCCGCGACGACCGCGCCACGATGCATCACGACGGTCCGGCGGGCGAACTGCTCCGCCTCCTCCAGGTAGTGGGTGGCGAAGATGATGGTCCGCCCCGCGTCAGCATCAGCGCGCATCGCGTCCCAGAAGTGCCGGCGGGCGGTGACGTCCATGCCTGCGGTCGGCTCGTCGAGCACGAGGATGTCGGGGTCCGACACCATCGCGAGGGCGAACTTCACCCGCTGCTGCTCGCCCCCGGAGCACTTCGACACCCGACGTCGGGCGAGGTGGTCGAGGTCGGCTCGCGCCATGACGTCGTCGACACGGCCGAGAGCATCGGCGCCGTACAGCGACGCGATGAGGCGCACGGTCTCCCCGACGGTCAGGTCTCCGAGCAGCCCGCCGGTCTGCAGCACCGCGCCGATCGCTCCGGTCGACGTGGCACGCTCCGGTGTCACCCCGAGAACCCGGACGGTGCCGCTGCTGGGCTCGGTGAGTCCGAGCAGCATGTCGAGCGTCGTCGTCTTGCCTGCGCCGTTCGGCCCCAGCAGGGCGACGACCTCGCCGCGCCGGACGGAGAGGTCCACCCGGTCGACGGCCTGCACGCGACGGTCGCCGGTGCCGAAGTGCCGCTCGACGGCCCGCAGTTCGAGCACGACAGGATCATCGGTCAGGGAAGCCTCATCGGGCAGTGCAGCGGAGGCCGGTCGCGCGGTGACCCGCGTCGCCGAGCTCTGCACGGAGGAGTTGTTCATGTCTCCAGCCTCGTCGGGCGACGAGGATCCGACCGGAGGGCGGTGTCATCTCCTCGGCATGACACGTGTCATGCCGGATGTCCTCACCGGACCGTCAGCAGCGCTCCGTCGAAGAAGGCGGCCAGCTCGTCGACCCCGTCCAGCGGCAGGATCGCCGCGACGTACTGGTCCGGCCGCACCACCACGACCACGCCGTCCCGCGACAGCTCACGCGCCGCGAAGATGTCGGTCTCCGTCCACTTCGAGGGTCCTGCCGCGTAGACCTTCTCCCAGTCGGTGAGCCCGAGCGGGCCGGTCTGAGGCTGGAAGAGCGCGGGGGCGGACGTGACCTCGACCTGTTCGTATGGCTGCTGGTAGATCGCCTTGACGTCGAACACCGCATCCTCGTCGGCACCCTCGGGAGTGAAGCGCGCGAACACCGGGGCCGCCTCCGCGGCCCACGCCGCGAGCGTGGACGCCTCCCGTCCGCCGAACGCGTACACGCGCCACCGCCCGTCGGCCCTGGCGTGATGCCCGAGGTGCACGACGTTCCCGTCGCCCACGCGCACGACCTCTGCGGACTTGAAGCGCTTGCCGAGCGGGAAGCCCGCCGCGAGCGCCTGGTGCGCGTGTGTGCCGGTGATCATCGACGAGGTGTACTGCGTCATGAAACCGGAGGGGAACTCCGCCGTGGCGAGGTAGTAGGTCGCCAGATCGCCGGGGTCGGTGATCTCCGAGGGCTTGCGGGCCATCAGCGTCGACCACTCGCGGTCGAAGTCGATCAGCTGCTGCGCGACCGGTCGGCGCTCGGCCCCGTACGTCGACAGCAGCGCCTCGGGGGCGCGTCCGGAGAGGACCGACCCGAGCTTCCAGCCGAGGTTGAAGCCGTCCTGCATCGAGACGTTCATCCCCTGCCCGGCCTTGGCGCTGTGGGTGTGGCAGGCATCGCCGGTGAGGAAGACACGAGGCGTCCGGTCCGAGCCGTCGGCGACGTCGTCGAAACCGTCGGTCACGCGGTGGCCGACCTCGTAGACGCTGTGCCAGGCGACCTCCTTCACATCGAGCGTGTACGGGCTGAGGATCGCGTTCGCCCGGCGGATGATCTCCTCGACCGGCGTCTGCCGCACGCGGTGGTCGTCATCGTCGGCGACCTCCCCGAGATCGATGTACATCCGGCTGAGGTAGCCGCCCTCGCGCGGGATGTGCAGGATGTTCCCCGCCTCGGAGTTGATGGCGCATTTGGTGCGCCAGTCGGGGAAGTCGGTGTTCACGAGCACATCCATGACCCCCCACGCGTGCGCCGCGCTGGCGCCCACATGCGTACGGCCGATCGCCTGACGCACGCCGCTGCGCGCACCGTCGCACCCCACCACGTACTTCGCGCGCAGAGTGCGCTCCTCGCCCGCGCGCTCGCCCGTGACGTATCGCACGGCGACCTCGACCGGATACGCGCCTTCGTCGTGGATCGTCAGCCCCGCGAACTCGACGCCGTAGTCGGGGGCGATGCGGCCCGGCCCGTGCGCTGCGGCTTCGGCGAAGTAGTCGAGCACGCGCGCCTGATTCACGATCAGGTGCGGGAACTCGCAGATGTCGTAGGCGTAGTCGGCGGTGCGCGAGGTGCGGACGATCTCGCCGGGGTTCTCGGGGTCGGGGCCCCAGAAGTTCATCCAGCCGATGTTGTACGCCTCGGCGATGATGCGTTCGGCGAACCCGAACGCCTGGAACGTCTCGACGCTGCGCGGCTGGATGCCGTCGGCCTGCCCCAGCACGAGACGTCCGTCGCGCTTCTCGATGATGCGGGTGGTCACGTCGGGGTACTGCGACATCTGCGCGGCGAGCAGCATGCCGGCAGGACCCGAGCCGACGATGAGGACGTCGATCTCGTCGGGGAGGTCGGCCGGACGGGCGCTGCCGATGCCCGCGGCATCCTTCACCCTCGGGTCTCCGGAGACATAGCCGTGGTGGTGGAACTGCATCGTCGTCGATTCCTTCCGGACGTCACTGTCGGGTCTTGCGCTCTCACGCGGCATGTTCTATATTCGAACACGCAGTTCTACTATTGAACACAGCTTAGGGACGCCCGTGCCGAACCGCAAGGGAACGCGCACGGCGACACGAGGGAGCGCACGCATGGCCGACGGCACCCCCGCCTCGCAGACGCTCAGTCGCGGCATCCGCATCCTCGAGCTGCTCGCCGACGCCAGAGCGCCGCTCACGATCGACGAGATCGCGGCCGCACTGGGAGTGCACCGCTCGATCGCCTACCGACTGCTGCGCACGCTCGAGGACCACAGGCTCATCGGGCGCGACGGCTCGGGTTCCGTCACCCTCGGCCCCCGCATGGCCGCACTCGCCGCCGGGGTCGCGCACGACCTCCAGGCCGAGGCCCTGCCGGAGCTCACCGCGATCGCGAACGAACTGGGCATGACCTGCTTCCTCGCCGTGCTCGACGGCGACGACTGCATCACCCTGGCCAGCGTCGAACCGCGGCACGCGATCGCGAGCGTGGCCCAGAGACCGGGAGCACGGCATGCGGTCATCGTGGGCGCACCGGGCAAGGCCATCCTCGCGCAGCTGCCCGCCGCGGACTGGCCCGAGACCGCGAGTGCGGCGCTGCGCGTCGAGGTCGACGTTGCCAGGGCGCGCGGATACGCGACGAGCCACGACGAGGTCATCCCCACCGTGCAGGCGGTCGCGGTGCCGCTCGCGCTGCGGGGACAGCGCCCCGCCGCGATCGCGGTGGTGCATGTCGCCACCGATCACGACGACGCCGAGATCGCCGCGAGGCTCGCGCGCTCGGCATCCGCGATCCGCGACGCCCTCGAGGGCTGAGCGCCGCGCGCGTGAGCGCACGCCCGCGACGGCGGGCATGCGCTCACGACACGGTGCGGGCCCGACGTCAGGCCCGGGCGAGACCCCGAACGGGGCTCACCGACTGCTCCTCCTCGTGGTCGGGTCCGAGCGGGATCCCCGACCGGTCGCGCAGCAGCAGCGTGGCCACGAGCCCGAGGCCCGTCATGCCGGCGAGGTACCAGGTGACGGCCTGGGTCGACCCGGTGGCCTGCACGATCGCCGTCGCGATGGTCGGCGCGAACGCCCCTCCGGCGATCGCTCCGATCGCGTACGAGATCGAGACGCCGGAGAAGCGGATGCTGGCGGGGAAGAGCTCCGCGTACAGCGCCGCCTGCGGGCCGTAGGTGAAGCCGAGACCGATCGTGAGGATCGCGAGACCGGCGAAGAGCAGGCCGATCTCGCCCGTGTTGACCAGCGGGAACAGCGTGAACACGCCCACGAGCTGCATCACCCAGCCGAGGATGTACGTGGTCCGCCGTCCGATGCGGTCCGAGAGCCAACCGGCGAGCAAGGTCGTCAGGAGCCAGGTCACCGCCGACCCGGCGACGGCCACGAGCACCGGCCCGCGCTCGAGCCCGATCGGTCCCTCGGGGTTCGTGGCGTAGCCCTGGATGTACCCGCCGGTGGTCATGTAGCCGACGGCGTTGTTGCCGGCGAACACGAAGGCGGCGATGATCACGAGCAGCAGGTGCTTGCGGAACAGCTGCACGATCGGCATGCTCGCCTTCTCCTTGCGCTCGGCGAGCTCCATGAAGACCGGGCTCTCCTCGACCTTGCGGCGCACGTAGTAGCCGACGAGGATCAGCACGACGCTGAGCAGGAACGGCACACGCCATCCCCATTGCAGGAACTGGTCGCCCGGCGCGATCGCGGTCATGAGCGCCATGACACCCGAGGCGAGCAGCAGTCCGAGCGGCACGCCGATCTGGGGCGAGGCGCCGAAGATCCCGCGCTTGGCCTTCGGAGCGTGCTCGACGGCCATCAGCACCGCTCCGCCCCACTCGCCACCGGCCGAGATGCCCTGGATGATGCGCAGCAGCACCAGCAGGATCGGCGCCGTGATGCCGATCGTCTCGTAGGTGGGCAGGATGCCGATGAGAGCCGTGGCGGCACCCATCAGGATCAGCGTCCACATGAGCACTGTCTTGCGCCCGAGCTTGTCGCCGTAGTGTCCGGCGAGGAATGCGCCCAGCGGGCGGAAGAGGAAGCTGACGCCGACTGTCGCGAAGGCGATCAACGCGCTGTTCGCGCCGAGCGGCTCGAAGAACAGCTGCCCGAACACCAGGCCGACCGCCGTGGCGTAGATGAAGAAGTCGTACCACTCGACCGTGGTGCCGACGACGGTGGCGAACACGACGCGGCGCCGATCGGCCGTGGTCGCGATGGTTCCGGTGGGGGTGAACCCATCCTGTGACTGCCCGCTCATGGGGTTGTCTCCTTTTCCTGTGACCGCATTGTCACGGCTCGCCGTCGAGGGGATCGAGTGCTTGCCGAGGGATGAGGAGATAATATATGATTTCGAATACGACGCACAAGGCGTCGATCCACAGCGCGAGGAGGCGCCCCGTGACGGCATCCATCACCCGCCCCGGCAAGATCATCGCGATCCACCTGAGCTACGCCTCTCGGGCCGATCAGCGCGGCCGACGGCCCGCGGCCCCCTCCTACTTCTTCAAGCCCGCCAGCTCCGTCGGCGTCTCCGGCGGCACGGTCGAGCGGCCGGCCGGCACCGAGCTGCTCGCCTTCGAGGGCGAGATCGCACTCGTGATCGGAACGCCGGCCCGCCACGTCACCCTCGACCAGGCATGGGCGCACGTGGGCTGGGTCACCGCATCGAACGATCTCGGTCTGTACGACCTGCGCGCCAACGACAAGGGCTCGAACGTCCGCTCCAAGGGCGGCGACGGCTACACGCCTCTGGGGCCGGAGCTCATCGACGCGCGCGCGGTCGACCCCGGGGCCCTCCGCGTGCGCGCCTGGGTCAACGGAGAGCTGCGCCAGGACGACACCACCGCAGGCCTGATCTTCCCGCTCGCCCAGCTCGTCGCCGACCTCTCCCAGCACTTCACACTGGAGACGGGCGACGTGATCCTCACCGGCACGCCCGCCGGCTCGTCGGTGATCGTGCCCGGAGACGTCGTCGAGATCGAGGTGAATGCTCCGGACGCGGTGGGCTCGCCCTCATCCGGCCGCCTCGTGACCACCGTGACCCAGGGCGAGACGCCCTTCGACGGCGACATCGGCTCCCTGCCGGCCGTCGACGATCTGCAGCGCACCGAGGCCTGGGGCTCTCGCGAAGAAGCCGGGCTTCTCGCGGAGACGCCGGCGGCCGGGCTCTCCCCCGACCTGCGCGCGAAACTGCTCGAGGCGCCGACGGCGGGGCTCTCCGCCCAGCTGCGCAAGCGCGGTCACCACTCCTGCTTCGTCGACGGCGTCGGTGCCAACATCCCCGGCAGCAAGATCGTCGGCACGGCGAAGACGCTGCGCTTCGTTCCCTTCCGTGAAGACCTGTTCGCCAGCCACGGTGGCGGGTACAACGCGCAGAAGCGCGCTTTCGACGCCGTCGAGGAGGGCGAGGTCATCGTCATCGAGGCCCGCGGCGATGCGACCACCGGGACTCTCGGCGACATCCTCGCACTGCGAGCGAAGGTTCGTGGGGCGGCGGGAGTGGTGACCGACGGCGGTGTGCGCGACTTCGACGCCGTCGCCGAGATCGGACTGCCCGTGTTCTCGCAGGGGGCGCACCCCTCGGTCCTCGGCCGCCGGCACGTGCCGTGGGACGTCGACGTGACGATCTCGTGCGGCGGCGCGACCGTGCAGCCGGGCGACATCGTCGTGGGAGACGGCGACGGCGTGATCGTGATCCCGCCCGGCCTCGCCGACGAGATCGCCGACGCCGCCCTCGCCCAGGAGGTCGAGGACGCGTGGGTCGCCGAGCAGGTCGCCGCAGGTCATCCGGTCGACGGACTCTTCCCCCTCAACGCCGCCTGGCGTGAGAAGTACGAGGCGGCGGCCGGCTCCCCCTCCGACTCCTCCTCCGACTCCTCCGGCTCCTCCTCCGGCCCCGACTCCGGCCCGCGCCGATGACGACCGTCGGCGGCGCGAGCAAGTCCGAGCAGGCGTACACCTGGATCCGCTCTCGCATCTCCGGGCACGTGTTCGGGCCCGGCTACCGGCTCGTGCTCGGCTCCCTCGCCGAAGAGCTGGGCATGAGCGTCGTGCCGGTGCGCGAAGCCATCCGCCGCCTCGAGGCCGAGGGGCTGGTGACGTTCGAGCGCAACGTGGGCGCGCGAGTGACGCTCGTCGACGAGAGCGAGTACGCGCACACCATGGAGACGCTCGGACTCGTCGAGGGTGCGGCCACCGCGCTGTCGGCTCCCCTGCTCGACCGGGCCGCGCTCGACGCGGCCGCCGAGGTCAACGAGCGGATGACGCAGATGCTCGGCCACCTCGACGCGCACGCGTTCACCGAGCTGAACCGCCAGTTCCACTCGGTGCTCTTCGAGCCGTGCCCGAACCCGCACCTGCTCGACCTGGTGCATCGCGGATGGGCCCGACTCTCCGGCATCCGCGACTCCACCTTCGCCTACGTGCCGGGTCGCGCCCAGCACTCGGTCGAAGAGCACACCCAGATCCTCGAGCTGATCCGCGCGGGCGCCGACCCGCTCGAGATCGAGCTCGCCGCCCGCAACCACCGCCTGCGCACGAGGGATGCCTTCCTCGACGCGCTGCACACCCGCTCACCCCGCACGACTGGAGAAGACTCATGACCGATTCGCGCATCCCCGCCGATCTTCCCGACCACATCCAGCACTACATCGACGGCGAGTTCGTCGACTCGATCGACGGCGACACGTTCGACGTGCTCGACCCGGTGACGAACAAGACCTACACCACGGCCGCAGCGGGAAAGAAGGCCGACATCGAACGCGCCGTCGCCGCCGCGAAGCGGGCTTTCGACGACGGACCGTGGCCCCGCCTGCTCCCCCGCGAGCGCTCGCGCGTGCTGCACCGGATCGCCGACATCGTGGAGTCCCGCGATGCCCGTCTCGCCGAGCTCGAGTCCTACGACTCCGGCCTGCCGATCACGCAGGCGCTGGGACAGGCTCGCCGCGCCGCCGAGAACTTCCGGTTCTTCGCCGACCTGATCGTCGCGCAGTCGGACGACGCCTTCAAGGTGCCCGGTCGCCAGATGAACTACGTGAATCGCAAGCCGATCGGCGTCGCCGGCCTCATCACACCGTGGAACACGCCCTTCATGCTGGAGTCGTGGAAGCTCGGTCCCGCCCTCGCCACCGGGAACACCGTGGTGCTGAAGCCCGCCGAGTTCACGCCGCTGTCGGCGTCGCTCTGGGCGGGCATCTTCGAGGAGGCAGGGCTGCCGCAGGGTGTCTTCAACCTCGTGAACGGACTGGGCGAGGATGCCGGAGACGCCCTCGTCAAGCACCCGGACGTGCCGCTGATCTCCTTCACGGGCGAGAGCTCGACCGGACAGCTGATCTTCGGCAACGCCGCCCCGTTCCTCAAGGGACTGTCGATGGAGCTCGGCGGCAAGTCGCCGGCGGTCGTCTTCGCCGACGCCGACCTCGAGGCCGCCGTCGACGCGACCATCTTCGGCGTGTTCTCGCTCAACGGCGAGCGGTGCACGGCCGGTTCGCGCATCCTCGTCGAGCGCTCGATCTATGAGGAGTTCGTCGAGCGGTACGCCGCCCAGGCGAAGCGCGTGAAGGTCGGCTACCCGCACGACCCGGCGACAGAGGTCGGCGCGCTGGTGCACCCCGAGCACTACGACAAGGTGATGAGCTACGTCGAGATCGGCAAGAGCGAGGGCCGCCTCGTCGCCGGCGGCGGACGCCCGGAGGGGTTCGATACCGGCAACTTCGTCGCGCCGACCGTGTTCGCCGACGTCGCCCCCGATGCCCGCATCTTCCAGGAGGAGATCTTCGGCCCGGTCGTCGCGATCACGCCGTTCGACTCCGACGAGGAGGCGCTGTCGCTCGCGAACGACACGAAGTACGGGCTCGCCGCCTACATCTGGACGAACGACCTGACGCGCGCCCACACCTTCGCGCAGTCGGTCGAGGCGGGGATGGTGTGGCTGAACAGCAACAACGTGCGAGACCTGCGCACCCCGTTCGGCGGCGTCAAGGCGTCGGGTCTCGGACACGAGGGCGGCTACCGCTCGATCGACTTCTACACCGACCAGCAGAGCGTGCACATCACGCTCGGCGGTGCACACAACCCGACCTTCGGCAAGAACTGACCCAGAGAGACTCGGCAAGGACGCTGACATGACCGACCGCGAGAACATGACCCTGACCTCCGCCGGCTACTACGTGAGCCAGGAGGCGCCGATCCGCACGGACGATCCGATCGCGACGCCCGAGAGCACTCCACCCGATGTGCTCCGCTGTGCCTACATGGAGCTCGTCGTGACCGATCTCGCGGCATCGCGGGTGTTCTACGTCGACGTGCTCGGACTGTACGTCACCGAGGAGGACGACGAGGCGATCTACCTGCGGTCCACCGAGGAGTTCATCCACCACAACCTCGTGCTGCGCAAGGGGCCGATCGCCGCGGTCGCCGCGTTCTCGTACCGGGTGCGCTCGGCCTCGGACCTCGATCTCGCCGTCGCGTTCTACACCGAGCTCGGCTGCGACGTGCGCCGCGAGCCGAACGGATTCGTCAAGGGAGTCGGCGACTCGGTGCGGGTGGTCGACCCGCTCGGCTTCCCGATCGAGTTCTTCCACCAGTCCGACCATGTCGAGCGCATGTCGTGGCGCTACGACCTGCACATCCCCGGTGAGCTGGTGCGTCTCGACCACTTCAACCAGATCACCCCGGACGTGCCACGGGCCGTCAAGTTCATGCAGGATCTCGGCTTCCGCGTCACGGAGGACATCCAGGACGAGGAGGGCACGGTGTACGCCGCGTGGATGCGCCGCAAGCCCACCGTGCACGACACCGCGATGACCGGCGGCGACGGCCCGCGCATGCACCATGTGTGCTTCGCGACCCACGAGAAGCACAACATCCTGGCCATCTGCGACAAGCTGGGCGCGCTCCGCCGCTCCGACGCGATCGAGCGCGGACCCGGTCGGCACGGGGTCAGCAACGCGTTCTACCTGTACCTGCGCGATCCCGACGGCCACCGCGTCGAGGTCTACACGCAGGACTACTACACGGGCGATCCCGACAATCCCGTCATCACCTGGGATGTGCACGACAATCAGCGGCGCGACTGGTGGGGCAACCCCGTCGTGCCGTCCTGGTACACCGACGGCTCGCTCGTGCTCGACCTCGACGGCGATCCGCAGCCGGTCGTCGCCCGCACGGACAGCTCGGAGATGGCCGTGACGATCGGCGCAGACGGCTTCTCGTACACACGTCCCGAAGAGGGTGAGAAGAAGCTCGGGAACCAGCTCTAGAGCGCTTTTCGCTTCACGGTTCCCGAACGCCCTTCGTCTCGCTTCGCTCGCTCAGGGAACGGAGCGCACCGACGGGACCCACACCGACCTGAGGAGGAACGGATGCTGTCAGCAGACACGATCGAGGCGATAGCCGCGGAACTGGCCGAGGCCGACCGCACGCACGCCGTCATCCCGCGCATCACCGCGCGGTACCCGGAGGCGACCGTCGAGGACTCCTACGCGATCCAGGGGGTCTGGAGAGACGCGCAGATCGCCGCCGGTCGCCGTCTCGTCGGCCGCAAGATCGGCCTCACGTCCAAGGCGATGCAGCAGGCGACGGGGATCACCGAGCCGGACTACGGGGTGATGTTCGACGACACGGTCTACGAATCCGGTGCCGAGATCCCGACCGCGCACTTCTCGAACGTGCGCATCGAGGTCGAGCTCGCGTTCGTGCTCGCGCGCCCTCTCGAGGGGCCGGACTGCACGCTCGACGACGCCCTCGCGGCGATCGACTATGCCGTGCCCGCCCTCGAGGTGCTCAACTCGCACATCGAGCTCGAGGGGCGCACCATCGTCGACACGATCAGCGACAACGCGGCATACGGCGCGATGGTGCTCGGCAGCGAGCGCCGGCGTCCCGACGAGATCGACCTGCGCTGGGTGCCCGGCGTGCTCTCCCGCAACGGCGAGATCGAGGAGACGGGTGTGGCCGCCGGCGTGCTCGGACATCCCGCCACCGGGGTCGCCTGGCTCGCGAACAAGTTCCACCAGCACGGCGCGCGACTGGAGGCCGGGGAGATCATCCTGGCAGGATCGTTCACACGCCCGATGTGGGTGTCGCGCGGCGATCAGGTGCTGTGCGACTACGGACCGATGGGAACGATCGAATGCCGCTTCATCTGAGCCCGTCCTTCCGCGAGCGGCTCGCCGCCGCCGACCGCTCCCTGATCGGGATGTGGGCGTGCTCCGGCAGCCCGCTCGTGACCGAGGTCGCGGCCGGATCCGGGCTCGACTGGCTGCTGATCGACATGGAGCACTCCGCCAACTCCCTCGAATCCACTCTCGTGCAGCTGCAGGTGGTCGCGGCGTATCCGATCACCCCCGTGGTGCGGGTGCCGTCGAACGACACGGTCGCCATCAAGCAGGTGCTCGATCTCGGCGCGCAGAACATCATCGTGCCGATGGTGTCGTCGGTCGAGGAGGCCAGGGCCGCCGTCGCCGCGACTCGGTATCCGCCGCAGGGTGTGCGCGGGGTGGGCAGCGCCCTGGCTCGCAGCGCCCGCTGGAACCGCGTCGACGACTACCTGCGCGACTCGGCGACGCACACCTCCCTGACGGTGCAGATCGAGACGGCGGCGGGTGTCGCCGCGGCGGCGGAGATCGCCGGCGTCGAAGGAGTGGATGCGGTGTTCGTCGGCCCCTCCGACCTCTCGGCGTCGATGGGCCTGCTCGGACAGCAGACGCATCCCGACGTCGTGGCCGCGGTGCATCGCGTCTTCTCTGCGGTCGCGAGCACGGGCACCCCTGTCGGCGTCAACGCCTTCGATCCGGCGGCCGCCGACGCCTACGTCGCCGCGGGTGCCGACTTCGTGGCCGTCGGCGCCGATGTCGCACTGCTGGCCCGCGCGTCGGAGGCCCTGGCAGCCAGGTTCATCCCGGCATCGGACGACACGACCCGCGCCAGCTACTAACCCGCGCCCTGCCGCGCGGCAGGTGGCGGATTCATAGCAATCCGGGCGAGACTGGGACCATGACCTTCGCCGCGCTCCAGCCGCTCGCAGACCGTGCCGCACTGTTCACCGCTCTCCGCCAGGATTCGCTGGTCACCGCACTCGAGGACCTCGGCGAGAATCGCTGGGATGCCGACATGGCCGCCGGCACGCTGACGTTCACCTCGAATGCCGACCCGTCGCGCCGGCTCACCACCCGCGCCCACCTCATCGCCACCATCGCTCCCGGGCCCCGGTCGCTGCTGTGGGCATGGGCGCACCCGCAGGGCGACCCCGACGGCGTCGCCGGTCAGCTGCGGGACTACGGCACCGCCCACGGCATCGCCGAGCTCAGCCAGAGCGAGCTGCCGTTCCCCGACGATGCCAGCGGCGACTCCGAGTGGATCACCGCGGCCGCGCACACCGTCGGCGGAGTCGCCGTCGAACTCACCGGCCGCGCGCCCTACTACTCCGCCCCGGTCGGCGGCGGCACGTCGGCCGTGTTCCTGCTCGACGCACCGATCCCGCCGCTCACCGTGTCAGCCGCGGCGATCGCACTCCCCCGCATCCTCGCCGGCACCGTGCTCGCAGATGCCCGCACCGCGGTGTGGGATGCCGCCCGTCTCGCCGGCTGGAACCTCACCTGGGCCGACGAGGCGTTCTCCGGAGCGACCGTCGCCGACGAGAGCGGATCGGCCGCCTTCCGCTTCGACGAGCAGGCCCGTATCACGAACATCGAGAGCAGCCTGCACCCGCAGAGCTGACCGCGCGCGTCACGCCGAGGGTCGGCCCGTCATCGCCCCAGGCGCTGGCGGGCCGTCTTCGTACCGGCACCGACCGGCGCATGGGCGGTCGCCGCGGCCAGTCCGAACAGCGGCATGTCGACGTAGACGGTCTCGAGATCCGCAGCGGGCACCTGATACGTCTCATGCCACACTCCGACGCTGCCGGTCCCCTGCAGCGTGCGCATGAAGTCCCGCCACGGCTGCAGGTGCGGGGCGTCGCGGTCGGCGGCGAAACGCTGCAGGTGCTCGGGGCTCTCCCAGTACGACAGCAGGATCGTCGTCCTGCCGAACCAGCTGTGCACGCCGAGCATGCCCGAGTCGGGGTGGGTGGCGAGATGCTGCAGCATCGGCGGCATCTTGCTGGCGGTCCACCAGACGCGGCGGAGATCCCACCATCTGTTGGCGCGCATCCCGATCAGGAAGACCGTGACGTCCGCCCTGTCGGGGGCCGCGGTGTATCGCCCGGGGAACACCTGCTGAGTCATGAGCCACTCCTTGGAACATTGTTATGTAACTGCGTTATGCAACAACGTTACGGTAAGCTCGACCCCATGGCAAGACCTCCTCTGTACGACGATGCGCTGCGCGGCCGCCTCCTCCATGCGACAGCCGAGATGGTCGACCAGAAGGGGCCGGAGCGGATCAGCCTGCGTGACATCGCTCAGAACGCCGGCACCTCGACCTCGGCGGTCTACGCCCTTTTCGGCGGCAGGGCCGAGCTGCTCGTCGCCGTGATCGAGCACGGCTTCGCGTCGTTCGGCGACGCACAGGCGGCAGCCGAACCACAGGGGCTGCGCACCCTCGGGCTCGCGTACCGGTCGTGGGCCATGGCGAATCCGGCGCTCTATCGTCTGATGTTCGGAGGCGGGGTGGCCACCGACGACTGTCGCCCCGATGACGCGACCATGAGCACGGCGATGGCGCCCCTCGTGCGCGCTCTCGCTGCCCGCGTCGACGAGCCCGACGTGATGGCCGCAGCCCTCACCGTCTGGGCACAGGTGCATGGTGCCGTGAGCCTCGAGCTCGCCGGCGTCACTCCCCCGCTCGTTCCGTGGGACTCCGTCTACGACGCGGTGGTGGATGCGGTCGAGCGGGCCTTCCCCGCCCGCTGAGCCTTCACGGGTCGCCCGAAAGGCGCCGCAGCATCCGGGAGCTCCCCGACGGCCTGACGCCCGAGCAGCGACGGATGCTCGACGAACTCGGCTGAACGCAGACGGTCCCGATCTGCGGACGTCGCCCCGATTCGCGGACGAATCAGCGGGAGGGATCAGCAGATCGGGACCGGATGCGCAGATCGGGACCGATGAGGGTCAGAGCAGGCGCTCGGCCGCTTCCACCACGTTGGTCATGAGCAGCGCGACCGTCATCGGGCCGACACCACCGGGGTTCGGCGAGATCCAGCCGGCGACCTCGGCGACGTCGGGATGCACGTCTCCGAAGACGACGCTCTTGCCCGTCTCCGGATCGCTCTCGCGGGTGACCCCGACGTCGAGCACGGCCGCACCGGGCTTCACATCCTCGGCGCGGATCAGGTGCTTGACGCCTGCTGCGGCCACGATGACGTCAGCCTCGCGCAGGTACCGCGGCATGTCGACCGTGCCGGTGTGCGTGAGCGTGACCGTGGCGTTCAGGTCGCGGCGGGTGAGCAGCAGTCCGATGGAGCGGCCGATCGTGACGCCTCGCCCGACGACGACCACATGCCTGCCCGTGAAGTCATAGCCGTTGCGCAGCAGCAGCTCGATCACGCCGCGCGGCGTGCAGGGCAGCGGCGTGTGGATGGGATTGTTGACGTTGAGCACGAGCCGACCGAGGTTGGTCGGATGCAGTCCATCCGCGTCCTTCGCGGGGTCGATGCGCTCGAGGATCGCGTCGGTGTCGATGTGCTTCGGCAGCGGGAGCTGCACGATGTAGCCGTGGCAGTCCGGGTCTGCGTTCAGCTCGTCGATCAGCGCCTCGACGTCGGCCTGCGAGGCGTCGGCCGGCAGCTCGCGCTGGATCGAGTTCATGCCGATCGCCTCGGACTGACGGTGCTTCATGCCGACGTAGAGCTGCGATGCCGGGTCTGCACCCACCAGCACCGTCGCGATGCCGGGCACGATGCCCGCCGCCTTGAGCGCGGCGACGCGCTCGGTCAGCTCGGCCTTGATCGCGGCTGCGGCCGCCTTGCCGTCGAGGACCTGGGCGGTCACTGCTGCAGGTCTGGGTAGAGCGGGAAGGCAGCGGCGAGCGCGTCGACGCGCGCACGGAGTGCCTCGACATCGGCGCCGGGCAGCAGCGCGAGGGCGATCACGTCGGCGACCTCGGCGAACTCCGCGTCGCCGAATCCGCGGGTCGCGAGCGCCGGGGTCCCGATGCGCAGACCCGACGTGACCATCGGCGGACGCGGGTCGTTGGGCACCGCGTTGCGGTTGACGGTGATGTGGATGTCGTGCAGCAGGTCTTCGGCCTGCTTGCCGTCGACCTGGGCGTCGCGCAGGTCGACGAGCACGAGGTGCACGTCGGTGCCGCCGGAGCGCACTCCGATGCCGGCATCCTTCACGTCCTGCTGCGAGAGACGCTCGGCGAGGATGGAGGCGCCGCGCAGGGTGCGCTTCTGGCGCTCTGCGAACTCAGGGGTGCCCGCGAGCTTGAACGCGGTCGCCTTGGCGGCGATCACGTGCATGAGGGGTCCGCCCTGCTGCCCCGGGAACACCGCCGTGTTGATTTTCTTCGCGATGTCGGCGTCGTTCGTCAGGATGAAGCCCGAGCGAGGGCCGCCGATCGTCTTGTGCACGGTCGACGAGACGACGTGCGCGTGCGGCACCGGGTTCGGGTGCAGGCCCGCGGCGACGAGCCCGGCGAAGTGCGCCATGTCGACCCAGAGCAGGGCGCCGACCTCGTCGGCGATCGCACGGAAGGCTACGAAGTCGAGGGTGCGGGGGTACGCCGACCATCCGGCGATGATCACCTTGGGCTTGTGCTCGATCGCGAGGCGACGCACCTCGTCCATGTCGATGATCGAGGTCTCGGGGTCGACGCCGTAGGCGACGATGTCGTACAGCCGGCCCGAGAAGTTGATCTTCATGCCGTGCGTCAGGTGGCCGCCCTGGTCGAGGGCGAGGCCGAGGAGCGTGTCGCCGGGGCGGGCGATCGCGTGCAGCACGGCGGCGTTGGCCGATGCGCCCGAGTGCGGCTGGACGTTCGCGAACTCGGCGCCGAACAGGTCCTTGGCACGCTGGATCGCGAGCTCCTCGGCGACGTCGACCTCTTCGCAGCCGCCGTAGTACCGGCGTCCGGGGTACCCCTCGGCGTACTTGTTGGTCAGGACGGAGCCCTGCGACTGCAGGACCGAGACGGGAACGAAGTTCTCGGATGCGATCATCTCGAGGAACGTCTGCTGGCGGGCGAGTTCGCGGTCGAGGACCTGTGCGATCTCGGGGTCCACCTCGGACAGCGGTGCGTTGAAGTAACGGTCGGTCATGATGACGTGCTCCTCTGACGACGGATTCGAAGGGTGTTCCTATCGGCCCAGGCGCGCGGTCGAATTCCGTGGTCAGTCGCTCCCCGGTGGTAGTCCACCCAGACGCCAGTCGCGACGAGTACGAGCATAGCGGATTTCCCTGTGCGCACGACCTCCGGCAGGGTACGTTTTGTTCATGGTCCTTCCTGATTACCTGCCGCTGGTACCGCTGCCCGCATCCGTCACCGTCGGAGTCGGGCAGCTGCCTCTCTCCCCCGAGGTGCGCGTGAGCGGGGACTCCCCCGCCGTCGCGCAGCTGATCGACGCGGTCGAGCGCCGAAGCGGCATCCGACTCCTCCGTTCCGCCGAGTCCGCCGGCGAGATCGCGCTGCGCATCGACGCGGCGGTCGCGGGGCCTGCCGGCTACACGCTCTCGATCGCGGAGGGGGTCGAGATCGTCGGCGCCGATGAGGCCGGACTCTTCTACGGGGTCCAGACGATGCTGCAGCTGCTGCGCGAGGACACGCAGGGCTGGGCGCTCCTGCGCGCCGAGATCGCCGACGAGCCGCGCTTCGGCCGCCGCGGCGTGATGCTCGACGTGGCACGCCATTTCTTCGGAGTGGCCGAGGTGAAAAGACTGATCGACAGCGTCAGCGCACTGAAGTTCAATCATCTGCACCTCCACCTCACCGACGATCAGGGATGGCGCATCGAGATCGACTCGTGGCCGCGACTCACCGAGCTCGCCTCCACGACCGCGGCCCTCGGCGACGCCGGCGGCTTCTACACCAAGGACGACTATCGCGAGATCGTCGCCCATGCGGCCGCACGGCACATGATCGTGATCCCGGAGGTCGACCTGCCCGGGCACACGCACGCCGTCGGCGTCGCCTATCCGGAGCTCGTCGAGGTCCCGGTGATGAACGAGGCGCTGATCGCCGACGCCAGGCGCCTCGGGCAGGACCTGCCGGTCGCCGGCGAGCCCTACCTCGGGTGGGGCGTCGGGCACTCCAGCGTCCGCATCCACGAAGAGCGCACCTACGAGTTCGTGCGCGACGTCGTGCGAGAGCTCGCCGAGATGACGCCCGGTCCCTACCTCCACATCGGCGGAGACGAGTCGCTCGGTACCCCCCAGGCGGACTTCGACCTGTTCGTCGAACGGGCGACGGCGATCGTCTTCGACGAGGGCAAGACGCCGGTGGCCTGGCACGAGGTGGGGGCGGCGGCGGGCATCGCCGAAGGCACGGTCGGTCAGTACTGGGGCAAGCGACACCCGGAGGGATCCCACGCGGCCGAGGCGACGCACTTCGTGGAGCGCGGCGGCGCGCTGATCATGTCGGCCGCCGACGCCGCCTACCTCGACATGAAGTACACGACCGACTTCGGTCTCGGGCTCACGTGGGCGGGCACCATCGACGTCCGCGCCGCCTACGAGTGGGAGCCGACGTCGGTGCTCGACGTGCCGGACACCGCGATCCTCGGTATCGAGGCGCCGCTGTGGAGCGAGACCACGCGCACCTGGAACGACGTGGAGCAGCTCGTCTTCCCGCGCGCCGCCGCCCTGGCCGAGGTCGCGTGGTCGCCGCGCCGCGGATCGGGACGCGAGTGGGAATCGTTCCGCGTGCGCCTGGGCGCACTTGCGCCGGTATGGAATGCTCAGAGCATCGACTTCCATCCTGCCCCCGAGATCCCCTGGACCGAGCGATGACCGCGGCACGCTCGCTGACGGGGTCGCTCGTCATCCACTCCGCACGGCTGGTCGACGGAGGTTCCGTCCAGGACGACGCATGGGTGCGGTTCGACGACGGCAAGGTCTCGGGACGAGGGGTGGGCGACTCCTGGACCGCAGCCGACGAGGTCGTCGATGCCGCGGCATCCGCAGGGCAGGGGGCACTGCTCACGCCGGGATTCATCGACATCCACGGCCACGGCGGCGCCGGCGCGTCCTTCGACGACGGCATCGACGCGATCCGCGCCGCTCGGACCCTGCACCGAGACCATGGCACGACGCGCGCCGTGGTCTCGCTGGTCACGGCTCCGCTCGACGCCCTCGCGCGGCGCGTCGAGGACATCGCCGCCCTCATGACGACGGATGCCGACATCCTCGGCTCCCACCTCGAGGGGCCGTTCCTCGACCCCGCGCATCACGGCGCTCACGAGCCCACCCTGCTGCGCGAGCCCCGCGCCGCAGACGTGGCGCGGCTGCTGGAGGCCGGGCGGGGCACGATCCGACAGATGACGATCGCCCCCGAGCTTCCCGGCGGTCTCGACGCGATCCGCCTGGTCGTGGAGGCGGGAGCGGCTGCCGCGGTCGGTCATACGAGCGCGGATGCCGCGACGGCGGTCGCCGCCTTCGAGGCCGGGGCATCGATCCTGACCCATGCGTTCAACGCGATGCCCGGCATCCATCACCGCGCCCCCGGGCCGGTGCTGGCCGCCGCCGCCGATCACCGGGTGGTGCTCGAGGCGATCGCCGACGGCGTGCACCTCGACCCGCACGTGATCAAGCTGGTGTTCGATTCCGCGCCCGGCCGGGTGGCGCTGATCACCGATGCGATGGCCGCGGCCGGGAGCGCCGACGGGCACTACGACCTCGGCGCGGTGAGCGTCACCGTGCGGGACGGCATCGCGCGTGCGGACGAGACGGGATCGATCGCCGGCTCGACCCTCACGCAGGATGTCGCGCTGCGCCGAGCGATCGCCGCGGGGGTCGCGCTGCCCGATGCCGTACGAGCGCTCACCGAGACCCCGGCGCGCGCGATCGGGTGCGGTGCCGGTCTGGGCAGGCTCGAGGCCGGATTCGCGGCCGATGCCGTTCTGCTGGACGCGCAGCTTCGCGTCGTGCGCGTGTGGGTCGGCGACCGGAGCTGACCCGGAGCGAGGCCGGAAGGGTGCGGGGCCGCCTATCCCCAGATCGGCGGCCCCGTCATGTCCCCTCTTCGCGAGTCGGCGGGCCGGGAACTCCTCCCCCGAGGTGTCCGGCCCGCCATATCGACGCATATCCCCCTGCGTCGATGCCTGAGCTCCGCCCCCCGGTGGAGCTCCTTGGCTTCTCTCAGTGATGAGACGACGACCGCCACGATTCATTACGCGAGTTCCCAGATTTTTTTCGCAGCCAGTGTCATCCTTCGACCTTTCTTGACTGCCACCAGGGTTTTTGTTTCGCGGGCCGCCGCACGATCTTTTTTCACCCTTGGGGTGACATGCCCGGGGTTTGGCGAGAGAATGGAGAAGACGCGTGATGAAAACGGGGTTCACGCGTCTCTTCATGTGGGGACGACTTCACGTGCTCCACGACAGATGGATGACATGGATCAGGACAACACTTCGCACGACGAGGCGATCGCCGACGCCGATCTCGTGCTGCGCACGCGCTCGGGCGACGCACAGGCTTTCGCCGAGCTCTGGCGACGCCACTATCCCTCGGGGATGTCCGTCGCACGATCGATCACCTCATCGATCGATCCCGACGACCTCGTGCAGGAGTCCTACACCCGCATCTACCAGGCCATCATCAAAGGCGGCGGGCCCAACGGCTCCTTCCGCGCCTACCTCTTCACCAGCATCCGCAACACCGCGGCCGCGTGGGGGCGTGCACGTCGTGACCATGCGATCGACGAACTCGATGCGGTGGCCGATCCCGACAGCACCGACCAGGCCGCCAATGATGCTCTCGACCGCAGCCTGACGGCCCAGGCCTTCCGCAGCCTCCCCTCCCGCTGGCAGGAGGTGCTCTGGTACACCGAGATCGAGCAGATGAAGCCGCAAGAGGCCGCGGCTATTCTCGGCATGAAGGCAGGAGCCGTCTCACAGCTCGCGTTCCGCGCGCGCGAAGGACTCCGCGAGGCCTGGATCCAGGCCCACCTGCGCAGCGCCGCGGCGGGCTCGGACTGCCAGTGGACCATCGAGCACCTGGGCGCCTACTCGCGAGGCAACCTGAGCACCCGCGACCGCAAACGCCTCGAGCTGCACCTCGACGAGTGCGCACGGTGCATGATCGTCGCCGCCGAGGCGAAGGATGTGTCGAAGCGCCTCGCGCTCGTGCTCCTGCCGCTCGTGCTCGGCATCGCAGGGTCGGCCGGCTACCTCGCGACGCTCCAGGGCGCCGGCACGCCCATCGTCGCGTTGGCGGCCATGCCGTCGACGGTCACCGAAGGCGCCGTGGTCGTCACCGCGGGTGGCGCTGCCGCTGCCGGAGCAGGCGCAGGCAATGCGGGTGGCGCGGGGCATGCAGGCGCCACGGGCGCGGCATCCGGCGGATCCACGGGCGCGGCGACCAGTGGAGGACTGCTCAGCGGGGTGGGCGCCCTGGTCGGTGCGGCCTCAGCGGCCCTGGTCGTCGCCGGCGTCGTCGTCGCAGCGACGATCATCCCGGGTCTCACCGGAGCGAACCCGACGGCGTCGTTGCCCTACGCGGGCGACGGCGACTCGTCCATCAGCGCCGATGTCGGCCCCGACGACGCGATGGCCGAGGACCGCACGCTGCTCGTCGAAGAAGAGGAAGCACCCGAGACGCCGCCGGTCGAAGCGCCGGTGACGCCCGATCCCGGTGAGAACACGACTCCCGAGACGCCCGCGGCACCCGAGCACCCTGAGCCCCCGGTGGTCACTCCGCCGACGGTCGATCCCGATCCGCCCACGGATCCGCAACCGCCCACGGATCCCGAGGACCCGACCGGCCCCGAGGATCCCACCGACCCGGAGCCTCCGACGAACCCGGAGAACCCGACCAATCCGGAGAACCCGACCAACCCGGAGAACCCGACCAACCCCGAGAACCCGACCAACCCGGAGAACCCGACCGAACCGGAGAACCCCGGCCCGGAGAACCCCGGCCCGCAGTTGCCCGCGGGCACTCCAGCGGTGTCCGGCGTGGAGGTCTCCCTCGACGATGACATGGTCACCCACTTCTTCGTATCGCTCACCGGAGCGCCGGGTTCCACCGTCGATGCACTCCTGAACCGAAGCACCGGAGGCAGCGGGTCCACCGTGCTCGAGGCCGGCGAGGCCGATCTCGGCTACGGCGTCATCGACCTTCGTCCGACGCTGTCACAGCTCTGCTACAACGCGACCGTCGACTTCTTCTACACCACCGGGACGGAGACGGGCACGGCCGTCCGCACGACGCTGTGGGACCTCTACGAGCTCTCCGACCTCTACCAGGGTGTCGACCCCCGCGAGTATCCGCTGTTCGCCTTCGCGTGCTTGCTCGCGACCGACCCTGACACCGAGCAGCCCGCCACCGATGGCACCGGCACCCAGGCGCCCGTCACCGGCACTGGAACAGGCACTAGCACTGGCGCTGAAACGGGCGCCGAGGGGCCCGACGCTGGCACTGAAACCGGCGCCGGGGAGCCGAACACCGACACAGACACAGACACAGACACAGACACAGAGACGAAACCGACGGGAGACACAGAACCGACGGGAGACACGGAACCCGGCACCGCTACAGACCCCGCGCCGACCGACACGACGCCGAAGGATACGACCACCCCGGAGCCCGTCACCGAGCCGATCCCCGACACCGGGGACGCCACCGCGGACGGAGGCGTCCCCGCGCTCTGAGGCTCTTCGGCGGCGAATAGACTGGGGCCATGCCTCAGGATTCCGTCTCCGTGCCCGGCGTGGACCGCCCGAACATCACCCCTCTCGACATCGTTCGCTCGATCGTCCTGGTCGTCTCCGTCGGCACGCTCGCTCTGTGGGGCTTCGCCACCTGGCCGCTGCCGTGGAACGTCGTCCTCGGCATCGGCGCTCCGCTCGTGGTCCTGCTGGTCTGGGCGCTGTTCCTGTCGCCGCGCCCCATGCTGCGTCTGCATCCGTTCCTCCGCGCCGCCGTCGAGCTGCTCATCTACGTCGGCGTGACCATCGCCTGGTGGCTGATGGACCAGCCGGTCGTCGGCATCGCGTTCGCGATCGTCGCCATCGGCGCGGGGCTCGTGAGCGGCAGGCGCCGCATCGCATGAGCGTCGTCGAACAGCTCACCGCCGAGCTCGGAATCCTCGTCGACACGGATCCTGTGGTCCTCGACCAGGCCCGTGCGGATCATTCAGGCCACGCCTCCCCCGGCACCCCGCTCGCGGTCGTCCATGCCGAGACCGTCGCGCACGTCCAGGCCGTTCTGCGCATCGCCACCGCGACCCGCACTCCGGTCGTCGTCCGTGGCGCGGGCACCGGACTGGCCGGTGCCGCCAACGGCGGCGACGGCGAGATCGTGCTGTCCACCCGACGGATGACCGCGATCCACGAGATCCGCGCAGACGACCTGCTGGCAGTGGTCGAGCCCGGCATACTCAACGCCGATCTCAACGACGCCCTCGCCGAGCACGGGCTGTGGTGGGCCCCGGACCCCGCGAGCCGTGCGATCTCGACCGTCGGTGGAAACATCGCCACCGGCGCGGGCGGCCTGCTCTGCGCCAAATACGGCGTCGTGCGCGACGCCGTGCTCGGGCTCGATCTCGTGCTCGCCGACGGTCGACTGCTGCACCTCGGTCACCGCAGCGTGAAGGGCGTCACCGGTCTCGATCTGACCTCCCTCGTGATCGGATCCGAGGGCACCCTCGGTGTCGTCGTCGGAGCGACGCTGAAGCTCCGCCGCCTGGTCGAAGGCATCACGTGCACCGTGACGGCGACCTTCCCCGACGTGCGCTCCGCGGCCGCGGCCTCTGCCGCCGTCACCGCCTCCGGCATCCAGCCGGCGATCATGGAGCTGATGGATGCCGGGAGCCTCGCCGCGGTCGCCGCGCTGCTCGATCTGCCCCTGCCGGCCGCGGGCAGCGCCCAGCTGACGATTCAGACCGACGGACCCGCATCCGTGGTCGAGGCGACGACGATCGCCGCGATCCTCGAGTCGCACGACGGCGTGACACTCGTCTCGCACGACCGCGAAGAGGGCGAGAAGCTGCTGGCGATACGACGTGCCATGCATCCCGCGATGTCCGCCCTCGGCACGACCCTCATCGAGGATGTCTCCGTGCCCCGCAGCGCGATGCCGGCGATGTTCGACGAGATCGCGCGCATCGAGCAGAAGTACGGCATGGCGATCCCGACCGTGGCCCACGCGGGAGACGGCAACCTGCACCCGAACTTCATCTTCGAGGGCGCCGAGCCCCCGGCGGAGGTGTGGGCCGCGGCCGACGAGCTGTTCCGTGCGGCCATCGCACTCGGCGGCACCCTCACCGGAGAACACGGCATCGGGACGCTGAAGAGCCGGTGGCTCGCCGACGAGCTCGGCGATGACCAGTGGGAGCTGCAGCGCCGCATCACGCAGGTGTTCGACCCCCTCGGTATCCTCAACCCCGGCAAGGTGTTCACCCCTCGTGCCTGACATCAGGGTCAGCGCCGCGGTGATCGTCGACGACGCCGGACGGGTGCTCGTCGTCCGCAAGCACGGCACGACCCGCTTCATGCAGCCGGGTGGCAAGCCGGAGCCCGGCGAGACCCCCGCGCAGACCCTGATCCGCGAGCTGCACGAGGAACTCGGGATCGAGCTCGTCGAGGCCGACCTCTCCCCCCTCGGCATCTTCGTGTCGGAGGCTGCCAACGAGCCGGGTCATCGGGTGATCGCGGATGCGTTCGCCGTCACCGCACCGATCGCCGATGTCGTCGTGCAGGCCGAGCTCGCCGAGCTCCGCTGGATCACCCCGGCCGACGCCGAGTCCCTGCCGCTCGCACCCCTGAGCACCGAGCATCTGCTGCCGCTCGCGTGGCCGGCTGCCGGGGGCTGAGCCCTCGACGGGTCAGATGCCCTGCCAGCTCGGCTTGTTCGCGAAGGTGTAGCGGTAGTAGTCCGAGAGCGCGAGACGCGAGGCCGCGGCCTCGTCGACCACGACGGTGGCGTGCGGATGCAGCTGGATCGCCGAGCCGGGGAGGATGGCCGAGAGAGGCCCCTCGACAGCGTCGGCCACGGCCTGCGCCTTGCCCTCGCCGAAGGCGAGGAGCACCAGGTGTCGTGCGCGCAGGATCGTGCCGAGACCCTGCGTGATGCAGTGCATGGGCACGTCGTCGATGGAGTCGAAGAAGCGCGCGTTGTCTTCGCGCGTCTGCGCGGTCAGCGTCTTCACGCGGGTCCGTGACGCGAACGACGAGCCGGGTTCATTGAAGCCGATGTGTCCGTCGGTGCCGATCCCGAGGATCTGCAGGTCGACACCGCCCGCGGCATCGATGGCCGCCTCGTAGTCCGACCCGGCGTGCCGGATGGTCTCCTGGGCGCCGTCGGGCACGTGGATTCGACGCGGATCGAGTCCGAGGGGCTCCACGACATCGCGGGTGATCACCGACCGATAGCTCTCGGGATGCGCGGGATCGAGTCCGACGTATTCATCGAGGGCGAAGCCACGGACCCGGGAGACGTCGCGGCCGGCGAGGCGCGTGCGCAGCGCCTGGTAGACGGGCAGCGGGGTGGATCCCGTCGCGAGTCCGAGCACGGCGTCGGGACGCGCGTCGATGAGTCCGACGATCTCGGCGGCGACGAGCGCGCCTGCAGCCTCGGCGTTCTCGACGATGACGACTTCAGCCATGGGTCACGATCTCCTTGAGAGGGGTGGCGGCACCGACGAGCGCAGCGCCGAAGGCGGCCGCGGGAGAACCCGCGGGAAGCAGTTCGATCCTGTCGTCCAGATGCAGGGAGCGCATGAACGATGACGCCTCCGCTCCGGCCTGCAGGGCCGTGCGGATGCCTGACAGGAGCCGGTCGCCGAGCGCGGTGAGCCCGCCCCCGATGATCACCCGCTCCACGTCGGCCGAGAGCACGAGCGCCCGCACGGCTGCGGCCGCGCCGTTGAACAGGTCCGCGCGCAGCGCGCGCGCTCCGACATCTCCGCGTTCCGCCGCGTCCAGGATGTCGAGCACGGGCAATGCGCCGGGAACCGCCCAGGCGCGCGCCAGTGCCCCGCCGCCGCACAGAGTCTCGATGCATCCGCGCTGGCCGCAGCTGCAGAGCCGTCCGTTCGGGTCGACGGAGAGGTGACCGACCTCGCCGGCGGTCCCCCGCGAGCCGCGCCAGATCACGCCGTCGACCACGATGCCCGCCGCGACACCGGTGCCGAGGTTCAGGAAGGCCATCGACCCGTCGATCTCGCGCATCGCGGCAGCCCCCAGCGCGGCGGCCTTCACGTCGTTCTCGACGTGCACCGGCACCCGCAGGCGGTCGGCGACGCGGTCGGCGAGATCGAGCGACTCCACGCCGAGGTTCACGGCGTGCAGGACACGTCCGGTGGTGACGTCGACGAGACCGGGGATCCCGATGCCCACCGACGAGACCGCGGCAGCGTCGATGCCGGCTTCCCCGGCGAGCGCGGTCACCGTCGAGGCGATGGTGTCGACCACCGCCTCTGCGCCCCACCCGGTCGGCCGGCGCAGACGTGCGACGACGTCTCCCTCGGGAGTCACCGCCACCGCGTCGATCTTCGTCCCGCCGACATCCAGGCCCACTCGAAGACGCCGACCCGCGAGGTCGACGTCGATCGCCTCCGTCATCGGATGGCGCTCCTGCGCATGGTGGCGTCGCCGGCGCCGCTCACGAGACACCCAGCTGGCTGGAGAGCACCATGACGGCGGCACCGCGAAGCACGATGTCGTTCTGCTCCGTGCGGCGGATCAGAGCGTCCTCGAAGACGCCCTCGAGCGTGCGCGCGTGCAGGGTCTCGACCGCGGCGTCGATCAGCACGCCGTCGAGGAGGTCGTCGGGGCCGGAGAGCACGACCTCTGAGAGGTCGAGCGCGGCGACGATCGGAGCGATCGCGATGCCCATGCGCGTTCCCGCATCGCGCAGGATCTCGTCTCTCGACTGCGGCTCGGCGTCGATCGCCGGGCGCAGCCTCGTCTCGCTGAGCCAGGCCTCGAGGCATCCGTCTTTGCCGCATGCGCACCGCGGACCACCGTCGGTGCCGACCACGACATGCCCGATCTCGCCCGCTGCGAAGCGGCTGCCCAGCAGCGGCTGGCTGCCGGTGATCACGCCGGCGCCGACGCCGCGACCGATCTTGATCAGCATGAAGTCGGCCTTCGCCTCGCCGAACGTGTACTCGGCGAGCACGGCCGCGTTGGCATCGTTGCGCACCAGTACGGGCAGGCCGAGGTCGATGCCGAGCTTGCCCTCGAGCGGAAGATCGCTCCATCCCAGGTTGGGCGAGCTGAGCACCACCCCGTCCGGTCTCACGACCCCGGGGGTGCCGATGCCGACGCCGAGAATGGGGTGGGTGGCGGTCTCGGCGAGCGCCCTGGCGAGCTGCAGTGTGGCGGCGTAGGCGGCGTCGCCGTCTGCGCTCTCGGGCCGCGGCACCTCACGACGTTCCAGGATGTCGCCGTCGAGGCTCAGCAGCGCACCGACGAACGCGTGGGGCCCTGAGAGGTCGATCCCGATGATCTGATGCCCGACGCGATCGATGTCGATGAGGATCGGCGGCTTGCCGGGACCCACGGTCTCCCGCACGCCCATCTCGATGACGATGCCGTCGGCGATGAACTCGGCGACCAGGTCGGAGATGGTGACCCGGGTCAGCCCGGTCTCGCGCGAGAGGTCCGCTCGGCTCATCGCTCCCGAGTGGTACAGGGTCTGCAGGACGAGCGCGCGATTGTGCCCCCTCGCGTGCTCCGGGAGCACCTTCGCCCGCGAGCGCAGATGGCGCCCAGGGCCGAAGGCGTGGAGGCTCGCACCGACGTAGTCTGGTGACGTCGATGGAGGCGTGGCATCCGATACGGACATGTTTGTTAGTAGACCTTACGAACAAAAATTGTGCAAGTCCTGCCCCGAATAGCACAGGCAGGGTTACGGAAACGTTACATTATGCCGAGAGCGATGTCCCGGACCCGCGGAAGACTCCGAAGACGACCCCGACAACCGGGCCACGAGCGCCTCGACGATCTCCTCCCGCGCCTGTCGCGTGAGCGGTGTGCCCGGCACGCCGGGTCGCCGCTGCGACGGCGACGGACCGTCCAGAGGACGATACCCCACCCCCGCATGCGCGAGCCGCCGCAGGTGCACCCGCAGACGGCGTGCGAAGCCTGCGAAAGGCGGGGGCTCTCCCCCGTCCCACAGCCGTTCGGCGATCGCGCTGAGCCGGGGGAACATCGCGAAGTCGACCCGCTCCCTCGTCGGCAGATGCTCGGTCCACACATTGGCCTGCCCTCCCAGCGCCGCCTCGTCGATCTCGAGCGCGTAGGTCTGCTCGATCGGCAACGGCGGCCCCACCCGGATCGGTTCCTCGGGCGACTCCGACTGCGGGTAGTCGAGGTACGCGTGCAGATCGGGACACGCGATCACCGGCAGTCCGCGGCGCACCGCCGCGCGCAGAGCGACGGGACCGCGCCAGGCCAGGATCGCCACCCGCTGCGGCACGTCGCCCTCGAGCACCTCGTCCCACGCGAGTGCGGTGCGACCGCGACGGCGCACGTGCTCGACGAAGTGCGCGGTGAACCACGGTTGCACCTCCTGCACCGTCGAGAGACCCAGTTCGCGCATCCGCTCGGCCGCGGCCGCGCTCGCCGCCCATTCGGTCACCGGCACCTCGTCGCCGCCGATCCCGATCCAGGGCGCGTCGAAGAGATCGCACAGAGCATCGATCGCCGCCCGCCCGAACGCGAGAGCCTCGTCGGTCGGCGCGAGAGTGCGGGGATTCACCCCGAACCGCTGCCAGGGCCCGGTCGCCATCTCGGCGACGTCGGCATTGCCGAGCTCCGGATACGCGGCGAGCGCTGCCTGCACGTGCCCCGGCAGCTCGACCTCGGGCACGATCGTCACGAACCGCTCGGCGGCGTAGGCGACGAGGGCGCGCAGCTCGGCATCCGTGTAGTGCCCTTCGTGCACTCCCGCCTCGACCGTGGCCAGCGGACCGTGCCCGCGCTGCGTCCCCTCGCGGCGCGCACCCACACGGACCAGTCGGGGGTAACCCGGCACCTCGAAGCGCCAGCCCTGATCATCGGTCAGATGCAGGTGCAGCACGGACAGATGGTGGTCGGCGAGCAGATCGATCAGTCGCCGCACGTCCTCGGGAGGACGGAAGTGCCTGGCCACATCGAGCATCACCCCTCTCCAGGCATGCGCGGGAGCTCCCTGCCAGACACCGGCGGGGATGCGGGCGCGCTCCGCACCCGGCTCGCGCAGCTGCAGCAGAGCGGTCGCACCGCGGAACACTCCCTCGGGGCTCGCGCCCTGCACGTCGATCGTCGTCGCCGAGACCGTGATGCGGAAGGCCTCCCTGCCGATCCGCCCGCGTGCGAACGGCTCGGCGGCGAGCGAGTCGTCGACGCGCAGGACGATCGCGGGGCCGGCCTCCGACTCCGACGCTTCGGGTGCGCCGGGGTGATCTCTGCGGGTCACCGATGCCGCCAGTCGCGAGACGCTCGCGGCGAGCGCCTGGGACGCGGCCAGGGGGGTCTGCGCGGTCCATTCGAACGGCGGGGCGGCCGGATCCACCGATACGAGCACCTGCGGCACCGTGGCCCGATGCGGCGGCGGCGTGCTGCGCAGCGCGCCGCCGGGGGTCGCGCCCGTCACCTCGCCGCGGAGCACGACGGGAACTCCCGCGATCACCACCTCGACGATCCCGACCGGCGGCTCGAGGGGCGCGTCGAACGTCGCCCCGGCATCGACGGTCGCGGCGTCGAACAGCACGAGGTCCGCGGTGGCCCCCTCGCGTATCGTTCCGCGAGGCGCATCGCCGCGGTCGAGGCCGAGACGTGCGGCCGGCGTGCCCGCCAGGTGCCGCACGGCCTCCTCGAGGGTCAGCACGCCGAGCTCGCGGACGTAATGCCCGAGGTATCGCGCGAACGTCCCCCGCCCCCGCGGGTGCGGCCTCGCCCCGACGAGGATGCCGTCGCTGCCTCCGCAATGGCGCGGGTGCCGCATGATCGCGCGGACGTTCTCCTCGTCGCCCACATGCATCAGGATGCCCGTGGCGCCGCGGTCGGCGAGGATCGTGTCGATCACGACATCGATGGCGCGCCTTCCCGACGAGGCCGCGATCTCGGCGATCGTGCGGCCGACAAGCCCCGTCAGGTGCGGAACCGAGACGCCCGAGATCTGGATCGAATCCCAGTCGGCGCGTTCGCCGTGGAAGCCGTCCGAACCGACATCCTCGAGCTCGATGCGCACGGCTTCGCGACCTGCGCGGTCGAGAGCGGCGAGGGCGCCCAGCAGGTCGCCGCTCTCGGCGAGCCGACTGGGAAGGAGCGCCGCCAGGGTCGTGGCCCCGGGCAGATACGGGTAGGTGTCGAGGGTGACGTCGACGCCGTCGTCGGACGCCGCGTCGACCAGGGCGAGCAGTTCCGCCGCGCGACCCCTGTTCGGTGCGAAGTTCATCGTCGCGTGCGTCAGGTGGATCGGGCACCCGGTGCGGCGGCCGATGTCGAGCACCTCACAGTAGGCGTCGAGCGCCGCTCCCCCGTAGCTGCGGGTGTGCGGCGCCCAGTACCCGCCCCGTTCGGCGACCACCCGGCAGAGCGCCTCGAGTTCGGCCGTATCGGCGTACATGCCGGGGGTGTAGGTCAGACCGCTCGACATCCCGAAGGCCCCGGCATCCATCGCCGCCGCCAGGATCGTGGACATCTCGCGGATCTCGGCGTGCGTGGCCCGCCTGTTCTCGTGCCCGACGACCATCATCCGCAGGTTCCCCTGCGGTACGAGCACGGCCGCGTTCGCGACGGATGCACCGTCGATCGCGGTGAGGAGGTCATCCATCGAGCGCCAGGGAGCGTGATCCGGCATCCCGTTCCATCCGGCTATCTGTGCGGGGATGATCGTCGCGGTGTCGTCATCGAGCGGCGCATAGCCCAGTCCGTCCTGGCCGAGCACCTCGGTGGTGACGCCCTGCAGGATCTTCGCGTCGTGGGTCGCGCCCTGCAGCACCGCGAGCTCGCTGTGCGCGTGCATGTCGATGAATCCCGGAGCGAGCACGAGGCCCGCGGCCGCCACCTCGACCGCGTCGCCCGGCAGCTGCAGCCGTCGGGGGTCGTCGGCCCCGATGACGGCGACGATGCGAGACCCCTCGACGGCCACGTCGGCGACGAACCGGCTGCCCCCTGTGCCGTCGACGACGGTCGCCTCCCGGTAGACCCTGACCGGCTTCTCGCTGCTCAGAAGCACGTCGCCACCGCTCCGACGACGCGCGGGTCGTCGGCATCGGGGTCGTCGATGACCGCCACGACGCGCCACTTGTCGAAGGCCGTGCACGGGTGCGACAGTCCGAGACGCACGACGTCGCCGGGCACCACCGACGCGGTGTCCGCGAGGTGGAGGAAGGCGTGCTGATCGTTGAGCGCCGTGATCTCGCCGTCGACGGACTGCGGGATCGGCAGACCGAGATCGAACGGCACATCGCGGCGCCCCGCGTCGAGGAGTGCGAGGTTCGGCTCGGGCTGCGAGACGACGCGCGACCAGGCGTGCATCGCCGACCGCAGCGGAGCGGTCGAGGTGAGCGGACCGAACGGCGACATCCGTGAGTAGAAGCCGTCGTCGTGGATCTGGAACGCCCCGGACCTCAGCACGATGTCGGCATCGGCCCGGTGCGGAGCGAGGACCGCGGCCGCCCGGTCGGGAAAGGCACTGCCACCGGCACTCAGCACCGGACGCACATCCTCTGAGTACGCGAGACGCCGGTGCAGGGTCACGAGGGTCTCGAGGTAGGCGTCGACCGCCGCGATCGACGTCGCGCTGCGGTCGGGTCCGAACGGCCCCTCGTATCCGGTGACCCCGGCGAGACGAAGCCCCGGAGCATCGAGGATCGCCTCGGCGATGCTCTCGCCCTCGGCGAGGCTGCGCGCACCCGTGCGACCACCCGCACCGCCGAGTTCGACGAGCACGTCGAGGGGCCGCGGCGCGTCACAGAGAGCATCCGCCAAGATGCCCACCGTGGTCGGCGAATCGGCCCAGCACAGGATGCGCAGCCCGGCGTCCCCGGCGAGCAGTGCGCCGAGGTGGCGGGCCGCCTCGCGGTCGGTCACGGCGTTCGCGATGAGCACGGTGCGCACCCCGGCCGCGACCGCGACCTCGGCCTGCCACGTCGTCGCGACCGAGATCCCCCACGCCCCCGCATCGAGCAGACGCTGCCAGAGCGCCGGTGCCATCGTCGTCTTCCCGTGCGGCGCCAGCAAGACCCCCTGCTCGGACGCCCAGTCGAACACCGTCATCTCGTTGTGCGCCAGCGCGGCCTCGTGCACCGTCAGGATCGGAGTGGTCAGATCGGAGAGGTGCAGATCCGCGCCAGCGATCTCGGAGAGACGGATGCCCGCGGTGCGCGCCGAGAAGCCCTTCGCCCACGTGCCGAGAACAGGATCCGGAATTTGTAGAGGCATCTAACAAGGCTACTAGGGTGGAGGTATGACCGCGAAGATCCGCATCTCGACCGACGCTGCCCCCGCCCCCGCCCACACGTTCTCGCAGGGCGTGCGCAAGGGACCGATCGTGCAGGTCTCCGGGCAGGGCCCCGTCGATCCGCAGACGAACGAGTACCTGTTCCCCGGCGACGTGGCCGCGCAGACCACTCGCACCCTCGAGAACGTGAAGGCGATCGTCGAAGCATCGGGAGCGACCTTCGACGACGTCGTGATGCTGCGCGTGTATCTCACCGCGCGAGAGGACTTCCCGATCATGAACGAGGCGTACGGCGCGTTCGTCAGCGCCCACACGACCGGCGACGTCCTGCCCGCCCGGACCACCGTGTTCACCGGACTCCCCCGCGAGGAGATGCTCGTCGAGATCGACGGGCTCGCGGTCGTCTCCGACTGAGGGCCTGCCACTCGGCCCCACGGACCGTTGCCTCCCCGTTACCTGCGATCGCGTAGCATAGCAGTGAGGACACACGAGAAAACCGGGGGGTGATGTTCGTGACCGATCTGATCTCAGCTCAGGATGCGAAGACCGAGAAGCTGAACGAGGCGACGGATGCCGCCGTCCCGCAGGATTCCGATACGCCCACCGCCGCCCTCCCGCCGCAGAGCGGTGACCCCGAGGTCGCCTGGGCTCCCATCGAGCCCGCACCCAAGAAGAAGCGCCTCGGTCTGTGGATCGGGCTCGGAGCGGGAGCGGTCGTGCTCGCCGCGGGCGCCGCGTCGATGATCCTCATCGCCCCGGGCACCAGCGTCGCCGGCATCCCCGTCGGCTGGCTCACCCCCGGCGCCGCCGCTGACGCGATCGATGCGCACGTCGCCGAGACCGAGGTCACGCTCACCGGCGCAGGCGACGAGGTGGTCCTCACGGGCGCCGACCTCGGTGCGTCGATCGATGCCGGAGCGCTCGCCGACAAGGCCTTCGCGGAGCATCCGCTCTGGAATCTCGGAGCATGGATGGGCGACCCCATCGCGGGCGAGATCACCCTTGACCCTGCGACCGCGGACTCCGCGCTGCGCGCGGCCGTCCCCACCAGCTACCAGGACCCGACCGATGCCGGCGTGGTCTTCGACGCGGCGACCGCCGCCTACACGGTCACCCCGTCGGTCTCCGGAACGGCCGTCGACATCGACGGCCTCGCCTCGGCCATCGCCGACACCGTCGCCGACGGCGGCAAGAGCCTCGAGTTCTCCGGCGCGCCCGTCGAGGCGGCGGCCGCCGTCACCGATGAGGACGCGACGACGCTGATGACCTCATTGAACGGAATGCTCGGCACGATCGGCTTCTACGTCGGCGAAGAGCGCACGGTCCCGATCGACCCCGCGACGGCCGCGAGCTGGTTCTCGGTCGTCGACGACGACGGAGCCCTGCGTGTGGTCGCCGACGAAGCGGTCATCCAGACGACGATCGATTCCCTCGCGGGCGCCGTCGACCGCGCTCCCGTCAACGCGACGAACATCGTGAACTCCTCGGGTGAGGTGCTCCGCACCGAGACCGAGGGCGTCAACGGTCGTGCTCTCGGCGACACCTCGAACCTCGCGTCCGAGGTCGCCGACAAGCTCGAGGCCGCCGACGGCGTCGTCCCGCTCGCCGTCACCGAGACCCCGTTCGAGTCGGTCAACCTCGTACGCAAGATCGACGTCGACCTCGGATCCCAGACCGCGACGCTCATCGAGAACGGCGCGGTCGTGCGCTCCTGGGCGATCTCGTCCGGCAAGGCGGCCACGCCCACCGACACCGGCAACTTCACGGTCTACGCGCACGTGCGCATGCAGACGATGAAGAGCCGTGAGCCCGACGGATCGATCACCGAGACGCCGAACGTGCCGTGGGTCACGTACTTCAACGGAGACGAGGGCTTCCACGGCACCTACTGGCACAATGCCTTCGGCTCGCCCCGCAGCCACGGTTGCGTCAACATGCCGATCGACGTCGCGAAGTTCGTCTATGAGTGGTCGCCCGTCGGCCTCGAGGTGTCGGTCCACAACTGATCATCTCCTCCCCCTCGGTTCCGCTCGCGGCCCGGGAAGAGGAGAAGAAGAAGGGGCCGGATGCTCGCGCATCCGGCCCCTTCTCCGTGCCGTCGGTCAGTTCAGCGCGTCGACGATCCCGTTCAGCGTCGCGGACGGGCGCATCACGGCCTGGACCAGCGCGTCGTCGGGGCGATAGTAGCCGCCGATCTCCACCGCCGTGCCCTGCACCGCGTTGAGCTCGGAGACGATCTTCTCCTCGTTCTCGGCGAGGGTCGCGGCGATCGGCGCGAATGCGGCGGCGAGCTCGGGATCCGTCGTCTGCGCCGCCAGCTCCTGCGCCCAGTACAGCCCCAGGTAGAAGTGGCTGCCGCGGTTGTCGATCGTGCCCAGCGCGCGCCCGGGTGAGCGGTCCTCTTCGAGGAAGGTGCCCGTCGCGGCATCGAGCGTCTGCGCGAGCACGCGAGCCTTCTCGTTGCCGGTGCGGTCGGCGAAGTGCTCGAGCGACGCCGCCAGCGCGAAGAACTCGCCCAGCGAGTCCCAGCGGAGGTAGTTCTGCTCGACGAGCTGCTGCACGTGCTTCGGAGCGGAGCCACCGGCACCGGTCTCGAACAGGCCGCCACCGGCGAGCAGCGGCACGATCGAGAGCATCTTGGCGCTCGTGCCGACCTCGAGGATCGGGAACAGGTCCGTGAGGTAGTCGCGCAGCACGTTGCCGGTCACCGAGATCGTGTCGAGACCGTGGCGCATGCGGGCGAGCGTGTACCGCGTCGCCTCCTCCGGAGCCAGGATCGTGATCGTCAGCCCCTTCGTGTCGAGCGTCGCGAGTCCCTGGTGCACCTTCGCGATGATCTGCGCGTCGTGCGAGCGGTTCGCGTCGAGCCAGAACACGGCGGGGTCGCCGGTCGCACGCGCGCGGGTCACGGCCAGCTTGACCCAGTCCATCACCGGGATGTGCTTGGTCTGCGTGGCGCGCCAGATGTCGCCGGGCTCGACCTCGTGCTCGATCAGCACGGTGCCTTCACTGTCGAGCACCTGGACGGTCCCGGCGGTCTCGATCTCGAAGGTCTTGTCGTGGCTGCCGTACTCCTCGGCCGCCTGCGCCATCAGCCCCACGTTCGGCACGGTGCCGATCGTGGCGGGGTCGAGCGGGCCGTTCGCGATCACATCGTCGATCACGGCCTGGTAGACGCCTGCGTAGGAGGAGTCGGGGATGACCGCGAGCGTGTCGGCCTCGCCGCCGTCGGCGCCCCACAGCTTGCCGCCGTTGCGCACCAGGGCCGGCATCGAGGCGTCGACGATCACGTCGCTGGGGACGTGCAGGTTCGTGATGCCCTTGTCGGAGTTCGTGTACGACAGGCGGGGCCCCTCGGCGATCGCGCGGTCGAACGCCGCGGCGATCTCATCTCCGCCGGCGACGCCGCCCAGACCTGCGAGGATCGAGCCGAGCCCGTCGTTCGGGGTGAGCCCGGCGGCGGCGAGCGCGTCGCCGTGCTGGGCGAAGACGTCGTGGAAGAACGCGCGCACCACGTGGCCGAAGATGATCGGGTCGCTGACCTTCATCATCGTCGCCTTGAGATGCACCGAATAGAGGATGTCGTCGTTCTTCGCGGTCTCGAGCGTCTCGGCGAGGAAGGCGTCGAGGTTCGCGGCCGAGAGGAACGTGGCGTCGATGATCTCGCGCGGCAGGACCTTGAGCCCCTCCTTGAGGATCGTGACGGTGCCATCGGCGGCAGTGTGGCGGAAGCTCAGGACGTCGTCCTTCGCAGCCACCCACGAGCGCTCGTTGTGCTTGAAGTCGTCGTGGCCCAGCGTCGCCACACGGGTCTTCGACCCCTCGGCGAACGCCTTGTTGCGGTGCGGATGCTTCTTGGCGTAGTTCTTCACCGCGAGCGGGGCTCGACGGTCGCTGTTGCCTTCGCGCAGGACCGGGTTGACGGCCGATCCCTTGATCCGGTCGTAGCGGGCCCGGACATCCTTCTCTTCGAGCGAGGTGGGCTCGTCCGGGAACGCGGGGATGTCGTATCCCTGGGCCTGGAGCTCGGCGATCGCGGCCTTGAGCTGCGGGATCGAGGCCGAGATGTTCGGCAGCTTGATGATGTTCGCCTCGGGAAGCGTCGCGAGCCCCCCGAGCTCGGCCAGCGCGTCGCCGACCTGCTGCTCGGGAGCGAGCTTCTGCGGGAAGGCGGCGAGGATGCGGCCGCCGAGCGAGATGTCGCGGGTCTCGACCTCGATGTCGGCCTGTCCCGTGTAGGCCTTGATGATCGGCAGGAACGAGGCGGTGGCGAGTGCCGGTGCCTCGTCCGTGTACGTGTAGATGATGGCGTCGTCGGTCACCAGGAGGTTCTCCGTTCGCGAGGGCATATTTGTCTCGATACCAAGATACCTGAGCGGCCCTTGCGGCGTGGTCGCGGAGCCGCCCACACGGCCGCGAGGGGCCCTCCCGCCCCGGTCCACGACCAATACTCCGGGTTTGCGGGCGCGATGTCGCGCGAGGCGTTAGCCTGTGACTATGTCCGAACTGCGCATGGTCGAACTCTCCGCCGCGACGATCGTCGCCGTGAACAACCTGTCGCTCAAGCCCGGGCAGGAGCAGTTCCTCGCTCCGGTGTCCTACGGCATCGCGGCGACCGTCATCGATCCGCAGACCTCCTGGCAGCGAGTCGTGCTCGAAGACGACCACGTCGTCGGGTTCGTCAGCGCCAACTTCGACGCCGACGCGCCCGAGGAGCACTTCCGCTCCGTGCTGTGGCGCATCAACGTCGACGCCGACGATCAGGGCAAGGGCGTCGGCCGCTTCGCGGTCGAGAGTCTGCTCGACGAGGCCAGGGCGCGCGGATTCGATCACGTCAACGTCATCTACGAGGCCGGCGAAGACGGCCCCGAGGCGTTCTTCCTCCGAGTCGGGTTCACCCCGGTCGGCGAGACCGAGTACTCCGAGGTCATCGCCCAGATCCGTATCGCCTCGTAAGCAGGCGTCGAGTTCCGAACCTCCTCTCTCTCGAGAGCCGGCCATGCGTCGCGTGCCTGCCAGCACTGGCACCCTGCAGGGCATCGGTATTTGTTGCGATTGCCCACAAAAGTCTTGTGCGGAGCGGCGGCGCGTGTCATCATCGATCCCGAGGCTGCTGGCGAAGCGCTTCGACGTTGTGACCTGACGATGATGACGGAGCCCCGATGACGACCATCCACGACGTGGCCGAGGCCGCCGGGGTGTCCATCAGCACCGTCTCCTACGCCCTCAGCGGTAAGCGACCCGTCTCCGAGAAGACCCGCCGTCGCATCGAGGACACCGTGCGGTCCCTCGGCTACGAGCCGGATGCCGGGGCCAGGATGCTGGCGGGGCGCCGAACCCACATCTTCGCGCTCACCGAGCCGCTTCGAGCCGACACGCACGCGCCCACCCATATGGCGTTCGTGCTGGCGACCACCGTGGCCGCGCGCCGCCGGGGGTACGACATCCTGCTCCTGACCGACGAGCAGGCATCCGAGGGGATGAACAGGGTCGCCGCCAGCAACCTGGTCGATGCGATCCTCGTGCTCGACGTCGCCCCCGACGACGCACGGGCCGACATCGCCCGCGCACTGCGCTCCCCCACCGTCTTCATCGGCATCCCCGACGACGCCGAGGGGCTGACCTGCGTGGACCTCGACTTCGAGGCGACCGGCCACCTCGCGATCGACCGCCTCGCCGATGCCGGTCACACCGCCGCCGTGCTGCTCGGTCAGACCGAGGTGTCGTACGTGAAGTCCAACTTCCCGCGCCGGTTGCTGCGCGGGGTGCAGGCCCAGGCGACGCTGCGGGGCGTGGCCCTCGAGTGGGCGACCACCGGTGTCACGACGACCGACGTGTCGGCCGTGCGCACGGCCGTCGGGACCGCCCTCGATCGCGGGATCCGCGCCTTCGTGGTGCACGCGGTCGGCGATGTGCACGAGGCACTGCTCGCGGTCGTGGCCGAGCGCGAGCTGACCGTCGGCACGGACGTGTCGGTGATCTCTGCGGCGGCGTCCTTCGACACCACGACCCTCCCCGTGCCCGTGGACACGATCCCCCTGGTGCCGCAGCAGTCGTGCGAGCTCGCCATCGACCTCGCCGTGCAGCGACTCGAAGACCCGCACGCCCCCGCGCGCATCCACCTGATCCCTCCCGAATACCTCTCCGCCGGATCGGTCGCTCCCGCCCGGGAGTGACCCCCTCCGGAGAATCGCGGTCCCATCGATTTTGTCGAAACGCTTCGACGATGCGATATCGAGACGATCACACAACTGAACACCCGACCCGATGAAGTGTCCGGCCCCCGGGGCCACAAGAAAGGAGTGCCGACGATGGCACGCAACACCCGCAGGACGAAGACGTTGGCGGCCCTCGCCGCACTCACCGCGACCGGCATCGCACTGAGCGGCTGCACGGCGGGATCCGGTGACGACGGCGGTGACGGACAGACCCTCACGCTCTGGCACTACGAGGGGGCGGACAGCGCGATGGGCAAGGCGTGGGCCGAGGCGATCGCGATCTTCGAAGAGGAGACCGGAGCCACGGTCGAGTTCGAGGAGAAGTCGTTCGAGCAGATCCAGAAGACGGCCAGCCAGGTGCTCGACACCGACGCCGCCCCCGATCTGATGGAGTTCAACAAGGGCAACGCGACGGCCGGGTTCCTGGCATCCACCGGTCTGATCGCCGACATCTCCGACGCCGTCGACGAGTACGGCTGGGACGACAAGCTCGCCCCCTCGCTGCAGACGACCGCGAAGTACTCCGACGACGGCGTCATGGGAGGCGACACCTGGTTCGGCATCCCGAACTACGGCGAGTTCGTCGGCGTGTACTACAACGAGGACGCCTTCGCCGCCGCCGGCCTGGAGATCCCCACCACCTACGACGAGTTCATCGACGTGCTCGATGCGTTCGTCGCACAGGGCGTCACGCCGCTCGCCGAGGCGGGCGCGGAATACCCGCTGGGCCAGCTCTGGTATCAGCTCGCGTTGAACGCGGGCGACCGCGGCTTCGTCGACGACTACCAGCTGTACAAGGAGCCCGTCGACTGGCAGGGCCCCGAGGTCACCGCGGCGACCGAGACCCTGCAGGAGTACATGGACAAGGGCTACATCGCCTCCGACGTCTCGTCGGTCAAGGCCGAGGACGCGGGCGTCTCGTTCATCAACGGCAGCTCTCCGATCTTCGTGTCCGGCTCCTGGTGGTTCGGGCGCTTCGTCTCGGAGGCGACCGGCTTCGACTGGACGATGACCGCCTTCCCCGGCGCCGACCTGTCTCTCGGCTCCTCCGGCAACCTGTGGGTCGTGCCCGAGAACGCATCGAACAAGGATCTCGCCTACGAGTTCATCGACATCACGATGCGCCCCGAGATCCAGGCCATCATCGGCAACAACGGCGGCCTCCCGGTCGCGGCAGAGCCCGCCGACATCACCGACGAGAAGAGCGCGGCCCTGATCGAGACGTTCAACGGCGTGCTGGATGCCGACGGCCTGTCCTTCTACCCGGACTGGCCCGCCCCCGGCTTCTACGACGTGATCGTGCAGGAACTGCAGGGGCTTATCACCGGAGCTCAGGATGCCGAGACCACGAACACGAACCTCGGTGAGCAGTACGACGAAGGCACCTCGGAATTCCGTTGATCCGCTCGTGGGGGCGGCGTCCGCGCGGCGTCGCCCCCACACCCTCCTGGAGATGAACATGTCACTCGCCACCCGTCGCGAGGGCCGCACGAAGCTGCCGCCCGAGGAGCCGTCGATCCCGCAGCGCCGCGGAGGGACCGGGGCGTACTGGATCTACCTGCTCCCCGGCTTCGCTCTGCTGCTCGTCGTCGTCATCGTCCCGCTCGTCTGGAACCTCTACCTGACCTTCACGAAGTGGAAGGGGGTCCGCACCCCGGAGTTCATCGGGCTCCAGAACTGGCAGAAGATCCTCACCGACAGCGACTTCTGGACCTCGTTCACGAACTCGGTGTGGATGATCATCGCGATGGTCGTGGTGCCGACGATCGTGGGGCTCATCGTCGCCGCGCTGCTGTTCGACGTCGTCGGTCGCAAGTTCGGCGGCAGAGTCGGCAGCTTCCTGCGAGCCACGTACTACCTCCCCCAGATCCTCCCGATCGCCGTCGCCGGCATCGTGATCGGCTGGATCGTGCGACCGGGCGGAGACGGAGCGCTCAACCAGATCCTGGGGGCACTCGGCCTCCCGGCCTACGACTGGCTCGGCCAGATGCCCTCCGCCCTGATCGTGCTGATGGTCGTGATGGTGTGGGTGCAGCTCGGCTACCCCGTCGTCGTCTTCATGGCCGCCCTGCAGCGGGTCGACCCCGAACTGTACGAGGCGGCGGAGCTCGACGGCGCCAACTGGCTGCAGCGCTTCACCTCGATCACCGCCAGCATCATCCGCCCCGAGATCTTCGTGGTCACCCTGACCTGCACCATCGCCGCGCTGAAGGTCTTCGGTCCGGTCTACATCATCACGCGAGGCGGACCCGCCGGTGCGACCCTCGTGCCCGCCTACTACGCGTACCAGGAGTTCTTCACCAAGCGGAACGTGGGCTACGGAGCGACCATCGCCACCGTCCTCACCATCGTCGTGGTCATCGTGTCGATCATCTTCATCCGCGTGCAGAACTCCCTCGAGCGCAAGGAAAGGGCGGGTCTGTGATGCACGCCACCACTGCCATCGTCACCGGGAAGCCGGGCAAGGCCCGCCCCCGCGGGGGCATGACGAAGAAGCGTCCGGTCGACTGGCTGCTGCTCGCCCTCGTCGTCGTGGGAGCGGTGCTGGTCATCGCGCCGTTCTACCTCGTGCTCGTCAACTCGTTCAAATCGCCCGTCGACTACGCGACGTCCGGTCCGCTCGCCCTCCCGGAGACCCTCGACTTCGGCGGCATCATCAAGTTCTGGGAGCGGGTGAACTTTCCCGAGAAGGTGTGGAACTCGATCCTCATCGCCGGCGTCGTCTCAGTGCTCGCGGTGGTGATCTCGATGCTGAACGCGTTCGCGATCGGCATCGGCCGCATCCGCGGCCGCAGCTGGATCGTGCTGCTGTTCCTGATGGCCAACCTCCTGCCGCAGGAGGCGCTGCTGTACCCGCTCTACTTCATGTTCAAATCGGTCGGCCTGTACGACAACGTGTGGGCCGTCATCATCGTCTTCACCGTCATCCAGGCGGCGTTCGGCACGTATCTGCTCTCGTCCGTCTACGGCACGTTCCCCAAGGAGATCCTCGAGGCCGCATCGCTCGACGGTGCGAGTCGCTGGCAGATCCTCTGGCGCGTGGTCTTCCCGATCAGCCGGCCGACCCTGTCGGTGCTGCTCATCTTCTTCTTCATCTGGACATGGAACGAGTTCCTCATCCCCCTGACCTTCCTCGCCTCGAACGCGAACCAGACGGTCCCGGTCGCGATCAGCGTGCTGCAGGGCGACCGGCTGATGGACGTGACCACCACGAGCGCCTCGGCGCTGCTGGGCATCATCCCCACGCTCATCTTCTTCCTCATCTTCCAGCGCACCCTCACGCGCGGCATCACGGCAGGAGCAGTCAAGTAATGAAGTTCACCGACGGGTTCTGGCAGCTGCGACCGGGCGTCACGGCGCTCTACGCCCAGCAGGCCTACGACATCGCCGAGACGGACGACACGCCGGACGGCGCCGGCCTCGTCATCACCGCCCCCACCATGGTGATCGCCGGTCGCGGCGACACGCTCAACCGCCCCGTGCTGACGACCACGCTCTCCTCTCCGGCGGAGGGCGTGATCCGGGTGCGGATCGCTCACCACGAAGGCGGCCGCACGCATGAGGGATTCCGGCTCCCCGGCGCCGGGTCGGGGCACGCGACGCGCGACATCACCGCCGAGGGCGGCGTGCTCGAGGCCGGAGCTCTGATCGCCCGCATCGCTCCCGGCTCTCCCTTCAACCTCTCATTCGAGGTCGAGGGCCGTCGGGTCACCGGCAGCGGTCACAAGGCACAGGGGTACATCAGGCTCGCGCCCCACGCCCAGGTGGATCCCGGCATCGTCGACAACGCGCGTCAGGGCGGGGCCGCCCCCCGCGACTCCGTGTTCGTGCACGAACAGCTCGACCTGGGGGTCGGCGAGCTCGTCTACGGCCTCGGCGAGCGATTCGGGCCGCTGGTCAAGAACGGACAGTCGGTCGATGTCTGGAACGCCGACGGCGGCACCTCCAGCGAGCAGGCCTACAAGAGCATCCCGTTCCATGTGTCGAACCGCGGGTACGGCGTGCTGGTGAACGACTCCGGCCACGTCTCGTACGAGATCGGCTCCGAGTCGGTCGAACGGATGCAGTTCTCGGTCCCGGGCGAGGTGCTCGAGTACTTCGTGATCGCCGGCCCCACCCCGAAGGAGGTGCTCGGAAGGTACACGGCGCTGACCGGCAGACCTCCCGTGGTGCCCGCCTGGTCGTACGGTCTCTGGCTCTCGACGAGCTTCACGACCGACTACGACGAGCAGACGGTCACCTCATTCATCGACGTGATGGCCGCACGCGAGCTGCCGGTGTCGGTGTTCCACTTCGACTGCTTCTGGATGCGCGAGTTCAACTGGACCGACTTCGTCTGGGACACCAGGGTGTTCCCCGACCCGGAGGGGATGCTGTCGCGACTGCATGCCAAGGACCTCAGGGTGTGCGTGTGGATCAACCCCTACATCGCTCAGCGCTCACCCCTGTTCCGTGAGGCGGCGGATCAGGGGTTCCTGGTCCGCCGCCCGGACGGCACCGTGTGGCAGTGGGATCTCTGGCAGGCGGGCATGGGTCTCGTCGACTTCACGAACCCCGCCGCGACCGCCTGGTACCAGGAGCACCTGCGCCGGCTGATCGACCAGGGGGTGGACTGCTTCAAGACCGACTTCGGCGAGCGCATCCCCACCGAGGTGGTCTGGGCCGACGGCGCTGACCCGACCCGCATGCACAACCTCTACACCGACCTCTACAACCGCGCGGTGCACGATGTGCTCGTCGAGGCCCGCGGGGCCGGCGACGCCGTGCTGTTCGCCCGGTCCGCCACGGCGGGCGGTCAGAGCATGCCGGTGCACTGGGGCGGCGACTCCACCTCGACGTATGCCTCGATGGCCGAGACCCTGCGGGGCGGTCTGTCGCTCGCGCTGAGCGGGTTCGCGTACTGGAGCCACGACATCGGCGGGTTCGAGGGTACGCCGGATGCCGGCGTCTTCAAGAGATGGACCGCCTTCGGTCTGCTCGGCTCGCACTCGCGATTCCACGGCTCCAGCTCCTACCGGGTGCCGTGGGCGTTCGACGAGGAGGCCGTCGACGTGACCCGGCGATTCACGCATCTCAAGATGCAGCTCATGCCCTACCTGTATCAGCAGGGCATCGACGCCTCGCGGACCGGCCTGCCGGTGATGCGTCCCATGCAGCTGGAGTTCCCCGAGGATCCGGCGGTCGGCTACCTGGACCGCCAGTACATGCTCGGCTCGAGCCTGCTCGTCGCTCCGGTCTTCTCCGCCGACGGCTCGGTCGAGTTCTACCTGCCGGACGGTGCCTGGACGTCGCTGTTGACCGGCGAGACCGTGCAGGGCGGCGGCTGGCGCCGCGAGACCCACGGCTTCGACTCGCTGCCGCTGTACGTGCGTCCAGGCACGGCACTGCCCTGGGGTGCGCGCATCGACCGGCCGGACTACGACTACCACGAGGGACTGCGCATGCGCGTCTTCCCCGGCGGTGACGGTACGACGTCCGTGACGGTCACCTCCCCCGACGGGGTCGAGGCGACGTACACGATCGACCTCGCGGAGGTCACCGAGTGACGACCTGACCGGGCGCGGGGTCGGCGGCTGGTGCCGGGGCGACGCCGTCAGCGCTTGTCGGGGCGGCGGCGCTCGTTCCAGGCGGCGAGCGCGGACGCGGCAGCGCCGGCCGCGCGATCGATCGCCTCCGTCGAACGGTTCAGCATGTCCTGCGCGGCATCCTGCCACGCAGACCCCGGCGATGGGGTCTCTTCGCCGGCTCGCACCCTCGCCGCATGCTCGGCGGCCTCGAAGGCGCGCTCCAGGTCGGAGACCGCGTCACGGTAGGCGGCGAACTCGGCCGGTCCCGCCGTGCCGTCGGCCGCGCGTCGTGCGTCGACCGCGCGTCCCGCGGCGCGCAGGTACTCCGCCGTGGCGGGCTGCTTCACATCGGTCATCGCGGGGTACGCGATCTGCAGTCCAGGGTCTGTCTCGTACTGCATCCATCGCAGGACGACCGCATCGTGCTCGCCCTGCAGCCGTTCGAGGGGGCGCGGCGCCCGTGGCGCGGGAATGGCCGCGCGCGCAGCGGACAGGCGCACCTGCTTCGCCCGCACATCCGCGGCTGCGGCCTTCGCGTCGCTCTCTTTGATGCGCAGCATCCGCTTCGCTCCGGCGACCTGCTCCGCGGTCGCGCGACGGGCGCTCCGCTCGGCCGAGAGACGGGTGACATCGGCCCTGGCGAGCTTGACCGCCATCCGACTCTGCACGGCCTTCTGCCTGGCGGCGCGCAGATCGAGACGCGCGGCATCGAACTCGAGGCGGCGTCCGCCTGCTGTACGTCGTCTTCCCATGCCCACCGCTCCGGCCGCCACTCCTCCGGCCGCGACGGGCGCGAGCCACCACCACTCGGCGGCGAGCAGCAGAGGGTCCATACTTCGATGCTACCCAGCCCTCGGCGGCTGCGGGGAAAAAGCGGATGGCGACCTCCCGAGGGGAGATCGCCATCCGCGCGGAATCCGACGGGACCTAGACCAGAGTCTGCTGCCAGGCCGCGTGCAGCTGAGCGAACTTGCCCGTGCCGCTGATCAGCGACGCGGGCGTGTCGTCCTCGATGATCCTGCCGTGCTCCATCACGAGCACCCGATCGGCGATCGCGACGGTCGACAGCCGGTGCGCGATGATGATCGCGGTGCGGTCCTTCAGCAGGGTCTGCAGAGCGTCCTGGATCAGCCGTTCCGACGGGATGTCGAGCGACGCGGTGGCCTCATCGAGGATGAGCACCGCGGGGTCGGCGAGGAACGCGCGCGCGAACGAGATCAGCTGACGCTGCCCCGCCGACACGCGACCGCCGCGCTTGTTCACGTCGGTGCCGTAGCCGTCGGGCAGCGACGAGATGAACCCGTCGGCGCCGACCGCACGCGCCGCGGCCCGGATCTCCTCGAGCGAGGCGTCCGGCTTGCCGAGCGCGATGTTGTCGGCGACCGTGCCGCTGAACAGGTACGCCTCCTGCGTCACCATGACGATGGCGCGGCGCAGATCCTTCGGGTGCAGGTCTCGCAGGTCGACGCCGTCGAGCGTCACCGATCCGACCGAGGGGTCGTAGAACCGCGAGATCAGCTTCGCGAGGGTCGACTTGCCCGCCCCGGTCGTGCCGACCAGCGCGATCGTCTGTCCCGCCTCGATGTCGAGCGAGAAGTTCGGGAGGATCGTCTTCTCGCCGTTGTATCCGAAGGTGACCTCGTGGAACTGGACGTGCCCGCGGGACTCCCACAGATCGACCGGCTTCTCGGGGTCCGGAACCGTCGGAACCTCCTCGAGCACGCCCGAGACCTTCTCGAGCGCCGCGGTGGCCGACTGGTACGAGTTGAGGAACATCGCGATCTCCTGCATGGGCGCGAAGAAGTTGCGCACGTACAGCACGGCGGACAGCAGCACGCCGACGGTGAGAGCACCCTCCGAGACGCGGATGCCGCCCCACAGCACGACGATGCCGAGCACGAGCGCGGCCACCCCCATCAGCCCGGGCTCGAAGGTGCCGAACAGCAGCATCGAGCGCCGGTTCACGTCGCGGTACTCGCCGGCGATCTTCTGGAAGGCGACGTCGTTGCGCGGCTCCTTGCGGAACGCCTTGACCGCACGGATGCCCGTCATGGTCTCGACGAACTGCACGATCACCTTCGCGCTGATGACCCGCGATTCGCGGTACACGAGCTGCGAGCGCGAGTAGAACCAGCGCATCAGGAAGAACAGCGGGATGCCGCCGATCGCCAGGATGAGTCCGGACTGCCAGTCCCACACGCACAGGGCGATGAAGGTGAACAGGCCGAAGAGCACACCCGAGACGAGCTCGTTGAGGCCGCCGTCGAGCAGCTCCCTGATGGAGTCCAGGTCGCTCGTCTGACGGGAGATGATGCGGCCGGAGGTGTACGACTCGTGGAACTCCAGGCTGAGGCGCTGGGTGTGCAGGAAGATCCGCTTGCGCAGGTCGAGCAGCACGGCCTGGGTGAGCTTGGCCGCGATGATCACGTACCACGCGATCATCGCCGCGGCCACGGCGCCCGCGAGCAGGTAGATGCCGCCGATCATGAAGGTCGGCATCCAGTCGGCGCGCTCGAGGACGGCAGGCAGCGCGCGGTCGAGCCCGATGCTGATGAGGATCGGCCCGGCCACCTGCAGGGCGGTCGAGATGACCAGCACGACGGCCGCGAGGATGATCCGCGGCTTCAGTGGCTGGACGAGCGAGCCGAGCAGGTGCAGCGACCGGCGACGGATCGCCTTGCTCTCCTCCTTGGTGTAGCGGGAGCGGTCCTCGTCCTGCGTTCCGGTGATGGTGGAGCTCATCGCTGCACCTCCTTGTCCTCTTCGACTGCGGTTGCTGAGCCTGACGAAGCATCGTCGGCGGACTCCGCACGGATGCCCTCGGCGACCGTCGCGTCGATCTCGGCCTCGGAGTCGCGGATGATCGGGATCGCGCCGGTGCGCGCCGCCTCCTCCGCCTCGAGGCTGGAGATGACGTGGCGGTAGTGGCGGCTCGTCCTGAGCAGCTCGGAGTGCGTGCCCACTGCGGTCACCCGCCCCGCCTCGAGCAGAGCCACGCGGTCGGCGAGCGCCACGGTGGAGGGGCGGTGGGCCACGATCATCGCGGTGGTGTCGGCGAGCACGTGACGCAGCGCCTCTTCGACGAGCGCCTCGGTGTCGACGTCGAGCGCCGACAGCGGATCGTCGAGCACCAGCACCTTGGGGGCGGCCGCGACGGCGCGCGCCAGCGCGAGACGCTGACGCTGACCGCCGGAGAGGCTGAGCCCCTCTTCGCCGATCACCGTCTCGACGCCCTCGGGCAGTGTGTCGACGAAGGCCGCCTGCGCGACGTCGAGGGCTTCGCGCAGCACGCGCTCGCCTTCGTCGCTGTGCACGTCGAGGTCGGCGCGTCCGAGCAGCACGTTCTCACGCACCGTCGCCGAGAACAGCGTGGCGTCTTCGAACGCCATCGCGATGTGCTGGCGCAGCTCGGCCAGAGGCAGATCGCGCACGTCGACGCCGTCGAGCGTGACGCGGCCGCCGGTGACGTCGTACAGACGCGTGGGCAGCGTGGTCAGCGTGGTCTTGCCGCTGCCGGTCAGACCGACCAGCGCCATCGTCTCGCCCGGACGCAGCACGAGGTCGATGCCGTCGAGCAGGTCGCGCTCGTCGGCGGCGGCATCCTGGTAGCGGAAGCGCGCCCCCTCGAACGCGAGCTCGCCGCGCGGCTCGGTGATGTGCACCGGCTTCTCAGGGTCGGCGATCGAGTTCGTCTCGGAGTAGATGTCGAACACGCGGTCGGTGGCGGTGCGCGCGTCGAGCATGAACGAGAACAGGAATCCGATGGACTCGATGGGCCATCGCAGCACCACCGCCATGGCGAAGAAGGCGAACAGCTGGGCCTGATCGATCTCGCCCTGCGAGATCAGCCAGATGCCCGACATCAGGCTGAGACCGAACGCGATCTGCGGCATCAGGTCGAGCCAGAACCAGATCGACGCGATAGCGCCGGCCTTGCTCATCTCGGTCTCGCGCAGGGTCTCTGCCTGGCGGCTGAAACGGCCGAGCGCGTGCGAGCCGCGGCCGAACGCCTTGAGCACGCGGATTCCGTGCACACTCTCCTCGACGCTCGTCGCGAGGTCACCGGCCTGGTCCTGACTGCGGCGCGTGAGCGCGCCGTAGCGCTTCTCGAACAGGTACCCGCGGATCCACAGCGGGATCGCGGTGACGATGAAGATCACGCCCAGCAGCCAGTGCCAGCGGAACAGCAGCACCGAGCCGATCACGATCGTGAGGACGTTGACCACCAGCAGCACGAGACCGAACGCCAGCCACCGGCGGATGAGGCCGATGTCCTGCATCATGCGGCTCAGCAGCTGGCCCGACTGCCAGCGGTCGTGGAACGACACCGGAAGGGTCTGCAGGCGCGAGTAGAGCTCGGTGCGCATCGTGTACTCGACCTGCGTGGCCGGGTTGAGCACGAACTGACGGCGCAGCCACACCATCAGCGCCTCGCCGAGGGCGAGCCCGAAGACGGCGAGCGCGCCCCAGGCGATGCCCGCCAGCGCACCGGCCTGCACCGGCCCGCGGATGATCTGCTCGAGAACGATCGGGATCATCAGGGCGATGATCGCGGCGACGAGCGCACTGGCGGCGCCGCCGGCGAGCCGCCAGATGACCGGCTTGACAAAGGGCTTCAGGCGCCACAGAGCGGCGGGAGTAGAGAGGGTGGAGGACGGCGAGGCGTTCTGCGATGAAGGCGAGGAAGACATGTCTCTCAGACGAGTTTCGTATGGGGAAGGGGGTGCTGGCGGGGACGGACGCGCGAACGGACTCTCGGAGTCCGGCATCCGGTGATCTCGTGCGGGGGAAAGGGCTCTAGCGGAGCGGGCGCACCGGGGTCGAGCCGAGAGCGGCGATCTGCGCAGCGGAGATCGATGTCATGGTGTCCTCCTCAGGGGCTCGGCTGTGTCGTCCGGTCGGTGCGACAGCCCACCAGCCTATTCCTGTGAACCAGCTGACCGCAAGAGAGATTCCCGATCGCCCGAGAACCGTCTCGTCAGCTGCGCCGGGCCTCGCGCTCGAGCAGACTCGACTTGACGTCCATCCCCCACGCGAACCCGCCCATCGTGCCGTCGGAGCGCAGCACGCGGTGGCACGGCACGAACAGCGCCGGCGCGTTCCTGGCGCAGATCGAGGCTGCGGCGCGCACCGCGCGGGGAGCGCCCAGCCGTGCGGCGAACGAGGTGTAGGTGAGCGGCTCGCCCGGCTCGATCCCCCGCAGCGCCGCCCATCCGGCCAGCTGCATCGCGGTACCGGTCTGCTGCACGGCGACCGTGTCGAGCGCCGACAGGTCACCCGCATAGAAGGCCAGGGCCGCCGCCGCCGCATCGGTCTCCCCCTCGGTGATGCTCGTCGGCTGTGCAGACGGCGACAGACGCCCGATGATCGCGCGCTGATCGGCGGTCCACCCCGACGCCAGCACCCGCTGGCGCTCATCGGCGAGGATCGTGAACGGCCCGTCGGGCGTGTCCAGGGTCTGGATGAGGGCGGTCATGGTGTCTCCTTCGGAACGGAACTCTGCGATGCGCGTCGGGGACGCACCGGCGCGGCGCGCCAGAGGTGAGCGCTGAGGTAGCTGCGCCACGGAGCGGTACGCTCCGCCCACGCGACCAGCGGAATCGGATCTCCCGGCAGGCCGGACGCCGCCGCTCCGGCGCGCAGCGCCACGTCTCCGGGCAGCAGGATGTCGGGGTCGCCGAGCACACGCATCCGCACATAGTCGGCGGTCCACGGGCCGATGCCCGGCATGGCGAGAAGCGCCGCGCGCTGCGAGGGCCCATCGTCTCCGACGGTGAGCGTGAGGGATCCGTCGGCGAGCGCGGCCGCCGCTCCCACGATCGCCCGGATGCGGGCCCCCGGCCCTCGCAGCACCTCGGCGCCGTGCTCGGCGATCGCCGACATGGTCGGGAACAGCAGCCCCTGCTCCGTGCGCTCCCCCAGGGCCTCGGCGAGCGCCGTGAGCGCGGTGCGCGCGGCGACCACGGTGATCTGCTGACCGATCATCGCCCGGATCAGCATCTCGTGCGGATCTGCAGACCCCGGTACGCGGATTCCGGGCGTGCGCGCGACCAGGGGCGCGAGCTCCGGATGTGCGCTGAGCGCCTGGTCGACGGCCGAGGGGTCGGCGTCGAGGTCGAAGATCCGTCGCACCGTGGACACCAGCGGCGCCAGGTCGCCGAGCTGCGCGACCCGGGCGCGCAGATGCAGACGCGCGGAGGCATCGAGACTCACCTCGAACCATGCCGATCCTCCGGCCATCCGCAGGTGCCGCGAGAATGCAGTGGACGTCGCCACCTCGACCCCCGTGACGGCCCGTGCCGCCATCCAGTCGAAGACGCCGCCCGCGTCGAGCGGGCCGCGATACGGGAGCACGAGATCGATCGCGCCCGGAGCGACCGCTTCCGGTCCGCGCCGACGCGCTCTGAGCTCGCCGGGGGTGAGCGCGAACACCTCGCGGATCGTGTCGTTGCACTGCCGGATGCTGGCGAAGCCGGCCGAGAACGCCACCTCGGAGATCGGCATGTCGGTACCGACGAGGAGCATCCGCGCCATGTGCGCCCGATGCGCTCTGGCGAGGGCGAGCGGACCCGCCCCGAGTTCGGTCGAGAGCACCCGGGTGAGGTGCCTCGTCGAGTACCCCAGGCGCGCGGCGAGGCCCGCGACCCCCTCACGTTCGACGACACCGGAGGAGATCAGCCGCATCGCCCGCGCTGCCACGTCGCTGCGCAGGTCCCACGCGGGCGATCCGGGAGCAGCCTCGGGGAGGCAGCGCTTGCACGCGCGGAACCCGGCCTCATGGGCGGCGGCGCTGGTCGGGTAGAAGGCGACGTTCTCGGGTTTGGGCGTGCGCGCCGGGCAGCTGGGACGGCAGTAGATGCCGGTCGAGCGCACCGCGGTCACGAACTGCCCGTCGAAGCGGGTGTCGCGCGCGCTGATCGCACGGTACCGCTCGTCGAAGTCGGTCACGGGGAGGCTCATGCCTCCACTCTGCCACCGGCATCCGACACCGGCTGGCGGAAATCGGACACGGCGGTGGAGAGTGGAGCGGCCGCGCGGCTCAATGGAAGAAGTGACGTTCCCCGGTGAAGAACATCGTCACGCCGGCCTTGCGGGCGGCATCCACGACCTCTTCATCGCGCACCGATCCGCCGGGCTGCACGATCGCCGTGACGCCCGCGTCGATGAGCACCTGTGCACCGTCCGCGAACGGGAAGAACGCGTCGGAGGATGCGACCGAGCCGACGGCGCGGTCGCCCGCACGCTCGACCGCGAGGCGGCACGAGTCGACGCGATTGACCTGGCCCATGCCGACACCGACCGTGGCGTTGTCCTTGGCCAGCACGATCGCGTTGGACTTGACGGCGCGGCACGCCTTCCAGGCGAAGATGAGGTTCTCCATCTCCTCGTCGCTGGGGCGCTCGCCCGAGACGAGTTCCCAGTTCTTCGCCACCGAGACGATGTCGTCGGGGAAGCGGTCGGCGTCCTGCAGCAGCAGGCCGCCCGAGACCAGGCGCACGTCCATGCGCTCCTGCTGCCAGTCCTCCGGCAGCTGCAGCAGACGGAGGTTCTTCTTCGCCTTGAACACCTCGAGGGCTGCCGGCTCGAATGACGGCGCGACGATGACCTCGGTGAAGATGTCCTTGAGGTTCTCGGCCATCTTCAGCGTGACGGTGCCGTTCGCGGCGATCACTCCCCCGTAGGCCGACACGGGGTCGCACTCGTGCGCGCGCAGGTGCGCGCTGGCGATCGGGTCCAGCGCGTTCGGAGCGGTCGTGGCGATGCCGCACGGGTTGGCGTGCTTGATGATGGCCACGGCGGGCTTGACCATGTCGTACGCGGCGCGCAGCGCGGCATCCGCATCGACGTAGTTGTTGTACGACATCTCCTTGCCCTGCAGCTGGCGGGCCTGTGCGATGCCGTGTCCGCCGACGCGCGTGTAGATCGCGCCGCGCTGGTGCGCGTTCTCGCCGTAACGCAGCGTGGCGAGCCGCTCGGCCTGGATGGTGAGGTGCGTGGGAAGGTCCTCGCCCTCGCCCAGCGTGCCCTCGGCGAACCATGCGGCGACGGCCGTGTCGTAGGCGGCGGTGTGTGCGAAGGCGCGTGCGGCGAGCTCGCGTCGCTGCGTCAGCGTGGTGCCCCCGTTCTCGATGGCCGAGATGATGCCGGAGTATGACTGCGGCGACACGACGATCGCGACGTTCGCGTGGTTCTTCGCCGCGGCACGCACCATCGCCGGTCCGCCGATGTCGATCTGCTCGACCACGTCGTCGCCCTCGGCTCCCGAGGCGACGGTCTCGACGAAGGGGTAGAGGTTCACCACGACGAGCTCGAAGGGCTCGATGTCGAGGTCGGCGAGCTGATGCTCGTGGTCCTCGAGGCGCAGGTCGGCGAGCAGACCGCCGTGGATCTTCGGGTGCAGCGTCTTGACGCGGCCGTCGAGCATCTCGGCGACACCGGTGACCGCGGCCACATCGGTGACCTCGAAGCCCGCCTCGCGGATGGTCGACGCCGTCGACCCGGTCGAGACGATCTGCACTCCCGCGGCGGCGAGCGCCTTCGCGAGCACGAGCAGGTCGGTCTTGTCGCTCACCGAGACGAGCGCGCGGCGGACGGGGACGGTGTCGCGATCGCGGTACAGCGAGTGGTCGTGGCGGGGGCCGGCCATGATGGGCTCCTTCGTGCGAGGGGGGCGTGCGTGGATCGGTTCAGGATGCGGCGGTCAGCGACAGCTCACCGGTGGCGATGCGGCGCACCACGTCGATGAGCAGTCGGCGTTCGACGGGCTTGATGCGCTCGTGGAGGGTGTGCTCGGTGTCGTCGGCGAGGACCGGCACCCGCTCCTGCGCGAGGATCGGTCCCGTGTCGATGCCGTCGTCGACGACGATCACGCTCGCGCCGGTCTCGGAGACCCCGGCGGCGAGGGCGTCTCGCACTCCGTGCGCGCCCGGGAACTCCGGGAGGTACGCGGGGTGGGTGTTGATCAGACGCGGCGAGAGATCGGCGACGAGTCCGGCGGGCAGCAGCCGCATCAGGCCGCTGAGCACGACGAGATCGGCGTTCCAGACGGCGAGCTGGCGCCCGAGCTCCTCGCCCCACGCTTCGCGCGACCCGTGTTCGTGCCAGGGGACGGTGAAGCTGGGGATGCCGAACTCCTCGGCGTGGGCCAGCCCGTCGGCCTCGCGGTCGGCACCGACGACCACCACCCGCGCAGGAAAATCGGGGTGACGAGCGGCCTCGAGGAGGGCGCGAAGGTTCGAGCCGGTGCCCGAGATGAGAACGGCGACCGTGAGCACGCGCCCAGTCTACCGAAGCGCCGCGCACCCGCCGACGCGTATGTCAGTCGAGCGGATCGGCGGGGTTCCGCCTCGGTGCACGGACGCCGCCGAGGTCGTCCAGGGGCGCAGTGTCGTAGGAGGAGGGACCGGTCGGGACCGTGTCAGAGATCGGCAGATCGGTGCGGCTGCCGACACCGAGATCTGCCGCGGTCATCTCGGCCACCCAGCGGTCGGTGCGCTCCTCGGCCAGCTCGTCGCGATTCCGCGGCGAGAGCAGGAGGATGGCCGCGCCCAGAAGCACCTCACCGCCGAGCGCCAGAGCGAAGAGCACCGCGGAGGGACCGGCCTCGGACAGACGTCCAGGTCCCATCGAGCCGCTCGCGAGCACCGCGGCGACAGCGCCGACGGCCGCGGTGAGCACGCCGATTCCGACCGCGATCGCCGCCCGCGGTCCTGTCGCCAGCGGCGTGCCCTCCCAGACGAGCCGGGAGCGGACGGCCCACCCGGCGACGGCGCCCGCGCCGATCGGCAGGATCACGACGATGAGCATCCAGATCGAAGAGTTCTCGGGAAGCAGCCCCAGGATCGGGATGCCGGGAACGACGCCGAGCTGCGTGCCGGCCGGCGACACGGCCGTCCCCACGCCCACCGCGAACCCCGGCCCGACGATCCATGACGCCGCCCAGACCAGGATGGTGGGCAGATAGGCGAGGTGTCCGAGCGTGAGCACCGTGGCCCCCAGCGCATCGACGCGAGCGGCCTGGAACAGGGCGACCACCTCGCTCCCGCGCGCCAGGGTCATGACGGCGACGGCGACCCCCGAGACGGCGACCATGCCGAGCACGGCGAAGGCCGTGCCCCGCACGGAGGCTCCGAGGACCGGCCCCCAATCGCCCCAGGAGTCGACGACGTCATGCAGACGATCGAGCAGACCGCCGTCACCGTCCTCCCAGGCGATGCGCACACCGCCGCCCACGGCGCCCACCAGGTAGACGACGGTCGGCAGCGCGATCGAGAGCGCGAGGTCGGTGCGGGCGGCGGAGATCTGCGTGCTGAACGCCACGGCGGTCGCGATCAGTCCGAAGGCCGCCGTGCCGGCGACCGCACCCAGCGCCCAGGCTCCGGCCTTCGCCGCACGCGCCCCCGAGCGTGCGGCGAACAGCAGCGTGAACACCAGGAAGGCCAGCGGCGTCACCGACAGCGCGAAGCTCGCCGCCTGCGGGGCGATGCCCGCCGCGCGCAGCACGTCGTCGGCCAGCGTGAGATCGAGCGGCACCCCGTGTCCGAACTGCCACAGGGTTCCGGTGAGGGGCCACAGAGCGCCCCAATCCGCGGTCATGCCGAACGACAGCGTCCACAGGAGGGTGAGCGGCGCCAGCAGGACCACGAGACCGACCGCTGCGGCGATGGCGGCATCGAAGGCGGCGAGGAGCGCGACGAGGAGGCGTTGCATATCGAATCGAGACTACGACGAGTTCCCCCCGCAGGCCCGGGGGCGCGCGCGGTGCCGGCGACACGATATCGTCTCCTGCGGAGGTTCCCCCGATGACTACTGCCCCGTCCCCCGCCCCGCCCCATACCGAGCCCGCGCCCGCGAACGCGCTCGACCGCTTCTTCGAGATCAGCAGACGCGGATCGACGATCGGCACCGAGATCCGAGGCGGCCTGGTGACCTTCGTCACGATGGCCTACATCGTGATCCTCAACCCGCTGATCCTGAACACCCCCGATGTCGACGGCAACACGCTCGCAGGCACGGCGGTCGCCGCATCCACCGCGCTCACCGCCGGCGTGATGACCATCCTGTTCGGCCTCGTCACGCGTCTGCCCTTCGCGTTCGCCGCGGGTCTGGGCATCAACGCCTTCCTCGCCTTCTCGGTCGTGGGCACCGTGACCTGGCCCGAGGCGATGGCCCTCGTCATGATCAACGGTGTCATCATCGTGCTGCTCGCGGCCACCGGCCTGCGGAAGATGATCTTCGACGCCGTCCCCGTGCAGCTCAAGCTGGCGATCACGGTCGGGATCGGACTGTTCATCGCCTTCATCGGCTTCGTGAACGCCGGCTTCGTGACCGCGACCAACAACCCCTCTCCCCCGGTCGATCTCGGCATCGGCGGCTCGGTCGCCTCGCTGCCGACGCTGCTGTTCGTGATCACCCTGCTGCTCGGCGGCGTGCTGATGGCGCTGCGGGTGAAGGGAGCGATCCTCATCGCCCTCGTCGGCGGCACGGTGCTCGGTGCGATCGTCAACGCGATCTGGCCGTTCGGCCTCAACTTCGGTCTCACCGGAGCCATCGTCGGACTGCCCGACCTCAGCCTCGTCGGACAGGTCGACTTCGGCTTCGACCTCGCCAAGGTCAGCGGCGTCGCCCTGGTGATGTTCGTCTTCACCCTGCTGTTCTCCAACTTCTTCGACGCCATGGGCACCATGACCGGTCTCGCGAAGGAGGCCGACCTGGCGGATGCGAAGGGCGACTTCCCTCGCATCAAGTCGGCGCTGATCGTCGAGGGACTCGGCGCGATCGCCGGTGGCGGCACCTCGTCGTCGTCCGCGACGGTCTTCGTCGAATCGGGCGCCGGAATCGGCGAGGGCGCGCGCACCGGCCTCGCCACGGTGGTCACGGGTGCGATGTTCCTGATCGCGATGTTCTTCACCCCCCTGACCTCGCTCGTGCCCGGGGCGGTCGCGGCCGCGGCTCTGGTGCTCGTCGGCGCTCTGATGCTGTCGCAGATCAAGAACATCGACCTCAGCGACTTCCGCGTGCTGCTGCCGGTGTTCCTGACGGCGACCGTGATGCCGATGACCTACTCGATCGCCAACGGCATCGGCGCGGGCTTCGTGAGCTGGATCGTCGTGAACGCCTTCTCCGGCCGCGCCAAGACGATCCATCCGCTGCTCTGGGTCGTCGGCGTGGGGTTCGTCGTCTTCTTCGCCCGCGGGCCGATCGAGGCGCTGTTCGGCGTCGCCTGAGCGACGGCACACGACGAAGGGGCGGATGCGTGCTGCATCCGCCCCTTCGTCGTATGTGCGACGGGCGCGGCGTACCCCGGGCATGCAAGAAGGCCCCGGAGTGGAGTCCGGGGCCTTCAGGTCAAGCGTAGCTCAGATCAGAGCGCTTCGACGATCGCGCGCATCAGGTCAGCCGTCTCGGACGGCGTCTTGCCGACCTTGACTCCGGCGGCCTCGAGGGCCTCCTTCTTGGCCTGTGCGGTACCGGCGGACCCGGAGACGATCGCGCCGGCGTGACCCATGGTCTTGCCCTCGGGGGCGGTGAAGCCCGCGACGTAGCCGACGACGGGCTTGGTGACGTGCGCCTTGATGTAGTCGGCCGCGCGCTCCTCGGCGTCTCCGCCGATCTCACCGATCATCACGATCGCCTTGGTCTCGGGGTCGGCCTCGAACGCGGCGAGCGCATCGATGTGCGTGGTGCCGATGACCGGGTCGCCGCCGATGCCGATGGCGGTGGAGAAGCCCAGGTCGCGCAGCTCGAACATCATCTGGTACGTCAGGGTTCCCGACTTCGACACGAGGCCGATCGGGCCCTTGCCGGTGATGTTCGCCGGCGTGATGCCGACGAGCGCCTCACCGGGCGTGATGATGCCGGGGCAGTTCGGTCCGATGATCCGGGTCGTGTTGCCCTTGCTCTGCGCATAGGCCCAGGCCTCGGCCGAGTCGCCCACCGGGACGCCCTCGGTGATGACGACGAGCAGCGGGATCTCGGCGTCGATGGCCTCGATCATCGCGTCCTTCGTGAACGCACCCGGCACGAAGGCGATCGACACGTCGGCGCCGGTCTCCTTCATGGCCTCGGCGACCGAGGCGAAGACGGGGAGCTCGACGGCGTTGCCGTCCTTGTCGGTGTGCGAGACCGTGGTGCCGGCCTTGCGGGCGTTCACGCCACCGACGACCTGGGTGCCGGCCTTCAGCATGAGTGCCGTGTGCTTGGTGCCCTCGCCGCCGGTGATGCCCTGGACGATGACCTTCGAATCCTTATTGAGGTAGATCGACATTTCTCTGTTCCTTAAATCCGGTCTCTGAGCCTGTTGAAGGGTCAGGCGTTGGCGAGCTCGGCGGCCTTGTCGGCGCCCTCGTCCATCGTGGCGGCCAGGGTGACCAGCGGGTGCGCGTACTCGGCGAGGATCGCGCGGCCCTCGTCGACGCGGTTGCCGTCGAGACGCACGACGAGCGGCTTGGACGCCGTGGCGCCCAGCGTCTCGAGAGCGCCCTTGATGCCGTTCGCCACGGCGTCGCACGCCGTGATGCCACCGAAGACGTTGACGAACACGCTCTTGACCTGCGGGTCGCCGAGGATGACGTCGAGGCCCGCGGCCATGACCTCGGCCGAGGCTCCACCGCCGATGTCGAGGAAGTTGGCGGGCTTCACGCCGTTGTGGTTCTCACCGGCGTAGGCGACCACATCGAGCGTCGACATGACGAGTCCCGCGCCGTTGCCGATGATGCCGACCTCGCCGTCGAGCTTCACATAGTTGAGGCCGGAGGCCTTGGCCTTCGCCTCGAGCGGGTCGGCGGCGTCCTTGTCCTCGAGCGCCTCGTGCTCGGGGTGGCGGATCTCGGAGGCGTTGTCATCGAGGGTGACCTTGCCGTCGAGCGCGATGATGTCGCCCTCTTCGGTGCGCACCAGCGGGTTGACCTCGACGAGCGTCGCGTCTTCGCCCTTGTAGACGTCGAAGAGCTTCACGAACACGTCGGAGACCTTCTCGACGAGGTCTTCCGGGAAGTTCGCCGCACGGGCGATCTCGACGGCCTTCTCCTTGTCGATGCCCGTGAGCGGGTTGACCTCGACGCGCGCGAGCGCCTCGGGGCGCTCGACGGCGAGCTCCTCGATCTCCATGCCGCCCTCGACCGAGCACAGGCTCAGGTAGGAGCGGTTGGCGCGGTCGAGCAGCACGGAGAAGTAGAACTCCTCGGCGATGCGTGCGCCCTGCGCGACCATGACGCGCTTGACGACGTGGCCCTTGATGTCGAGGCCGAGGATGGCCTTCGCCGCCTCGTAGGCCTCATCGGGGGTCTTGGCGACCTTGACGCCGCCCGCCTTTCCACGGCCGCCGGTCTTCACCTGAGCCTTGACGACGACCACTCCGCCGATCTTCTCGGCGGCCGCCCTCACCTCTTCCGGTGTGTCCGCGACGATGCCGGCGAGAACCGGCACTCCGTACTTCTCGAAAACGTCTCGTGCCTGGTACTCGTACAGATCCACTGTGGTTCCTTCACTGGGCTGCTGTCTGGTAATTCTCTCGATGTCGAGACATCGACCAGTCCCCCAGCCTAGTACCTGGAGCTGAGCGCTCCCGGCGTCCTCCCCTCCGCAGCGGCGACGGCACGGGCTGAGGCCGAGGTCTAGGCTCATCCCATGCACGAATCCGCAGAACCGCGCACCGGCGTCGTGGCCGCAGCGCTCGAGCTGTTCGCGACGCAGGGTTTCGATCAGACCTCGGTCGAGCAGATCGCGAAGGCCGCAGGCGTCTCCCGATCGACGTTCTTCCGCCAGTTCGGCGGCAAGGAGGACGTCGTGTTCGCGGATCACGAGGCGCTGCTCGACAAGCTCCGGGAGTTCCTCGCCGAGGGACACGAGGATCCGTGGGGTGCCGTGTGCGCGGCATCCGAGTCGGTCTTCGCGCATTTCGCGCACGACCCGGAGATGGCTCGCCGCCGGTATCAGATCGTGCGTCAGGTTCCGGTGCTGCGCGAACGGGAGATCATCACGGTGTTCCGCTATGAGCGGCTGTTCGACGACTATCTGCGCAGTGCGCTCCCCGGCATCGATCCGCTCGATGCGGTGGGCTTCTCGGCGCTCGTCACCGCCGTGCACAACCATGTGCTGCGCCAGCTGCTCCGCGGCAAGAAGAAGGTGCCGGTGTCGACCCTGCAGACCGCACTCGCCGACGTCAGGCGACGGTACGGCGTGCCCGCGGACTCTGCGGCGGCGGCGCCCGACGATCTCGTGGTCGCGGTGTTCCCGCGCTCGATGCCGGTGGCCGAGGTCACGCGTCGGCTGCGCACGCAGCTCGACTGACGCGCGGATCCGTCGCGGCAACGGGGCACCCGCGTATCGGGAGTCGTGGAACCGAGTATCGGGGAGTACGATACTTGGTGCCACGAAGGAGTCTCCATGAGCACCGCAGCATCTCCCTTCCCCGGCGAGCGCGTCTCGTCGTACGACATCACCGGCCGTCAGGACAGCGACTACTACGCCGTCTTCGCCGACATCCCCGAGGCCGACAGATCCGCCTGGGACCGCGCCAAGGCCTACATCGACGAGGTGGGCCCGCAGATGGCCGACGCCTGGGATCGCGCCGAGTACCCGCTGGAGGCCGCCCGTCGCATGGGCGAGATGGATCTGGTGGTCGACGGGATCGAGCACGCGTCGCTCACCCGGCTCTCCCCTCTCGCGGCGGGCCTCGTGAACATGGAGATCTCCCGCGGGGACGGCTCGCTCGGCACCGTGCTCGCCGTGCAGGGCGGGCTCGCTCTGCGCACCCTCGCCCTCTTCGGCTCGGATGAGCAGCAGCAGAGATGGCTCACAGCCCTCGCCGACAGCTCGGTGTTCGGATCCTTCGCCCTCACCGAACCGGACCACGGATCGGACTCCGTGTCGCTCGAGACGGTGGCGCGGCGCGACGGCGAGGAGTGGGTCATCCGCGGCGCCAAGAAGTGGATCGGCAACGGGGCATCCGGCGGCATCACCTTCGTCTGGGCTCGCGTCGACGACGAGTCCGCTCCGGAGCACGGAGCCGTCCGGTGCTTCCTGGTGGAACAGGACACCCCGGGATACACCGGGACGCCGATCCGCGGCAAGGCCTCGCTGCGCGCCATCCACCAGGCGCACATCGTGCTGGACGACGTGCGCGTGCCACTCGATGCCGTGCTTCCGGGGACGAAGAGCTTCAAGGACGCATCGATCGTGCTCTACGCGACCCGGTCCGGCGTCGCCTGGTCGGCACTCGGCCATGCCACCGCCTGCTACGAAGCAGCCCTCGCCTATTCGCGGGAGCGCATCCAGTTCGGCAAGCCTCTCGCCAAGTTCCAGATGGTGCAGGAGCGGCTGACCCACATGCTCGAGGACCTCACCGCCATGCAGCTCTACTGCCGCCGCCTCGCCGACCTCGAGACCGCGGGCGAACTCCGCCCCACGCAGGCATCACTGGCGAAGTTCCACAACACCCGCGCCGCCCGCCGGGTGGCGTCGATCGCCCGTGATCTGCTCGGCGGCAACGGGATCCTGCTCGAGAACGGCGTGATGCAGCACATGGCCGACATCGAGGCCATCCACACCTACGAGGGGACCGAGAGCGTGCAGGCCCTGCTGCTCGGCCGTGACATCACCGGGATGAGCGCCTTCGCCTGAGTCAGTCGCAGCCGCATCCGCCGGCGGGCGTCTTCACCATGAAGCAGACATCGCACACCCCGTAGTCGCGTTCGGCCGGCTTCGGTGTGCGCGGAACGCTGGGGGATGCCGCGACGCGAGGAGTCGTCGACCGCTTGGCCTTGACGGGAGCGATCGGACGGAACTCGCTCGGGTGCGTCACGTAGAAGTACGGTTCACGTCCCTCGCTCGCCCGCAGACGCAGCGGGGCCGAACCGACGACGACGACCTCGTCCTCGGTGAACCCGTTGGTGTAGGTCTTGCCGATGTGAAGGCTGGCGCCCTCTCCCCGGCGGACCGCCTCGATGTAGCGCCCCCGGTCGATGTACGACGAGATGCCGACGGCGTCGGTGATGGCGGTGATGAACTCGTGGTTCTCCACTGCGATCCTGTGTGCGCGGAGCGCTTCGGCGAGGGTGCGGTATGGGCGGGAGTTTCCGGTGGGGGTAGGCCCCTGGACTTCATTCATCTCTTCAAGGATCTCACGTCCGGACGTGGAAGACTGGCCGTATGGCACGCGCGACGATCATCGGCTCCGGACCGAACGGCCTCGCGGCGGCCGTGACCCTCGCCCGCGCGGGATACGAGGTGCGGGTCCTCGAAGCCTCCGACACCATCGGCGGCGGTCTCCGCACCCTCGACTCGACGCTCCCCGGTTTCCGGCACGACGTGTGCGCGGCCGTGCACCCCTCCGCCGTCGCCTCCCCGTTCTTCCAGGCGTTCGGTCTGTCCGAACGCATCGAGTGGATCCATCCGGACGTCTCGTACGCGCACCCTCTCGACGGCGGCAGAGCGGGCATCGCGTGGCGCGACATCGAGCGCACCGCAGCCGCGCTCGGGGTCGACGAGCGCGCGTGGCTGGCTCTCCTGCGCCCGCTCAGCACGCACGTCGAGGGCGTCGCGGACTTCACCGGGAATCAGATGCTGCGGATGCCCCGCCAGCCGCTGACCGCTCTGCGCTTCGCCCTGCGGATGCTCGACCAGGGCACCGCCCTGGCCGCGCGCACGTTCCGCACCGAAGAGGCCGCCGCACTGATCGCTGGCGTGCTGGCGCATCCTCCGACGCCGCTCCCCACCCTCGCCGGAGCAGCAGCCGGCCTGCTGCTCGCCGCCGAGGCCCACGCCGGCGGCTGGGTGTACCCGCGCGGCGGGTCGCAGCAGATCGCGGATGCCCTCGTCGCCGATCTCGAGGCACACGGCGGGTCCGTCGAGTCCGGGCACCACGTCACGGATCTGGACGCGCTCGACTGGGGCGACCCGTCACGCGGCGACCTGCTGATGCTGAACACGTCGCCCCGGCTCGCCCTCACCCACCCCGACGTCCCCGCCCGCTACGCGCGCTCGATCCGCGGCTTCCGCTACGGACCCGGCGCGGCGAAAGTGGACTTCGCCCTCGACGGCCCCATCCCCTGGACGCACCCCGAGGTCGCCCTCGCCCCGACCGTCCACATCGGCGGCACCAGGGCCGAGGTGTGGCGGAGCGAGAACGAGGTCGCCCGTGGGCGCGTCAGCGAGCGCCCGTACGCCCTCACCGTGCAGCCCTCGATCTTCGATCCCACCCGCGCGCCCGAGGGGAAGGCCGTGCTCTGGGCCTACATCCACGTGCCGCACGGCTCCGACCTCGACGCCACCGAGCTCATCACCCGCCAGGTGGAGAGATTCGCGCCGGGCTTCCGCGATCTGATCCTCGCGCACCACTCGGTGCCCGCTTCCTCGCGGGAGGCGATCAACCCGTCGGAGATCGGCGGCGACATCCTCGGCGGCGCGTTCACGATCCCGCAGGCGATCCGGCGCCCGATCCTCAGCACCGCCCCCTGGCGCACACCGATGCGGGGCGTGTACCTCGCTTCGGCCTCCACGCCGCCCGGACCCGGAGTCAACGGGATGGCCGGCTGGCACGCCGCACGCACCGCAGTGCACGACGCGGGGTCACGCGTGACGCTCGACGACCTGTTCGGCTGAGTCGAGGGCGCGACGCCACTCCGTTCACGACTCAGCATCATTCGGCACGCACCGCCGTTCTCCGCGACGTCCGATCGGTTCGGGGCGATCCATGCTGAGACGCGCACGCCCCCTCTTCTGCCGCGGCGCGTCCTTCGCCAGGATGGACCCATGCGCTACGTGATCCCCTCCCCGATGCTGGCGAAGGCGGCACCGACGGTGCCCGACCCCGCGAAGTACGCCGGCGGACTGCTGTTCGAACCCAAATGGGACGGTTTCCGCGGCCTGCTCGCGTGGGACGGCGACAGCGTCGAGATCGGCTCCCGCGGGGCCAAGCCGCTCACCCGGTATTTTCCGGAGCTGGTGGAGGCGGTTCCGCGGATCCTGCCGCAGCCGTGCCTGCTCGACGGCGAGATCGTCGTCGCCACCGGGCCGGTCGGCGCACAGCGCCTCGACTGGGAGGCGCTGAGCCAGCGCATCCACCCCGCGGCGTCGCGGGTGGCGACACTGGCGACCCGGACCCCGGCCATGTTCATCGCCTTCGACCTGCTCGCCCTGGGCGACGAAGATCTGCTGACGACGCCGTTCGAGCAGCGCCGCGCCCGACTCGAGACCCTGATGTCCGAGGTCGCGCATCCGCTGCACATCACACGGACGACGCGCGACCGCGACGCCGCCGTGCGCTGGCTGCAGGAGTTCGAGGGCGCGGGCCTCGACGGCGTGGTGGCCAAGCCCCTGGATCAGCCCTACGCCGCGGGCACGCGGACCCTGATCAAGGTCAAGCACGCGCGCACCGCCGACGTCGTCGCCCTCGGCTACCGCATCCACAGATCCGGGTCGGGCGTCGGCTCGCTGCTCGTCGGCCTGTTCGACTCGGACGGGACGCTGCGGCAGGTGGGCGGCGTCGCGGCCTGGAGCGACGTGCGCCGCAGAGAGCTCATCGATGAGCTCGCCCCGCTCGTCGAACGCGACGACGCGGGTGCGGCGGTGACGGACGAGGGCGAACGCTCGCGGTTCAGCGGCTCGAAGGATGTCTCGTTCGTGCGGCTGCGCCCCGAGCGCGTACTGGAGGTGCGCTACGACCAGCTCGAGGGATCGCGCTTCCGGCACACCGTGCAGTTCGCGCGCTGGCGCCCCGACCGCGACGCGCGATCGTGCACCTACGACCAGCTCGACACCGTCGCCGGCTACGACCTGGCCGACGTCCTCGGCTGAGGCTCACTCCTCGACGGGGTCGCCGTTCTCGTCCCAGTGCGCGGCGACCTTCTTGCTCGGCTGCACGCGCGGAGGCTCGCCGGGCATCTTGGGGAACTCCGGCGGGAACGAGAGCTCCCCCAGCCCCGCCTCGGTGTCGCGCTGCCACCACGCGAGCAGCGTGTCGATGCGCCCGGGCTTCTGCTGCATCCCCGCCCACGCGTCGCCGGCCTCCTCGAGACGCGAGGGGACGCTGCGCACCGTGAAGCTCGAGGGGTCAACTCCGTCGAGCTCGTCCCATCGCACCGGCATCGACACGGTGGCGCCGGGCAGTGCCCGCGGGCTGTACGCGCCGGCCATCGTGCGGTCGCGATTGGCCTGGTTGAAGTCGATGAAGATCCGCTCGCCGCGCTCCTCCTTCCACCAGTTCATGGTGACCCTATCGGGCATGCGTCGCTCCAGTTCCCGACCGGCGGCGATCACGGCGTGCCGGACCTCGAGGAATTCGTGCGATGGCTCGATGGGAGCGAACACGTGCAGACCGCGGTTGCCGCTGGTCTTCATGAACGCGTCGAGTCCCGCCTCGCTCAGCACTTCGCGCAAGGCGTGCGCGGCGACGATCGCATCGGAGAAGCCGGTGCCGGGCTGCGGGTCGAGATCGATCCGCAACTCGACGGGGTTGTCGGGATCCGAGGCGAGCGACGCCCACGGGTGGAAGACGATCGTGTTCATCTGCGCAGCCCAGACGATCGCACTCGGTCGGTTGAGCACGATCTGCGGATGCCGTCGACCGCTGTTGTACGTGACCGTCACCGCATCGACGTACTCGGGCGTGCCCTTCGGCGGGTTCTTCGAGAAGAAGCCGTCACCGGCGATGCCGTCGCGGAACCGCTCGAGCGAGACGGGCCGGTTGCCGTTCGCCTCGAGGAACGGTCCGCTGACGATCTGCAGGTACTCGGCGAGCTCGGCCTTGGTGATCCCCGCATCGGGCCAGATCACCCGATTCGGGCTGGACAGCACGACCTCGCGCTCGACATCCGGATCCGCGACGGTCAGGGGGATGCGTTCTGAGGCCATGTTCCGACCCTAGAGCGCCGGCGCGACGGGCGGAAGCAGGTCACTCCCCCACGTCGACCGACAGGATCATCACCGAGGTGAGCCCCTCGCGCTCGACGACGATGCTCGGCCCCGCGGGGTCGATGATGACGCCGGCCATGTCGAGGTGGTTCGAGAGCAGAGAGGCGAGCTGCGACGGCTCGAACGGCAGCGGACGATCGCCTCGGCCGAGCGCGAGCACCTCGAGCGGATGCGAGAACAGCTGCAGGAACCGTCGGCCGTCGGGCGTCTGCGCTTCGGCGATCCCGACCTGCCCGCCGGTGCCGCCTTCGTTCACGGCCACCCACATGCGCGTCTTGGCGAGCGCCTCGCCCACCTTCGACTCCGAGTCCTGCTCGCGAGGTGCGGCGATGAGGGACTTGACCGTCATGTCGACATCGGCCTGCTCGAGAGCCTTCTGCAGAAGTTCGGTGGGGAACACCACCCGGTGCGGGGCCGACGCGTTGTCGACGATCAGACCGGCGAAGTCACCCGAGACGACCTGCTGCAGCACCGAGGTCACCGGCTGAGCGACAGCAGAGGTCGCCGCCGGGTCCTTCTCGAGCTGCACGGAGTCGCGCACGGCGGCGGCGGAACTGAACCCGAGCATGAACTGGCGTTCGCCGTCGCGCACGACTGCCACCGCGAGCGGCTTGCCCTCGCTGATCTGGGCCCGGGCGTCGCCGTTCACGCGGATGTAGAGGTGCCCCTGCAGCGCCTGGCGGAGCACGCCGAGGAGCTGCTCGTTCGTCGCACCCTGCTCGATCTCCTTGAGCGACTCGCGCAGCAGGACGTTGTCTTTCATGCCGGCGACCGTCTCGGTCTGCTCCGGCGGCAGCGCGGGGGCCAGCGGCAGCCGACGGACGGGCTCCGGCGCGGGTGCTGCTGAAGGCGCCGACGGCGCCGCGGTGCCTGCGGCGGCGGAGGGCGCCGCGGACGTGGCATCGGGGTCGGGCAGAGCGACCTCGGGCCCCGCCTGCGCGCCCACGCCTCGGAACGCCTGCACCGAGATGCCGATGGTCGGTGCGATCTCGGGCTGCTCGGCGACGGCATCCGACGCGGAGGCGGTGCCTGTGTCAGAAGCGGCATCGGTGTCGGACGCGACCTCGGAGCCGGGCCGGATCCCGCTCGGGTCGGCGACGGGCTGGGTCTCGCTCTGGTCGGCGGCGACGTCGTCTGCGGACTTCTTGCGGCGTGAGAACAGGGCCATATCAGCCAGCCTAACCGCAGGTCGCCTCAGATCTTCTCGATCGGCGCGACCTTGATGAGGAGCTTCTTCTGACCGGCGGAGTCGAAGCGCACGTGCGCGATGCGCTTGGCCCCTTCACCGGTCACGGCGTCGACGCGCCCCTCACCGAAGTCGGAGTGGCGGATGCGATCGCCGGCGGTGAGCTCGAGATCCCCGTTGTCGCGCATCTTCGCCGTGACACGGTTCGGGAACTTGTCCATGGCCGTCGACAGCGGCTTCAGCGCGTCGCGTCCGGGGAGCTGCTTGACCGCGAAGCGGTCGCCGGACCCCGACGCCGATCCGCCGAAGCCACCTGCGCGTCGCGCGTTCAGCGCCCGTGACTGCGTTCCGCCGCGCGAGTTCACGTCGCCCGGCGACTGGCGCCAGTCGATGAGCCCCGCCGGGATCTCCTGCAGGAAGCGACTCGGCATGGCGACCGTGACCTCGCCGAACTGCGCCCGCGTCATCGCCAGCGACAGGTGCAGACGCTTGCGCGCGCGGGTGATGCCCACGTAGAAGAGACGGCGCTCCTCCTGAGGACCACCGGGTTCGCCGGCCGAGATGCGGTGCGGGATCAGGTCTTCTTCGACTCCGGTGACGAAGACGGCGTCGTACTCCAGCCCCTTCGCCGTGTGCATCGTCATCAGCGAGACGGAGCCCGACTCGTCGTCGAGGTCGTCGGCATCGGACACCAGGGCGACCTCGGTGAGGAAGTCGACGATGGTGCCCTCGGGGTTGTTGCGGGCGAAGTCCCGGGCCACCGCGACGAACTCGTCGAGGTTCTCGACCCGCGCCTCGTCTTGCGGGTCGCGACTGGCGCGGAGCGCATCGAGGTAGCCGCTCTTCGACAGCAGCACGCTCAGCCCGTCGGCCACCGAGGTCGGCGGCGGGAGCTCGCCCGACGCGGGCAGCATGATCTCGGTCGCTTCGGCGAGGACGGCGTCGAGCTGCGCGATGCCCGCCTGGATCTTCGGACCGAAACCCAGCTGGTCGGGCACCGACAGCGCCTGCCGGAAGGTGATCTCGTGCGCATCGGCGAAGCGCGCGATCGCGGACTCGGACACGTCGCCGATGCCGCGGCGCGGTTTGTTCAGGATGCGCCGCACAGCCATCTCGTCGGCGGGATTCGCCACCGCGACGAGGTAGGCGAGCGCGTCTTTGATCTCGGCGCGCTCGTAGAACTTCGTGCCGCCCATGATCTTGTACGGCACCGCCGAGCGGATGAAGATCTCTTCGAGCGCACGCGACTGCGAGTTGGTGCGGTAGAAGACAGCCATCTCGGAGTAGGGCATGCCGGAACGTCGCAGCGACTCGACCTCGTCGGCGACGAACTGCGCCTCGTCGTGCTGCGAGTAGCCGGTGAAGCCGATGATCGCGTCGCCGTCGCCCTTGTCGCTCCAGAGCTTCTTGTCTTTGCGGTCGAAGTTGTTGCCGATCACGGCATTCGCCGCCGAGAGGATGTTCTGCGTCGAACGATAGTTCTGCTCGAGCAGCACGACGCGCGCCCCGGGGAAGTCGCGCTCGAACTCGCTGATGTTGCGGATGTCGGCTCCACGGAACGCGTAGATCGACTGGTCGGAGTCGCCGACCACGGTGAGGGACGCGCCCTCGAGCTCCGGAGTGGTGTCGGGCTCGAAGATCATCATGCCGTTGGAGGCATACGGGTCGGACGACTCGCCCGTCACCGGTCGCGTCAGCTCGTGGATCAGCGCGTACTGCGCGTGATTGGTGTCCTGGTACTCGTCGACGAGGACGTGTCGGAATCGACGGCGGTAGGTGTCGGCGACCTGGGGGAACGCGCGGAACAGATACACCGTCTGCCCGATCAGATCGTCGAAGTCGAACGCGTTGGCCTTCTGCAGCTGGCGCTGGTAGTCGGCGAACAGCTCGACGAAGATGCGCTCGGCGGGATCGGACATGTTCGCCTGGCGGGCATAGGCGTCGGCGTCGGACAGCTCGTTCTTGAGCTTCGAGATCCGCGATTGCACCGCACCCGGGGTGAGCCCGTAGGCGTCGGCCTCGTGCTCTTTGACGAGTCGCTTGATGAGCGCTCGCGAATCCCCGGAGTCGTAGATGGTGAACGACTTCGTGAAGCCGAACTGCTGGGCCTCGCGGCGCAGGATGCGGACGCACGCGGAGTGGAACGTCGAGATCCACATGCCCTTCGCCGCCTCACCGACGATCCCCTCGACGCGCTCGCGCATCTCGCCCGCGGCCTTGTTGGTGAAGGTGATCGCCAGGATCTGGCTCGGCCAGGCCTCTCGCGACCTCAGGAGCGACGCGATGCGGCGCGTGAGCACGCTGGTCTTGCCCGAACCTGCACCCGCCACGATGAGCAGAGCGGGCCCGCGATAGGTCACAGCCTCGAGCTGCTGAGGGTTGAGGCCGGCGAGCAGATCGTCGTGCCCCTGCGCCCCTGTGGAGCGTGGGCCGACGGATCCGGGGACGATGAGAGGGGCTTCGGTCATGGCCTTATGAGTCTAGGCCGAGCCACCGACACGACGGCACCGGCCCGAGCGCGACGGAGGGGGCGCGGAGCGACTCCGCACACCCTCCGTCCTCGATCCGTGTCTCAGCCGGTGCGGCGCCGACGACCGACCACGATCATGCCGGCGACCACCAGCGTCAGCGCCAGCAGCAGCGACGCCACCGGCAGCTCGGCTCCGGTGACCGCGAGCGCGCCGCTGTCGCGGTTCTCGCCGGTGACAGCGGTGTCGGGCAGAGGCGGCGTCTGGCCGCCCGGGTTCCCGCCGGGGTCCTCGCCGGGGTTCTCTCCGGGGTTCTCCGCCGTGCCGCCGGGAAGGGTTCCGACCCGCAGCGCCTCCGACGCGAAGCCGTCGGCGAACCACCACACGGGGCGCTGTCCGTCGACCGACAGCGAGGCGGGCGCGGTCGCGAAGCCCTCGTTGTTGATGTCGGGCATGCCGGCAGGGCGGGCGAAGTGCGCCACACCGGGCTGCGCGGTGCCGTTCAGCGTGATCTGGGCCGACTGACCGTGGCAGCCGTCGTCGCACACCGCCCACAGCACGTCGAGCACGCTGTCGTAGTCGAGCGCCATCACTCCGGCGAGCCCGGGTGCGATCTCCGAGACCAGCGTCGCGGTGCCGTCGGCAGCGAGCGCGAAGGCGTACACATGACCGTTGTCCTCGACGGCGACGAAGAACAGGCCATCACCGTGACCGGCGTAGTCAATCGAGTCGTAGGCCGCGCCCGTGTTGACGTCGAAGAGCGTGCCGCGCAGGGCGGTGTCCGGAACCCACTGCACGGCCTCCATGCCGAGGTTCGCACCGACGGCCGGCAGCAGAGCCGTGAGGTCCCACTCCTGCTGGGCGACGAGATCGCCGGAGGCCGCCTCCGGGTCCACCTTGAGCACGGTGTTCTCGTTCACTCCCTTCGCACTGTTGTCGCGCTCGGAGGCGACGTAGACGTCTCCGTCGCCGTCGACCGTGATGCCCTCTGTGTCAGGACCCGGGGCGTCGGGGTCGGCGGCATCCTTCTGGAACCGCACCCGCTTGCCGGATTCCCAGCCCTCGAGCTGCGAGAACGAGCCGTCGGCGTGTGCCTCCAGCTTCCAGATGCGTCCGTCGCCGTTGTCGACGGCCCAGAGGAACGCGCCGTCCGTCGTCTCCTGCACGTCCAGGCCTGAACTGTCCTCGAGGAACGTCGGCGTGGTGTCGAGCACACGCACCTCGGCCGACCCTGGCCAGGTCGAGACCGCGACCTCTCCGGCGCAGACGTTCGCGACGCCCTTCGTGCTCTCCGCCGTCGCGGCGAACGCTCCGGTGATGTCGGGGCAGCGCCCCCACGTGGTGGTCGCGTGCCCGGCACCCCACGTGGTCGAATCGACGAGCAGGTCACCGTCGAAGACACGCACCGCGTCTCCGTCGCCCAGTCCGAAACCGAGTGCGTCGCGCTCGATCACGAGATACGCACCGGCCGAGATCGTCGTACCTGCCGGGATCACGTAGGAGTGGGTGTCGTCGTCGTCCTTCACGACGATCCCCGACACATCGAGTGCGGATGCGGTCGGGTTCACGAGCTCGACCCAGTCGTCGGGCGATCCGCCGTCGGACTCGACCTCGTTGATGCGCACGGGGGTGCCACAGGCGTTGCGCGAGCCCTTGGTCGAAACGGCGATGTCGACGAAGTCTCCACTGCCGTCGGCGCAGCGGGCGAGCACGCCTGCGGCATGTTCGAGGTACACGTGCTCGTCGACGACGCCGAGGCTCGCGTCGCGCAGAGTGACGGTGTCGCCGTTGCCCAGACCGAACACGAAGTCCGTCGGCTGGTCGAACACGAAGTATCCGCCTGGCTCGATGATCGTGCCGGTCGGCAGCGGAGTCGCCTCCGCCGCATGGCCGACCGGATCGCCGTCCATCACGGTCCAGCCGGAGAGATCCACCGGGGTGCTGCCGGTGTTGACCACCTCGACCCAGTCGGTCGCATCTCCGTCGGACTCGATCTCGTTGATGACGACGTCGGGCATCACGCACGAGTTCGCCGCCCCCGGGGTCGAGTAGGCGAGCACGAAGGCCCCCTCGCCGTCGGGACAGCGTGCGAGCGTCGCAGCGGCGACGTCGCCGTCGACCGCGGCGTGGCCCGCCCAGGGCAGCGTGTCGTCGACCAGGACGCCGGCGGCGTCGAAGAGCCGGATGCGGTCGGCGCTGCCGATGCCGATCGGATCACGGAACGCGGTCTCGACGCCGTCGACGAGTCCGATGGAGGCCTCATCGACGACGAGGAACTCTCCGGCCGCGATCTCGGTGCCCGGCCGGAACTGCCAGCGGTGGTCGTCGGAGTTGTCGCGGATCTCGTATCCGGAGATGTCGAGGGGAGCATCGCCCGCGTTGTGGAACTCGATCCAGTCCGCCGGCTGCGAGTCGACCTCGTTGATGGCGATCGTGCCGCCCGCGGGGTCATCGGCCGCGAACACGTTGGCCGCGCCCCGGGTGGAGGCGCTCGTGGCCGCCCACTCGATCGTGCCCGCGGTCTCGCGCGCACCCCACGTGACCTCGGCATGCTGAGTCCAGGCCGTCTCGTCGGCGAGGACGCCGTTCGGATCGAACAGCCGCACCCGGTCGGCCTTGCCGAGCCCGAAGGTGAAGTCGCCGACGCCGGCGTCGACCTCGTCGAGCACCAGGTAGGCGCCCGGTTCGAGGGTCGTGCCTGCCGGGAACGTGTACGACTCGTCGTCACCGTCGTCCTTGACGACATAGCCGCTGAGATCGACGACGACGGCCGACGGGTTGACGAACTCGATCCAGTCGCCGGGGACGCCGCCACTGGATTCGACTTCGTTGATGCGGATGCCGGGTTCGGCTCCGGCGGCGGCGACGGGGACGGCGAGCAGTGCGGCTGCGCTGAGGGCGCAGACCGTCGTGACCGCAGCCGCGGTGTGCAGGCGGGACATGGGTCTCCTGAGGGAATCAGACGGGGATGACCCCACACCACCGACCCCGCATGGCGGCCGCGCGACCCGCCGGTGCACGGACGGTGAACGCCCGGTGGCCATTCACCCTGCCGACCCTGCAGGGCGGCGAGGCGGTTGCTCAGACTCCCGATGCGACAATCGAGACGTGCGCACGATCCTCAACGTCATCTGGCTGATCTTCGCCGGCCTCGCCCTCTTCCTCGGCTACATGCTCGCGGGGATCCTGTTGTGCATCCCGATCGTGACGATCCCGTGGGCGATCGCGTCGTTCCGCATCGCGCGCTACGCCATCTGGCCGTTCGGACGCGAGATCGTGAGCAAGCCGACTTCGGGTGTCGGCTCGTTCCTCGGCAACGTGCTCTGGGTCGTCCTCGCCGGCTGGTGGCTGGCGATCGGTCACATCGTCTCCGGGCTCGCGCTGTGCGTCACGATCATCGGCATCCCCCTGGGCATCGCCGACTTCAAGATGGTGCCGGTCTCGCTGATGCCCCTCGGCAAGGAGATCGTGTCTCGCAAGGGTGCTTTCGACCGCACCCTCTGACCGCTCGGCAGCTGCGCGCACTGCACCTGGATCGCGCCGTGCCCGACGCTCTCGGCCCGCTCTGAAGCTTGCTCAGTCCCGCCGGAGGAACGCGACGTTCACCCCCGGAAGAACGCGACGCCCAGATCGGGATGGTCGACGAAGACGCCGTCGACCCCGGTGCCCGCGATGACGCCCCACTCCGCCTCGTAGTCGCCGAATGCGGCGGGGCCGCCCCGGCCACGGAACCTCTTCGCGAGAAAGGCGTTCTCGGGCCGGCAGGTCCAGGTGAAGACCTCGAGCCCGCGAGCGTGGGCATCGGCGACGATGCTGCTGCCTGCGGCGAGCAGCATCCGCTTGTCGACGCTGACGCCGTCGACCGCGCCGACCAGGTCGTCGAGCCCGCGCGGGGTCACCGCGGACGGATAGTCGGGGGCGTGCGTGCCGAGGGCGGAGACCAGGTCGTACGGGCGTCCGGACGCCTCGACGAGATAGACGTAGGACGCGATGATGCCGCGGGTCTTCAGCTGCCCCAGCACGGTCTGCTCGAAGCTCTCGATGATCAGCGGCAGCCCGCCGTCGGCCCAGCCGGCAGCGCGCAGATCGCGTTCGATCAGCGCAGCGAGATCGAGGCCGATACCCGCGAAGTGCGTGGCGTGCTTCACCTCGAGCACCACGCCGATGTCGCGCCCGTGCTCGCGCGCGCCGTCGCGCACCAGATCGAGCACGTCGACCAGACGGAGGATCGGCTCGGCTCCGTCGGCGCTCGCGCTGGACGCCCTCAGCTCGGGCAGGCGCTCCCGGCTGCGGAGCGTCGCGAGCTCGTCCCAGGTGAAGTCCTCGGTGAACCAGCCGGTCAGCGCATGGCCGTCCACGCGCTTCGTCGTCCGTCGATCGGCGAACTCCGGATGCGCAGCGATGTCGGTCGTCCCCGAGATCTCGTTCTCGTGCCGCACGATGAGCACGCCGTCCTTGGTCGCGATGACATCGGGCTCCACGGCGTCCACCCCCATCGCGAGAGCGAGCTCGTACGACGATCTGCTGTGTTCCGGACGGTAGCCGGGCGCACCGCGATGCCCGATCACGAGCGGCGATTTGCTGGGCACGATCTCAGCGTAGGACACCCTCACGACCCGCCAGGGCGGGTATCGTGGAGGAAAGCGACCTACAACCCCTTTGGAGTGAGGCCCACCATGAGCAACTTCGCCTTCAACAATCCGGCGTTCCAGCAGCAGGATCCGCGCAACGTCGCGACCTACCCGGGTGCGCCGCAGGGCGCTCAGGGTGCGCAGACCGCCTCGTTCCAGCACGGCACGATGGATGCCGCCGCGAACGCCCAGCTGGAGGGCATGTACGCCGCTCCCCCGGCCGGCGCGATCGAGACCGACCGCATGTCCGTCGAGGACACGGTCTGGAAGACCGCGGGCCTCTTCGGCATCCTGCTGGTCACCGCAGCCATCGGCTGGGTCTGGACGCTCGGCGGCCTCTCGGCCCCGGTGCAGAACCCGTACGACCAGTTCCAGCCGAACATGCTGCCGTGGATCGTCGGCGCCCTCGTCGGATTCGTCCTCGCGATGGTCATCTCGTTCACCTCGCGCAAGAAGGTGCGCCCCGCGCTGATCTTCGCGTACGCCGCCTTCGAGGGTCTCTTCATCGGTGGCATCTCGGCGTTCTTCGAGGTCCTCTACCCCGGCATCGTCTTCCAGGCGACTCTGGCGACGGTCTCGGTCGTCGGCGTCACGCTGGCGCTCTTCGCCAGCGGCAAGATCCGCGCGTCGAAGAAGGCCACGAAGATCTTCATGATCGCCATGGTCGGCTACCTGGTCTTCTCGCTGATCAACCTCGTGCTCACCTGGACCGGCGTCCTCGGCGAGGGCGCGGCCTTCGGTCTTCTCAGCAAGGTCGAGATCCTGGGTATCCCGCTGGGTCTCATCATCGGCGTCCTCGTCGTCATCATGGCCGCCTACTCCCTGGTGCTCGACTTCGACCAGATCCAGCAGGGCGTGCGCAACGGCGCTCCCCGCAAGTACGGCTGGCTCGGGGCCTTCGGCATCATGGTCACCGTCGTGTGGCTGTACGTCGAGATCCTGCGCATCATCGCGATCGTGCGCGGAAACAACTGACCGAGCGAGTTCGTCGAGAGGCCCGTCTCCCCGCAAGGGAAGGCGGGCCTCTTGCCATACGATGCCCCCTCCGCGCAAGGGGATGCGGGAAATACTCAGCTGAGGAATAGTGGTCACACGAACCCCCGGCACCCCAGGGGTTTTACACAGTAAGCAAGGAGCAGACCATGGGTTTTCTCGGATTTCTTCTTCTCGGCCTGATCGCAGGCGCCATCGCAAAGCTCATCCTCCCCGGTAAGCAGGGTGGCGGCTGGCTCGTCACTCTTCTGCTCGGTGTCGTCGGAGCTCTCCTCGGTGGATGGATCGGTTCCGCCATCTTCGGTGTGGGCGTCGACAGCTTCTTCGAGATCAGCAGCTGGCTCCTCGCCATCGGCGGCTCGATCATCGTGCTGCTCATCTACGGCCTGATCGTCGGCCGCGGCAACAAGGCCCGCAGCTGACCACATCGCGCCTCGCGCGGTGAACAGAACCGCCCTCGTCGACAGCACTGCTGTGGGCGAGGGCGGTTCTTCGTGTGCGCGGTGCGTCGTCAGCTCTCCGCGGCCTTGGCGGCGAGCAGCGCGCGCTCGCGCTCGTTCCCGGCCAGCGCCGCAGCGACGGCGAACTCGCCTCGGGCCTCGTCCCGACGACCGAGGCGCAGCAGCAGCTCCGCTCGGGTCGCAGGAAGCAGGTGATACCCGGCCAGGGCGCCCGAGGCCGCGAGAGCATCCACGATCTGCAGTGCGGATGCCGGACCCACAGCCATCGCCACGGCCGCCGCCCGGTTGAGCTCGACCACGGGTGACGGTGCGATACGGCCGAGTGCCTCATAGAGCACGACGATGCGGTCCCAGTCGGTCTCCTGCACCGAGGCCGCCACCGCATGGCATTCCGCGATCGCGGCCTGCAGTCCGTACGCGCCGCGACCTGTTCCGCGCGAGTCTGCGCGGGCGAGCGCGTCGCGCCCGCGCACGATCCGGCCGCGGTCCCAGCGCCGCCGGTCCTGATCGGCGAGCAGCACGGGGTCCCCGTTCGCGTCGACCCTCGCGGCGAAGCGTGCGGCCGTGAGCTCCATCAGGGCGAGCAGGCTGAGCGGGTCGCGCTCGCGCGGCATCAGCGCCACGAGCACCCGCGTGAGTCTGATCGCCTCGGCACTCAGCTCGGGGCGCATCCAGTCCGAACCGCTGCTGGCCGCATGACCTTCGTTGAAGATGAGATAGAGCACCCCGAGGACGCCACCCAGCCTCTCCGCATGCTGCTCGCGCGGGGGGATCTCGAACGGCACGTGCGCGGCGGCGAGGGTCTTCTTCGCGCGCACGATCCGCTGCTGCACTGTGGCCGTCGGGACCAGGAAGGCCCGAGCGATCTCCTCGCTCGACAGGCCGCCCACGACACGCAGCGTCAGGGCGACCTGGGCTTCGCGGGAGAGCACGGGATGGCAGGAGATGAAGATCAGCCGGAGCACGTCGTCGTCGACGGCATCCGGGTCCCACGGCAGAGCATCGGTCGTCGCATGCCGCTCGCGCTCCAGATCGTGGGCGAGCACCGCCATCCGCTCGTCCAGCCGCTCGCGCCGACGCCATCCGTCGACCGCCTTGCGTCTGGCCACCGCCGTCAGCCACGCGGCTCCGTTGCGAGGCACGCCGTCGATCGGCCACTGGCGCAGCGCATCCAGCAGCGCCTCCTGGGCGAGGTCCTCGGCGAGACCGAAGTCGCCGACCATGCGCGTGAGCGTGGCGACGATCTTCGCCGACTCGATGCGCCACACGGCGGCGACGGCCCGCCGCGCACCCTCGTCAGGGGCGGGGCGGGCCTGCTCGCGGTCGTGAGCGTCTGTCATCTCACTGCTGAGCGCGGCGCGCCTCTTCGTCCGCGCGCCAGCCCTTCTCCTTCTCGATCCACTCGTTGTCGGCCGGGAAGTCGGATTCGTCGGTCACCCGTCGCACCTCGAGGAACGACCCGGCGCCCAGCGGAGCACGACTGGCCCACTCGGCGGCCTCCTCGCGGGATGCGACCTCGATGATCCAGAAGCCGTTGAAGAGCTCCTTGGTCTCGCCGTAGGGGCCGTCGGTGATGAGCGGCTTCTCGGCGCTGAAGTCGACGACGAAGCCCTCCGCGGCGTCGCTGAGTCCTTCGCCGGCGAGCAGCACACCGGCCTTGATCAGCGACTCGTTGTACGCGCCCATGGCCGCGATGACCTCCTCGAAGGGCGTCTCCTTGTAGGCCGCGACCGCGTCGTCGTTCGATCGCATGATCAGCATGTACTTCATGGTGTTCTCCTCGGTGGGTGGGGCCGTCTCTCGACCCTCTCATTCAGGACGTCGAACGGGAACACCTCAGATCGACATCGCCGTCGAAGAAATCCCGGATTCTCTGCGACCGGTTCATCCGAGCTCGTCGATCGCCGCGCGGATCGCCGCGGCGGATGCGTGCAGCTGAGCCCTCTCGTGCGCGCTCATCGGGGTCTCCCCCAGCGGCACTGCACCCGCCGCGCCCACCACAGAGGGTACGGACAGCGCGACGCCGTCGATGCCGTACTGGCCGTCGAGCACGGTCGCGACCGGGAGGACAGCCCGCTCGTCCCGCAGGACCGCTTCGGCGATGCGGGCGCAGCTGACGCCGATGGCGAGGTTGGTGGCGCCCTTGCCGCGGATGACGGCGTAGGCCGCATCACGCACCTCGATCGCGATCCGGTCGAGCTCCTCGGCCGTGAACGGCTCGTCGGCGGGCCAGTCGAGGATCGGCACGGATCCGATCGTCGCATTGGACCACAGCGGGAACTCGGTGTCGCCGTGCTCGCCCACGATGTCGGCGTGCACACTCGCCGTGCTCACGTTCGCCCGGTGCGCGAGACGCCAGCGCAGTCGGGAGGTGTCGAGGACGGTGCCGGATCCGAGCACCCGGTGGGGAGGCAGCCCGGAGACGCGCTGGGCGACCACGGTCATGACATCGGCCGGATTCGTCACGACGAGGAACACTGCCTGGGGCGCACGCTCGACGAGCTGCGGCATGAGCGTCTCGAGCAGCCGCGCATTGATGCCGGAGAGCTCCATGCGAGTCTGCCCCGGCTGCTGCTTCGCCCCGGCGGTCACCACGATCACATCGCTGCCGTCGACGACCGAGAGATCGGAACCACCGCTGACCGAGGCAGAGGTGAACTGGGTGCCGTGCGCGAGATCGAGCACCTCGGCATCCACCTTGTCGGTCGCGATGTCGTAGAGCGCGACCTCGGCCGCACTCCCCCGGATCAGCGCCGCATACGCCACGCTCACCCCTACGCTCCCTGCACCGATAACCGTGATCTTCGTCCGCGCCGTGGTCATACGCTCATCCTGCCGGATGAGACGCGAACGGGCACGGACCGTGCTGGTCCGTGCCCGTTCGGCGTCATCCGCGAGAGATCACTCCCACTCGATGGTTCCCGGCGGCTTCGATGTGACATCGAGCACCACGCGGTTGACGTCACGGACGCCGTTGGTGATGCGGCTCGAGATCTTCGACAGCACGTCATACGGCAGGCGCGTCCAGTCGGCGGTCATGGCGTCTTCGCTCGAGACCGGGCGCAGCACGATGGGGTGCCCGTACGTGCGTCCGTCGCCCTGCACGCCCACGGAGCGCACGTCGGCGAGCAGCACCACCGGGCACTGCCAGATGTCCTGGTCGAGTCCCGCCTTGGTGAGCTCCTCCCGCGCGATCGCATCGGCTTCACGCAGGATCTCGAGGCGATCCTGCGTGACCTCGCCGATGATCCGGATGCCGAGACCGGGCCCGGGGAACGGCTGGCGTCCGACGATCGCCTCGGGGATGCCGAGCTCACGGCCGATCGCACGGACCTCGTCCTTGAAGAGCGCCCGCAGCGGCTCGATCAGCTCGAAGTCGAGGTCGTCGGGCAGTCCGCCCACGTTGTGGTGCGACTTGATGTTGGCGGTACCCGCTCCGCCGCCGGACTCGACGACGTCGGGGTAGAGCGTGCCCTGCACGAGGAACTTGACCGGTGCGCCGCCCGCGGCCTTGGCCTCGGCGACGAGGTCGAGCTGCACCTTCTCGAACGCGCGGATGAACTCGCGACCGATGATCTTGCGCTTCTCCTCGGGGTCGGTGACCCCGGCGAGGTGCCCCAGGAACGTCTCGGCCGCGTCGACCGTGATGAGGCGGACGCCGGTCGATTCGACGTAGTCCTTCTCGACCTGCTCGCGCTCGCCCTTGCGCAGCAGGCCGTGGTCGACGAACACCGCCGTGAGCTGATCGCCGATGGCCTTGTGCACGAGCGCGGTCGAGACGGCGGAGTCGACGCCGCCCGAGAGCGCGGAGATCACGCGGGCGTCGCCCACCTGCTCGCGGATGCGTGCGACCTGCTCGGCGATCACGTTGTCGGGATTCCAGTCGGAGGCGAGACCCGCACCGCGGTGCAGGAAGTTCTCGATGACCTGCTGGCCGTGGTCGGAGTGCTTCACCTCGGGGTGCCACTGCACGCCGTAGAACCCGCGCGCCGGATCCGCGAAGGCGGCGACCTTGGTCGCCTCGGTGGTCGCGAGCACCTCGAAGCCCTCGGGAGCCTTCGCGACCTGGTCGCCGTGGCTCATCCACACGTTCTGCTCTGCAGGCTGGCCGCCGAGCAGCGTGCCGCCGTCGCCCGTGATGACCGCATCGGTCGCGCCGTACTCGCGCAGGCCGGTGTTCGCCACCTCGCCGCCGAGGGTCTGCGCCATGTACTGGAAGCCGTAGCAGATGCCGAGCGTCGGAACCCCGAGCTCGAACACCGCGGGATCGAGGCGCGGAGCCCCCTCCTCGTACACCGACGACGGCCCGCCGGAGAGGATGATCGCGACCGGGTTCTTCGCCGCGATCTCCTCGGCGGTGGCCGTGTGCGGCACGATCTCGCTGTACACGCCGGCTTCACGCACTCGGCGGGCGATCAGCTGCGCATACTGCGCGCCGAAATCGACGACGAGCGTGGGGCGCTGCTGGGTCTCTGACTGCTCGGTCAACGGACACCTTCCGGGGCGGGGGCCTGTGCGGCCTCTCGAGTGGAGAGATAGGTCTTGACCTCGCGGGCGACCACGTTCTCCATGAAGAAGGAGAGCAGCGGGATCACACCACCGAGGGCCAGGAGGATGAAGCGGGGGAACGGCCAGCGCATCAGGCTCCACATGCGGAAGCACGCGAAGAGGTACACCACGTAGAACCAGCCGTGCGCGACGAGGATGAACAGCGACAGGTTGAACCCGTCACCCAGCGAGGTCATCTCGCAGGAATTGGTCATCGGAGCGAACAGCGACCACCACTGGCAGTCCGGCCCCGCGAGGACGCCCGCGAACCAGAGCGGTCCTCCGGAGCCCCCGAGGAAGAGTTCGAGGTGGATCGGCGTGTACTTCAGCACCATCTCGGTCAGCAGCAGGAGCAGCATGACTCCGGTGATGATCGACGCGATCTGGTAGAACTTCAGCGCACCGCGGATCGCCGGAAAGCTGGCGACTTTCGGTTCGGGCATGCCCTCAGTCTAGTCGGCGTGGAATTCCGGATGAACGAGAGAGTCGGCCTGGTCTGGTCACCTTGACCAGACCAGGCGTATCCTTGGCGAATGACGACGATCGTGAACGTGCAGGACGCCAAGACGCGCCTCTCGGAGCTGCTGAGGCGGGTGGAGTCCGGAGAGGAGATCGTGATCGCGCGCGCAGGAGCGCCGATCGCCCGGATCAGTGCGGCCACTCCGCGGCGCCGCACCTTCGAGACGGCTCTGCTCCCCGAGATCCCGCCGATCTCCGGCGAGGCGCTGTTCGACGATGCACCGCACAGCGAACTGGCGGACTGGGAGGTCGGCCACGGCGACGACCCTCTGACCTCGGCACCGCGGTGAGCGCGTTCCTTCTCGACACGCACGTCGTGCTGTGGTTGGCGACGGATCCGGAGCGGGTGCCCCGTGCCGTTCGTGACGACCTCGCCGCGGCCGACTCCGTCGTGGTCTCCGCGGCCAGCTCCTTCGAGATCGCGCAGAAGACCCGCCTCGGGCGATTGCCGCACGGCGGGAGAGTGCTCACCCGATGGCAGACCCTGATGGACCTGATGTTCGCGACGGAACTCCCCCTCACCTCCGCGCACATGCGACTCGCCGGCGAACTCGCCTGGGAGCACCGAGATCCCTTCGATCGGATGCTCGTCGCTCAGGCGCAGCTCGACGGGCTGATCCTCGTCACCGCAGACCGGCGAATCCTGGAGTATCCCGAGGTGTCCTGCGCCGACTGGGTATGACGCCCCTCACTACGCGGCCGGGGGTCGGGCGATCAGCAGCTCGCCGACGCCGGCGACGTCGAGGTCTCCCGCACTCCAGGGGACGAGGAGAGTGCTGCCGGAGCGGAGCCGCTCCCCCGCCGCCCCCGCGACACCGATCTCGAGTGCCCCGTCCGTGACGACCACGATCGAGAACCCCCGGTCCACCACCGCGGCCCCGTCGACCCGCATCCGTTCGAGTCGGAAGTACGGATCCGCGTCGTGCGGGAACACGGACCCGCTCGCCGGCGCGGACCGCACGAGATCGCGCATGCCCTCGAGACTGCGCGCCCGGGTGTTCACGGCGGTGAGGGCGAGATCGAAGCCCAGCCCGAGATGGCCGAGAGCCGGTCCGTCGATCGCGAAGCCGTGCCACTCGAGCAGGATCGACAGGTCCTCGGGCTGCTGGAGTTCGAGGAGCAGCACTCCGGCGCCGATCGCGTGGAGCTCGCCGGGAGGCACCCAGACGACATCGCCCGGCGCCACGTCGATCGCGTGCAGCAGACCGAGCAGCACCTCGACGTCCTGCCCCGACACCAGCGTCGAGAGGCGGGTCAGGTCGACGTCCTCACGCAGACCGACGTGCACGGTGCCGCCCTCGAGGATGTACCACGCCTCGGCCTTGCCGTGCGCGCGACCCAGGTGGCTCGCGGCGAAGTCGTCATGCGGATGCGCATGCACGGGCAAGCGCTGACCGGCATCGAGGATCTTCACCAGCAGCCGGGTGTCGGCGCCCCACCGCTCGACGTGCGCGGCGCCCAGCCACCCGACCGGATCCGCCTCCACGGCGTCGCGCAGCACACGTCCGTCCGGGAGCGTCGTGAGTCCGAGCGTCTCCTCCCCGCGGATGGTGGTGGTCGATCCCACCCAGTCCTCCGGGACCCGCTCGGCGGCTCCGTGCTCGCGGCGGAAGGCGTCGATCCGCGCCCCGCCGCGGTAGAAGCGCTCGGGCGGACGGTTGGAGGGCAGCAGTATCGGGTTCACCGGCGCGCTCCCTCGACGGCGTGCACGGCGAGGAATCCCCCGACGAAGCTGTCGCCGAGGCCGATCGTCGTGGGATGCGCGACGTCGAGCGAGAAGGCGGGCACGCCGACGGCATCCGTGATGCTCTTCTCGACCTCTGCGACCAGTTGCGCGCCGCCGGAATGCTGCGGCATCGACGCCGTCGCCGCTGCTTCCTCCGGCGTGAAGCCGTCGCCGACGCGGTAGCGCGTGGCGGCGACGCGGACGGCGCTCTCGAGCGCCTCTCGATGACGTGCGGACTGCGGGCCGACGGCGATCGCCCAGTACCGGGTGTGCACGACGAGCGCCGGGACCGGGATGATCCGCTGCACCTCCTCCAGCGCGCGCGTGACGTCGGCCGCATCGAGCAGGTTCACCGGATGCCCGACGTATTCCTGCAGCTCGTCCTCGTTCATCCCGTACACGTGGATGCTCGGCAGCAGCCGCCCGCGCACGGTCTCGGCGAACGCGCGCGTGTAGAAGCCCGCGTCCTCGTAGTAGACCAGCGCGTCCGCGGGGAGTCGAGGCAGCGCGCGAGCGATGTCGTCGAGACGCGCCTCGAGCAGGGAATGGTCCTGCATCGTGTTGAACCCGGAGATCAGGAACGCGGATGCCGTGGCGAGCGCATCCGCAAGGCCTTCCGCGATCACCATCTCGCGGTTCGGCGGATCGTTCGCGAAGATCAGCCGATTGGCTGCAGGCGAGACGATGTCTCCGTCGACGAGGCGCACGGTCGCCCCCACCGGATACTGCACGATCAGGTGGGGGTCGAGCGTGTCGTGCGTGGCGGAGGACAGCACGGTGATGGTGGACGGCAGCAGCCGTCGCACGTTGTCGTCGATGCTCACCAGATGCTGGACGCTGGGGATGCCGAGACTGTCGAGCACCAGCCCCGCCCGCACCCCCGTGCCGCCGAGGGTCACGTCGTAGGCGAAGTGCCCCGCGAACCGCTCCAGGATCTCGGACGAGGCGACGAACCGCTCCGCGCCCGTGCCGGCCGCCACGAAGGCGAGGATGGTCACCAGAAGGGAGCGCTCGTCGGTGATCGGCGCCGAGGGCGTCAGCTCGTGTCGACGCACGCGCAGCTCGCGCGCGAGTCGCTCGACCACGGCGGAATCCCACCGGAGCTCGAAGTCGACCGTTCCGCCGAGTCCGAGCACGAGCTGCCTGTCGCGTGCTGCCACGCCCGCTTCACCGATCATCCGACGATCGTCCTCCTCGTGGCCCTGGTCAGTACAGCTCGGCTTTGCCGTCTGCGCCGAACAGTCTGATCTTCTCCGCCGCGGTCGCCTTCATGGCGGCGATCGGTTCGGGCTGGATCGCGTTCGGCTCGCGCAGACGCTCATCGGTGCCGAGGATCTCGCGCATGCGGTTGTGGTACGAGACCTTGATGTCGCTCGAGATGTTGATCTTGTTCACACCCAGCTCGACCGCGCGCTTGAGCTCTGCATCGGGGTTCGACGACCCGCCGTGCAGCACGAGGGGGATGCCGACGGCCGCCTTGATCTGCTCGAGGAGGTCGTGGCGCAGCTCGGGGTTCTTGTCACTCGGGTACAGCCCGTGCGAGGTGCCGATCGCGATCGCCAGGCTGTCGACGCCCGTCTCCTGCACGAAGCGCACCGCGTCGTCCGGGTTCGTGTAGATGATCTCGGCCGCTCCCGACTCGCCGTAGCTGTCGTTCGCGCCGATGGTGCCGAGCTCGCCCTCCACCTGGATGCCCACGGCGTGCGCCGCCTCGACGACCTTGCGCGTCAGTGCGACGTTCTCCTCGAACGGCAGCAGAGAGGCATCGATCATGACCGAGGTGAAGCCGGACTTGATGGCGGTGATCATCTGCTCGTACGTGCCGCCGTGGTCCCAGTGGATCGCCACGGGGACGCTCGCCCGGTGCGCGCGCGAGTGCATGGCGGCGATCAGATCCGTCGTGACGTGCGACACCTCGTCGGGGTGGATGGCGATGATCACGGGGGCATCCAGCTCCTCGCTGATGTCGATGATGCCGGTGAACATCGCCCAGTCGCTGATGTTGAACGCGGGGATCGCGAAGTTGTGTTCGTTGGCGACGTCGAGGATGGATTTGCCGGTGTAGAGCACGTGTTTCTCCTGTTTCGTGGGGGTGAAGTCGAGGTCGGACGGATCAGCTCTTCACGGAACCGGCCGTGAGGCCGCCGATGAAGTAGCGCTGGAAGAAGAGGAAGAGCACGAGCACCGGGATCGACCCGAGCACGCTCATGGCCATGATCTGGTTCCACTCGTACGAGTGCTGCCCCATGAGCAGCTGGATGCCGATGGGCACCGTGCGCATGTCGATCGTGCGCGTCAGCGTCAGCGCGAACAGGTACTCGTTCCACGCGATCATGAACGTGTAGATGCCGACCGAGACGATGCCGGGGATCGAGATCGGCACCAGGATGCGCCACAGCGCGGTCATCGACCCCGCACCGTCGACCCGCACGGCCTCGTCGAGCTCCTTGGGCAGCGTGTTGAAGTACCCGGTCATCATGATGATCGCGTAGGGCAGCGTGAACACCATGTACGTGAGGATCAGCCCGAGGTACGAGTTGTAGAGCCCGAGGGCCACCATGAGTCCGAAGTACGGGATGAGCAGGGTGATGGGCGGCACGGCCTGCACGCTCACGATCACCACGTTCAGGATGCGCTTGCCGCGGAAGTCGAAGCGGCTGAACGCGTACGCCGCCTGGATCGCCACGAGGAGGGTGAGGATGGTGACCGCGCCGGCGACGATGTAGCTGTTCAGGAAGAATCGCATCGTCTCGGGGTTGGTGAAGATCGCGACGTAGGCGTCGAACGAGAACGTGTCGGTGATCAGTCGCGGCGGCAGCTCGAAGATCTGCGTGTTCGACTTGAACGAGCTCGACAGCATCCACAGCACGGGGCCGGCGGCGAAGACCGCCCCGAGGATCAGTCCGATCGTCACGCCGGTCTTCGCGACGCGGCGCTGGGCAACGATGGTGAGAGCCACGATCAGTCCCTCGCTTTCTGGTGACGGACGTAGAAGACGGCGAGGACCATCGACATGAGCAGGACGAGCACGGCCGACGTGGCGGCGAGCGAGAAGTCGTACTTGGCGAAGGCCAGCTTGTAGGTGAAGGTGCTGAGCACCTCGGTGACGTCGATGGGGCCGCCACCGGTCGTCATCCAGATGAGCGCGAACTGCTGGGAGGTCCAGATCAGATCGAGCAGCACGAGGCTGACGATGATGGGGCGCAGCTGCGGGATGGTGACGTTCCAGAACCTCTGCACGGCGCCGGCGCCGTCGACGGTCGCCGCCTCGTTGAGCTCGTTCGGGATGCCCTGGAGACCGGCGAGAAGGCTCACCATGAAGAACGGGTAGCCGGCCCAGATGTTGATGAAGATGATGGTGCCCAGCGCGAGCTGCGGTGAGGCGAGCCACTCGATGTCCGTGTTGAGGAGGAAGTTGACCACGCCGTTGGGGGCGAGCAGCATCCGCCAGAGCACGGCGATCACGGCGACCGTGAACAGCCACGGCAGGATGTAGAGGGCCCGGAAGAACGACCTCGAGAAGCGGCCGAGCAGCGGGCTGTTCAGCATCATCGCGAAGGTGAGTCCGAGGACGAGGTGCGCGACCACGCTCGTCACCGTGAAGAGGATCGTGTTGCCCGTGGCCTTCCAGAAGCGCGGGTCGGACAGGATCTCGACATAGTTCGCGATGCCGACGAACTCGGGGGACTTGTTCAGGATCACGTTGTCCTGGAAGGAGTACCCGATCACCATGACGATCGGAACGATCATCAGCACGAACAGCAGGATGATCGTGGGCGAGAGGAAGGCGTACGACTCGGTGGTCTTGCGCAGCTGGCGCCGGCGGCGCGACAGCGGGACCCCGGTGACGATCACCTCGGTGTCGTCGGACGTTCTCAGACTCATGGGACGCGTGGCTCCTTGATTGGTCGGGTGCCGCATCGCATCGGGGACGATGCGGCACCCCGTTCAGACGGGAAGCGGAAGACTCAGAACTCCGCTTTCCAGGACTCCTGCGCCTTGTCGAGCGCGTCGTCGATCGACTGCTGGCCGTCGAAGGCCGACTGCAGCTGCTCCCCGAGCTGACGCATCAGCTCTTCGGCGACCGGGAGTCCGGTGAACTCGTTGGCGGGGTAGCCCGCCTGGTAGATGTCGAAGGCCGTCTTGAACAGCTCGTCGTCGTTCACGAAATCCGGCACCGACTTCGAGTTGCCGGGGAACGCCTTCGCCATCGTCGAGAGCTCGGAGTTGGTCTTCTCGCTCATCAGGAACGACACGAGCTTGAACGCGGCGTCCTTGTGCTCGGAGTTCTCGGCGACGCCGATGCCCCAGGATGCGTAGGGGATGCCTCGTTCGCCGTCGTAGCCGTCCTCCGCCGGGAGGGCGGAGATCGAGAACTTCAGATCCGGGTTGGTCTCGCGGATGAGGTTGATGTGCGCGAGGGAGTCGATCATCATGCCGACGCGGCCGTTGGTGAACTCCTCGACCTTGTCCTGCTCCTTCATCGTGAAGGAGCCCGAGGCGATCGATCCCGCGTCCCACATGTCGCCGATGAAGTCGACGGCCGAGGTGACATCGGCGTTCGTCAGGTCGGGCTGACCGTCCTTGAGCATCGAACCACCGGATGCCCACACCCACGACATGACGTCGTTCTGCACGCCGTTGGGCGCCTCGAGCGACAGCGGAAGAACCCAGCCGGAGGCGTCGTCGCCCAGAGCGGAGACCTTCGCCGCGGCATCCGCGAACTCCGTGCGGGTCGTCGGGGGCGCGGTGACGCCGGCCTCGGCCAGCAGCGTGTCGTTCGTGAACATCGGGTACACGAAGTTGACGACCGGGATCATGTAGGTGCTGCCGTCGACCTGGATCTGGCTCGCCAGCTCGCTGTCGTCGTAGTCGTTCTCCTTCATCAGTGCGCTGAGATCGGCGATCACCCCCTGCGAGGCGAAGTCGTTCACCCACGCGCCGTCGAGTCCGACGACGTCGGGCATCGTGCCCGAGGCGGCGCCGGCGAACAGCTGCTCCTTGGTCGAGGCGTACGGACCGCTCACGAGCTTGACCGTGATCCCCGGGTTCGCGTCCTCGAACTCGTCGATGAGCCCCTGGAACTCGCCGTCGGGGAGCTCGGGCTCCCACCACTGCGCGAACTCGATCGTCACGTCGCCGTCGCTCGCGCCGGTTCCGCTGTCGCCCGCCGCGCACCCTGCCACGGCCAGAACCGTCACGGCTGCCGTCGCTGCGCCGGCGAGCTTCAGAATGCGTCGCCCTCGCCCCACTGTGATCATCACTTCTCCTCTTCGAGATCGTGCCGCACACGCGCTTCGATGCTTGTTCGTGCGGTTTTGAGCCATGTTATGCCGACATTTGCAAGATAGTCAAGAGTTTTCCTGCGGATATCCGAGTTGTAACTACAGATTTCCTCGACTGTAGCCCCGTCGTGGTCACTCTCGGGCCCCCATTACTGTACGTCGACGATTGCAGCTTTCTGCGTTGATCTGCGGCGTTCCGTGCGGCGATGTGCTACAGATGTGTGCATGGAAGCAACCGCATCGACGCCGAAGCGCCGACTCCCCGCCGGCCGCAAGGCAGATCTCGCCGCCTACGTCGAGCAGGTGGGCGAAGTCACCGTCGGCGGGCTCGCCGAGCACTTCAACGTCTCGATCGACACCATCAGGCGCGACCTCGATCAGCTCGACCGCGAAGGCGTCGTGATCCGCACCCACGGCGGCGCGATGAGCGCGGAAGGCCAGCTCAAGGATCGCGCGCTCGACGTGCGTCTGCGGATGCAGACCGAGGAGAAGGAGAAGATCGCGCGCCTCGCCGCCGGCCTGATCGACGACGGTGCGGTCGTGATGATCAACGCCGGCACGACCACTCTCGCCCTCGCCCGCGCGCTGCGCTCGCACCGCGACCTCACGATCGCCACGAACAATCTCCGCATCCCCGCGGAGATCCCGCCCTCCGCATTCCGCGACCTGTACGTGTTCGGCGGGGCCGTGCGGGCGATCACCCAGGCGACGACGGGACCGGTGACGTTCACCATGACGCCGGGAGGGCCCGAGGTCGACATCCGGTGCGATCTCGCACTCATCGCGGTGGGCGCGATCGACGAGGCCGGGTTCTCGACGTCGAACATGGGCGACGCGAACATGATGGCCGAGATGATCCAGCGGGCGGAGCGCACGGCGATCCTCGCCGACTCGTCGAAGTTCGGTCGCCGGCTCTTCGCACAGGTGACGACGCTCGACCGCGTCGACTACCTCGTGACGGACACCGCGCCGACGTCCGACTTCGCCGCTGCGCTCGCACAGGCGGAGGTCGAGGTCATCAGCGGCTGAGCCGCTGGGCCGCCGGGCACGAAGAAGGCCGCCGGGCACGACGAAGGCCGCCGGGATCGCTCCCGGCGGCCTTCGCCTGTGTCACCGTGCGTTCAGCGTCAGAACCACCGTGTGAGCAGGTCCCAGAGCCAGTCCAGGATCGCGCCGATGATGCCGCCTGGACGGTTCACGGTGACCGTGGCGGTCGCCGCATCGCCGTCCGCCTGCGCCACCGAAACGGTGTACTTGCCGGACGGCGCGCTCTTCGGCACGGTCACCGAGGTGCTGAACGTGCCGTCGACGCCCACCTGGACGGTGCCGACCTCGACCGGCTTGCCCTTCTTGGGCTGGAGCTCGATGGTCACGGTCTCACCCGCCACATAGCCTTCTCCGTTGATCTGCAGCTTCTTGCCCGCCGCCACCTTCGAGGACCCGAGCTCGATGGTGCCCGCGAACTGCTCGGGCTCCTCCTCGCCGGCGATCGTGAACGGCACCTGCACGGTCGTGCCCGTGCCGGCCACGGAGACCGTGAGCTGCTGTGCCCCGTAGATCCCCGAGGGGACCGCGAAGGTCAGCGACGCACGCCCCGCCTCATCGGTGGTGTCGACGATCGTCGGATCGACGGCACCCGAGGCGAGCTGCGCCTCTCCGAGAGACAGCGTCACCTCTCCCGGCGCCTGCTCACCCGCGCTGAAGGCCAGCGACGAGAGAGCGACGGTCACCTGGTCGCCGGCGCGGTAGCCGTCGGCATCCGGAGCACTGACCGAGACGCCCACCGCTCGCTGCGCGAGATCGGGAGTCGCGGTCTTGTTCGCATCGAACCAGTCGACCATGGACTGCAGGTCGATCTTGCCGGTGTCGCGCTTGCCCGCTCCGGACTTGAAGGTGCCGAAGTTGTCGCCACCCGCCGCGAGGAACGAGTTGGCGGCCACCGTGTAGTTCGCGGTCGGGTCGATCGCGGTGCCGTCGAGAGTGATCGACGTGATGCGCGAGCCCTGAGCGGCCGCGGGGTCGTACGTGTAGACCAGCCCCTCGGACACCCCCAGCTTGAGGAACGGACGAGCCGATCCCGCCGGCTGCCACTGCTCCTCGAGCACGCCCTTCAGCTGCGCTCCGGTGAGCGCCAGCGTGACCAGCGTGTTGGCGAACGGCTGCACCGTCGCCGCCTCGCGATAGGTGACGTTGCCCGCCGGGTCGTTCGCGTTCGACGACGCGTACGTGAGGTTGGCGCGGATTCCACCCGGGTTCATCAGAGCGATGTCGGCCCCGGTCGACCACTTCTGCACGTCGGCGACGAAGTTCCCGATGGTGGACTCTCCACCGCGGTTCTCGGAGCCGTTCGACTGACGGGCGCGGTTGAAGTCGGCCGTGATGTCTCCGACCTTCACCGCTCCGAGAACATCGGCCTCGGCCTTCGCCTTGGCGACGATGTCGGCCACCTCCGGAACAGCCGGGTACAGCGGCTGGCCGGCCGAGGTGAGCGGCTTGATCTCGTTGGTGATCGAGAGCAGCTCCTTCGTCTTCGGGTCGACCTGGAGGTTCATCAGACCCAGGTTCTCGCCGTACTGCCCCGCCGACACGACGGGGCGACCGTCGATGACGTGGTTGTACGCGAGGTGGGTGTGCGCCGAGACGATCGCGTCCACATCGTCGTCGACCCCGTACACGATCTCGCCCAGCGGCGAGGTCGGGGTGATCGCCGACAGCTCGGTGCTCTCGGCGCCCTCGTGCACGAGCAGGATGACGACATCCGCCTCGCCGTTGGAGTCGTCGCCGTCGCGCAGGTCGTCGGCCACCGCATTCACCGAGTCGGCGATGCTGCGCACCTCGAGCCCTGCGATGCCCTCGGGCGACACGAGCGAGTCGAGATCCTCGGTGACGGCTCCGACGAAGCCGACGCGCACGCCGTCGAGCTCCTTGACCCAGGCCGGTGCGAGCGCGGGCTCGCCCGTCTCGGTCAGGAAGACGTTCGACGAGATGTACTCCCAGTCCGCGCGGTCCTGCACACGGTCGCGCAGGTCCTCCCAGCCCTGGTCGAACTCGTGGTTGCCCGCCGCGCTGACATCGAGACCGGCCGCGTTGAGCGCGTCGATGGTCGGGTTGTCGTCGTTGATGAAGGACGTGAACGTCGACGCGCCGATCAGGTCGCCGGCACCGGCGAAGATCGTGTTCGGGTTCGCCTCGCGGAACTGCTTGACGGCTCCGGCGACGACCGCGGCACCCGCGGCGGCACCGTCGGCCTCGATACGACCGTGGAAGTCGTTGATCGTCACGACGTCGATGCTGACGGGCGGCACCGCGGACGAGACGCCCACGATGATCGGATCGTGGTCGCTGGAGCGGAACGGCGTCCCCGCCTCGGTGGCGCCGAACGCGTAGCCGCGATCGCTCCACTCCGGGGAGTTGATGCTCCACACTCCCGCACCGGTGATGGATGCCGAGAGCGACGGCGATGCCAGCACGTGGTCGAGCGAGCCGAGCTCGCCGTCGAACGAGTACGTGTGCTGGTCCGGTGCCTTCTCCCGCGCGACATCGCTCCACCCCGCCGAGGTGAAGACGTCGATCGGGTCTTCCTTGGCGTAGGCGTTGAAGTCGCCGATGAGCAGGATGTCGGCGCTGCCGGTGGTCTGCTCGATCTCGTCGGTGAAGGCCTTGAGCGAGTTCGCCTGCTTCACACGATCGGCGTTGAAGAAGCCCTGACCATCGGCCGGCTCCGCACCGCCGCCCTCGGGCGCCGACTTCGACTTGAAGTGGTTCGCCACCACGGTGACGATGCGTCCGTCGATGTCGAACGCCTGCGCGATCGGCTCGCGGGCGTTGCCCCAGACGCTCTCATCCCTGACCGTCAGGCTGTCGCCGACCGTGTCGACCGCACCCTTCTTGTAGATGATGGCGCTCGTGATGAAGTCGGTCGTCGCCGCGTCGTTCAACTCGGCGGGGGTGCGCACGTAGTCCCACACGTCGTCGCCGAGTGCGTCGTTGAGACCGTCGACCAGGTCGGCCAGTGCCTCGTCGAGAGAGCCTCCGAGCTTGATCGAGTTCTCGATCTCCATCAGCGACACGATCTCGGCGTCGAGGCCGTTGATGGCGGCGACGATCTTCGACTTCTGGATCTCGAACTGCGCCGCGTTCGCCGCGCCTCTGGCGTTCGAGTTCGTGCTCTTCAGCGTCGTGAAGTAGTTGAAGACGTTGAACGACGCCACCTGCACGTCACCGCCGACCGACGGAGCCGAGTCGCTGCGCGGGTTGGTCGCGGTGAAGCCGGCCTTCAGGTCGGCGGGCGAGGTGCTGTCGATCGGCACCACCGGCTGCAGGCGCCAGTCGTCGAAGCCGTACTGCAGCACGTAGCCGCGGTCGCTGAAGTCGACGGTGTCACCGTTGCGGACCACGAGGTCCTTCGTGAAGTACGGCTGGTCATTGGGGTGGCCGTTGTTGGTGACCTGGATCGACCATCCGTCGTCGAGCAGGATGCGGTTGGCGCGGTTGGCGGCGGCGATCGCCGCCGCCTCGTCGCCCGGACGCGCGAGCTCGGTGCTCTTGACGTTCAGGTCTGCACCGGCGTTGAGCCACAGCGCCCCGAAGTTGTAGAGCTGGTGGCTGGAGGCCACGCGGTACGTGCCCTCGGGAGCCACGAGCATGTTCTCGAACTGCTCGCGGTCGGCGCCCACCACGGTGTCGGGGAGCGGCGTCACCTCGGGAACGCCCACCGCGGCCTGCACGACCGAGATGCCGGAGAGCGCGGTCGGGTTGATCTGCGTCTGCCCGAAGTACTCGCTGACCCCTCCGGTGACCGACACGAGATCGCCGATCTCGAGCGTGGGGGCCAGGGCGTTCAGGAACACGAAGACACCGTCGGAGGCACCGGGGGTCGCATCGGTGGCGCCGCCCGACCCCTGGGTCTGGATGACGATGCCCTTGTACCCGCCGGTGCGGTGGTCGGCCGTGACGATGCCCTGCACCGTGACGGTCTGGCCGTTCAGCGGCGAGACATCGGTCGTGCCCTGCACCTCGGCGATCGACACGGCGGCCGGGTCGGTGCCGGGGTCGGTTCCCGGGTCGGTGCCGGGATCCGTGCCTCCGGAGTTCTGCGGAGTGATGGTCGCCGAGAGCGCGAAGTCCGCGCGGTTGTCGTCGGTGTCCTTGCCCTCGGTGCGGTTCAGCGACTTGACGTCGGTGTTGCCGGTGGGGGGCGTCGCCGCGGTCTTCTCGAAGGTGTTCGAGGTGCCGTAGCCGAGCACGTCGATGACGCCGTCGACGCCCGTGATCGAGCCCGGGGTCAAGGTGACGGCGGCGGTTCCCTCGACGAGGGCCAGAGTGCCGTTGGTGCCGCTCGGGTTCAGCGTGCTCACCGCGTCGGCGGCCGGCAGAGCCGCGCCGTTCGCGCCGTTGCTGCCCGCCTGCACGAGGTAGTGCCCGCCCGCCGGGATGACGCCGGTCAACGGCGCGACGCCGTTGGAGGCACCCGTGCCGGTCGCGGACCGGTACTGCAGCGAGAGACCGTCGAGGGTCACGGGAGCGGCAGTCGGGTTGTAGAGCTCGACGAACTTGTTGGTGAACGCGGCACCGGCGCTGCCGCCGGAGAGGTACGCCTCGTTGATGACCACCCCTGTGCCCGCGACATCGGCGGAGGCGGGCGCGGCGATCAGGGCGCTGGCGCCCAGGGCGGCGACGCAGGTGGCGGCGAGAACGCCGAGACGCCCCCGACTTCTGCGATCAGACCCGGGAACCTCGTGGTTCACGGCGTCGGGAGCGGACATCATCTGTGTTGTCTCCTCGGGGTATCTTCCGGCGGCGGCTCTCGTGAAACCGCGGCTGCGCGCACTCAGCTGACGCACATGTGAGCGAGCCTACGGAGGCCCTCGGACAACCTCAACGGAGTTTCCCGATTGGTAACCAAGCCCTCACCGAACGTCGGAAGACACCCCCGACGAAGGTGGAATACCGGACGCATCCCCGCTCGGATGCGCAACCGAGGTCGCGCAGACGCGCGGTCGGTCAGGTCGTCTCGCCCGCGGCCGCGTCGTCGAACTCCTCGACCTCGCGCTCCCAGGCGTCCTTCGCCAACCGGTACCAGAGGTAGAACGCGAAGCCGGCGAAGATCGCCCACTCCACCGCGTAGAAGACGTTGAGCCAGTTCACCGGCGACAGCTCCTCGGGCGCCGGGGAGGCGATGTCGGCGAGGCCCGCCGTGGCCGTCACCGAGGCGAGGTAGGGCCGGTACACGTCGAGCTGGTCCGTGTCGTGCCAGTGGCTGAGCAGAGCGGCGGGTGACATCCGGTCCATGCGCTGCGGATCGTCCGCGGGCGGCAGCGTCGTGCCCTCGTCGGAGATGAGACGTCCGATGATCGTCGCCGACGACGGGCCGGAATCCAGCTCGTCGATCGCCGATTCCGCGACCTCGCGGTCAGCGGTCCAGCCGATCGCGACCGCGATCGACGTGCGCTCCGCGACCCGGAGCTGCCCCGTCACCCAGTACCCCTCGACGCCGTCGTTGAACCGGCTCGACACGACGAGGAAGTCGTCGGCGATCCAGGTTCCGGACGTCTCGACCTGCTGGCCGACCAGGGGTTCGGGAAGATAGACGCCTGGTTCGACCACGTCGGTCAGCGGACGCAGCTCCTCGGTCACGCCCGCCGGGGGCGGATCGGTCTCGATCGCGCGCTCGAGCTGCCACTGACCGAGCCACGCGAACACGCCGGCGACGACCAGGCACAGCACCAGCATCCCGATCCAGCGTCCGCGGAGCATGACCTCGCGGAGGGTCGGCGGGAACAGAGCGGGAGCACTCACGGCGTCGTGCAGGACCCTCAGGCCTCGTAGGGTGCGAGGACGACCTCGACCCGCTGGAACTCCTTGAGGTCGGAGTATCCGGTGGTGGCCATCGACTTGCGCAGCGCGCCGATCAGGTTCGCGGTGCCGTCGGCGACGGGCGCGGGACCGTAGAGGATCTCCTCGAGCGTGCCGATGCCGCCGACCTCGACGCGACGCCCGCGCGGGAGCTTCGGGTGGTGGGCCTCGGGACCCCAGTGGAACCCGCGGCCGGGGGCATCGGTGGCCCGGGCGAGGGCGACGCCGAGCATCACGGCATCGGCGCCCATCGCGAGCGCCTTGACGATGTCGCCCGAGGTGCCGACGCCACCGTCGGCGATGACGTGCACGTAGCGTCCGCCCGATTCGTCGAGGTAGTCGCGCCGGGCGGCGGCGACGTCGGACACGGCCGTCGCCATCGGCGCGTGGATGCCGAGGGTCGCCCGCGTGGTCGAGGCCGCTCCCCCGCCGAAGCCGACGAGCACGCCGGCGGCGCCGGTGCGCATCAGATGAAGGGCGGCGGTGTATGTGGCCGCGCCGCCGACGATCACGGGAACGTCGAGGTCGTAGATGAACTTCTTCAGGTTGAGCGGCTCGTCGACGCTCGACACGTGCTCGGCGGACACCGTGGTGCCGCGGATCACGAACAGGTCGACCCCGGCCGCCGCGACGGTGTCGTAGAACTCCTGCGTGCGCTGCGGAGTGAGGGAGCCGGCGACCGTCACGCCGGCCTCACGGACCTCGGCGAGGCGCTGCGTGATCAGGGTCGGCTTGATCGGCTCGGCATACAGCTCCTGCATGCGCGCCGTCGCCTGCCCCTCGTCGAGGCCGGCGATCTCCGCCAGCAGCGGCTCGGGGTCGTCGTACCGCGTCCACAGCCCCTCGAGGTCGAGGACGCCGAGTCCG